>DATJIM010000354.1:0-2967 GCA_035493195.1 Caldimonas sp.
CGCGAGCAGCTCGAGGGTCGTCTCGAGCGATTCGACGAGGTAGGCGCGCGTCGCCTGCAGGTCGGGGAGCGCGCCGCGTGCGAGCCCGTGGCGGCGCTGGCGGTCGACCTCGGCCGGGTCGTACCAGGCGTCGATCTCGGCGACGATCGACGCCAGCCGCGGCTGCGCCGGATCCGCGGCCTCGCCACGCGCGCGCTGCACGTTGCGCGCGATCCAGCGCTCCTGGAACCAAGCGATGTGGCCGAACGTCCAGAGCGGCGGGTCGAGCTCGGCGAGCGCGTCGGCAGGCGCGCCGTCGAGGACGAGCGCTCGGCCGCCCTCGCCCGCCTCGAGCGCGGCAGCCCAGCGCAACGTGTGGTTGCGCGCCTCGATCAGAGCGAGCGAGAGCAACTCCTTGCCGGCGCGGCGCAGGCCGGACCCGTCGCTGCCCGGCGGGTCGAACGCCGTCACGGCGCGTGCGCCGCGCGACACGGGAGCGGGAGGTAGCGCTCGGCGACCGTCGTCTTGTTGAGCCCGCGCACGGTCATGCCTCCCGGCGGGTCGGAGTTGCCGCAGACCCACGTGATCGGAACGATCTTCGCGTCGGCGACGACTCCAGGGCGCAGGCTCAGCACCTTGCCGTTGATCGCGACGTTGGCCTTGTTGCCGAACGTGATCTGGATCGCGCCCGACTCGACCGCGACCGAGCTGATCATGTCGTTGACGATCTTGTCGGCGACCGGCATTCCGGCGGCGGCGTTGTCGACCGGCAGCTGTCCGGTCGTGCTCCACGCCGTCGCGATCGGCGGCTTGACGATGTCGGCAAGCTTGATCGCCTCGCTGATGCGGTCGCGGATCAGCTTGTCGGGCACTCCGGGCAGGGCGATCAGCGCGAGGATGACGATGATCGCGATCACGATCATCAACTCGAGCAGCGAAAAGCCCCGCCACCGAGCCGGCGGGCGGAGCGCCGGACGAACGAAGGAGAACGGTGACGGATCGGTCGGCATCTGCGCGCAAGAAGCGATTCGCCGCATTCTCGCCGGCCGCCGCGCCACCCTGTAACGCGCAGTTCGGCGGCGCGCCGGTGCGGTCCCGTCCTACGCCTGGCCACCCCGCCGCGGCCGTAACGTCTTGCCACGCCGCACTGCCGGTCGAGCAGTCGCGTGCATCGGAGACGACCATGCTGAAGCACATCGCATCGCTCACCGGACTGATCGTGGTCGGCTGCGCCGCCGCGCTCGCCGGTCCACCTGCCCACGCCGCCGACGCCGCGCAGACCGCAGCCAAGTCGACCTACGCGAAGGACCGCGCCGACTGCGACACCGGCCGCACCGCCGAAGACCGCGCGACCTGCCTGAAGGAAGCCGGCGCCGCCCAGGAGGAGCGCAAGCACAACCGCCTCGACAACTACGGCTCGGCGCGACAGAACGCGATCGATCGCTGCAATCCGCTGCCGCCGAAGGACAAGGCCGACTGCCTGGCGCGCATCGAAGGCGCGAACGCTCCGAACCAGAAGACGACGACGTCGGGCAGCGTCGCGGGCGGCGGCATCCTGCGCGAGACGACGACGACGACGAAGGGCAAGCCGACGATCATCATCGTCCCCGGCGACAGCCCGGGCCCGCCGCCGACGACGCCGCCGCCGGCCGCGCCGCCGTCGCGCTGACGCGAACGGCAGCGCGCGCTGCGGTCGGCGCGCGGCGCACTGCGTGTGCGCTGCCGCGCTATCCTCGTCGCCCCCGTGGCCGCGCTGCACATCACCGACATCGAATCGGCCATCAACTGGTGGCGCGAGCGGCGGCCGTCGCCCGACGGCATCACCGCGTGCGCCGAAGTGCGCGCGCTCGCCGAGGTCTATGCGCTCCTCGTCTACTACCACGAGGTCGAGTGCGACGAGGAATCGATGCCCGCCGCTGCACATGACGCCTGGCTCGCGTGGTACGCGACGACGCCGGACGCGCCGTGCATCGCGATCTGCTCGACGAGCCAGGGCGACGCGGTCTGCAAGGGTTGCGGCCGCACCTTCCTCGAAGTGCAGCGCTGGACCGAGATGACGCCCGCTGAGAAGCGCGCGACGTGGCGCCGCATCACCTGCGAAGGCACCGCCTGGCGCTTCAACCACTACGCCGAGCGCGCCACCGAGAAGGCCGCCGTTCCGACCGAAGCCGACCCCGCCGCTGCCGCATGACGCGGCTCGGCCTGCGCCACGGCATGCGCCGCATCGCGCCGTTGGCGTGGCCAGTCTTCGTCGGCCAGGTCGCGGTCCTTGCCTTCAGCACCGTCGACACCGTGCTCGTCGCGCGAACGACCGCGACCGAGCTGGCGGCGCTCGCGGTCGGCGCGGCGGTCTACATCTCGGTCTTCATCGGCCTGATGGGAATCGTCCTCGCGATCGGCCCGATCGCCGGCCAACTGTTCGGCGCCGGCAAAGCCGAACGGGCCGGCCACGAACTGCAGCAGGCGGTGTGGCTCGCCGTCTTCCTCGCGATTCCGGGCGCGCTCGTCCTGCTCGTTCCCGAGCCGTTCCTCGCGCTCTCGCGCGCCGAGCCTGCGGTCGCAGCGCGCGTTCGCAGCTATCTCGGCTGGCTCGTCTTCGCGCTGCCGCCGGCGCTCGTCTTCACCGCGTTTCGCGGCTTCAACGTCGCCGTGTCGCGGCCGAAGGCGGTGATGGCGATGCAGATGGGCGGGCTCGCGCTCAAGGTGCCGCTGAGCGCGCTCTTCGTCTTCGGCGTCGCGCTGCCGACGCCGTTCGGCGAGCTGCGCGTTCCGGCGCTCGGCGTCGTCGGCTGCGCGCTCGCGACCGCGATCGTGATGTGGTGCCAGCTCGCCGGCGCGTTGTCGCTGCTTCGGGTCGATCCCTTCTACCGTCGCTTCGGCCTCGGCACCGGAACTCCGCTGGCGCGGCCGCTGCGCTCGAGCCTCGCGGCGCTGCTTCGTCTCGGCGTGCCGATCGGGCTCGCGACGGTCGTCGAGGTGACCGGCTTC
>DATJIM010000355.1:0-5066 GCA_035493195.1 Caldimonas sp.
GCTGCGCGTCGTCGCGCTGCCGGGCGCGAGCTCGATCGCGCTCGCGGTCGCCGCGAGCGGGCTCAACGGCCAGAGCTTCGCGTTCGTCGGCTACCTGCCGGTCGAAGCCGGCGAGCGGAGCGAGCGCATTCGCGAGCTCGAGTCGGTGTCGCGGCGACTCGCGCAGACGCAGGTCGCGATCGAAACGCCGTATCGCAACCAGGCCCTGCTCGCCGCGCTCGTCGCGCAGCTTCAGCCGACGACGGTGCTCTCGGTGAGCGTCGGCCTGACGCTCACGAGCGAGTCGACGCGAAGCACACCGGTGGCGAACTGGCGCGCGGAGCCCGGCAGCATCGCGACCGACGTACCGGCAGTGTTCGCCTGGCTCGCGCGCTGACGCTCGGTCAGCTTTCCGCTGGCGCCGGCACCTTGGCGCCGAACAGCGCAGCGACCTTCTTCTTCGTCTTGATGTTCGGCGAGACGCGGGCCGCGGCTGCAGGTGGCTTCTCCCACGCCGGATCGCTCGGCGCCGACGAAGGCTCGTAGGGACGATCGAAGAACGGATCGTCGTTGCGCGCGGCCTCTCGCGACGGCCGCGAGCCGCCGCCCAAGCGTGCCTCGCGCGACGCGCGCGCAGCGCGGATGTCGCCGCTCTCGCGGTCGTCGTCACGGCGGGCGCGGTCGCGCAACGGCGGGCGGCGGTCCTCGTCGAGCTCGAGCGGTTCGATCTCGAGCTTCTTGCCGAGCAGCTTCTCGATGTCGGAGACGAGGCGCGCGTCCTCGCGCGCGACGAGCGTGATCGCGAGCCCCGATGCGCCGGCGCGCGCGGTGCGGCCGATCCGGTGCACGTAGTCCTCGGCGTTGAACGGGACGTCGAAGTTGAAGACCGCGGGCAGGTCGACGATGTCGAGGCCGCGCGCGGCGACGTCGGTCGCGACGAGGACGTCGACGTCGCCCTTCTTGAACGCGTCGAGCGCCTTCAGCCGCTCGTCCTGCGACTTGTCGCCGTGCAGCGCGTTCGTTCGAAGGCCGTCGCGCTCGAACGCGCGCGCGAGCCGGGCGCAGCCGATCTTGGAATTGACGAAGACGAGCGCCTGCGCGATCTGCCGCTCCTTCAGGAGCTTCAGCACCGCGCGCCGCTTGTCGTCGGTCGAGACGCTGTAGAAGTGCTGCTCGATGTTCGACGCCGTCGCGTTGGGCCGCGCCACTTCGACCAGGATCGGATTCTGCAGGTAGCTCTCGGCCAGACGCTTGATCTCGGGCGAGAACGTCGCCGAGAAGAGGAGCGTCTGCCGCTGCTTCGGCAGGTACGAGAGGATGCGCTGCAGGTCGGGCAGGAAGCCGATGTCGAGCATGCGATCGGCCTCGTCGAGGACGACGTACTCGACCTGGTTGAGGACGCAGTTCTTCGCCTCGATGTGGTCGAGCAGCCGCCCAGGCGTCGCGACGAGCACCTCGACGCCTTGCTTCAGCTCGAGCGTCTGCGGCTTCATGTCGATGCCGCCGAAGACGACCGCGACGCGCAGCTTCGAATGGGCCGCATAGCCCTTGATGTTGTCCGCGACCTGATCGGCGAGCTCGCGCGTCGGCGCGATGACCAGCGCGCGGACCGGATGGCGCGCCGGCGACATGCTCGAGTTCTCGTGCGGCAGCATCTTGTGCAGGAGCGGCAGCGAGAACGCCGCGGTCTTGCCGGTCCCGGTCTGCGCCGCACCCATGACGTCGCGGCCGGCGAGGACGATCGGAATCGCCTTGGCCTGGATCGGCGTCATCGTCGTGTAGCCCTGGGCGGCGACGGCGCTCTGCAGGACCGGCGCCAGGCCGACCGAGGAGAACTGAAGGGAGGCGGGGCCGGCTGCGCTGCCGGAGGCGGCGGGCGAGACCGGCTCGCCCGCGGGCGCGACTGGCGCGCCGTTCGGTGGATTCATGACGCAATTATCGCGCCTGGCTTCCGGCGTGACTGGCGCAAGGGCTCCCGGCTTTCGCGGCGGATGGCACAGATACACTCGCGCGTTCAGCTTTTGAACAGCCTTCCGGCGCGCGAGCTCCCATGATCCTGGTCACCGGCGGCGCCGGCTTCATCGGCTCCAACTTCGTCCTCGAGTGGCTGGCGCAAAGCGACGAGGCGGTCGTCAACCTCGACAAGCTGACCTACGCGGGCAACACCGAGAACCTGCGCTCGCTCGACGGCGATCCACGCCAGGTCTTCGTCCACGGCGACATCTGCGACCGCACGCTCGTCGAGCGGCTGCTCGCGGCGCACAAGCCGCGCGCGATCGTCCACTTCGCCGCCGAGAGCCACGTCGACCGCAGCATCCACGGCCCGGCCGACTTCATGCGAACGAACGTCGAGGGCACGTTCACGCTGCTCGAGGCAGCGCGCGGGCACTGGTCGACGCTCGGCGGCGACGAGAAGGCGGCGTTCCGGTTCCTCCACGTCTCGACCGACGAGGTCTACGGCAGCCTGTCGCCGAGCGACCCGCCGTTTCGCGAGACCGACGCCTACGAGCCGAACAGCCCCTATTCGGCCAGCAAGGCGGCGAGCGACCACCTGGTGCGCGCCTGGCACCACACCTACGGTCTGCCGGTGCTGACGACCAACTGCAGCAACAACTACGGCCCGTTCCATTTCCCCGAGAAGCTCATCCCGCTGATGATCGTCAACGCCCTCGCCGGCAAGCCCCTGCCGGTGTACGGCGACGGCCGCCAGGTGCGCGACTGGCTGTACGTCCGCGACCACTGCAGCGCGATCCGCGAAGTGCTCGCGCGCGGTCGCGTCGGCGAGACATACAACGTCGGCGGCTGGAACGAGCAGCCGAACATCGACATCGTCCACGCCGTCTGCGCGCTCCTCGACGAGCTGCACCCCGACCCCGCCGGCCCGCGCGCGCGCCTGATCACGCATGTCGCCGATCGGCCGGGCCACGATCGCCGCTACGCGATCGACGCCTCGAAGATCGAGCGCGAGCTCGGCTGGCGGCCCGCGGAAACGTTCGCGACCGGCCTGCGCAAGACGGTGCGCTGGTACCTCGATCACGCCGACTGGGTCGAGCGCGTCCAGACCGGCGCCTACCGCGCCTGGCTGTCGACCAACTACGGGCAGCGCGCTCCTTGAAGATCGTCCTGCTCGGCAAGGACGGCCAGGTCGGCTGGGAGTTGCAGCGTGCGCTCGCGCCGCTCGGCGAGGTCGTCGCGTTCGGACGGAGCGGCGGCGACCTGGGCGATCCCGATGCGCTCGCAGCGACCGTTCGCGCGGTCGCGCCGCAGTGGATCGTCAATGCGGCGGCATACACCGCCGTCGATCGCGCCGAGTCGGAACCGGACCTCGCCAGGCTCGTCAACGCCACCGCGGTTGGCGCGCTCGCGCGCGCGGCCCACGCCAGCCACGCATGGCTGGTCCACTACAGCAGCGATTACGTCTTCGACGGCAGCGGCGAGACCGGCTGGCGCGAGGACGACCCAACGGCGCCGCTCGGCACCTACGGGCGCAGCAAGCTCGAGGGCGAGAAGCTCGTGCAGGCGAGCGGCTGCCGGCACCTGATCCTGCGCACCAGCTGGGTCCACGCCGCACGCGGTTCGAACTTCGTCCGCACCATGCTCCGCCTCGCACGCGAGCGCGATTCGCTGCGCGTCGTCGCCGACCAGATCGGCGCGCCGACCGGTGCCGAGCTGATCGCCGATGTGACCGCGCACGCGATCCTGCGCGCCGCGTCCCGACCCGAGCTCGGCGGCACGTACCACGTCGCCGCGAGCGGCGAAGCGAGCTGGAACGCCGTCGCGCGCCACACGATCGCGCGCGCCCGCGAGCGCGGGGCGCCGGTGCGCGTCGCCGACGCTGCGATCGAGGCGATCACGAGCGCCGCGTATCCTCAGGCGGCGCGCAGACCGTTGAACTCGCGCCTCGATACCACCAGGCTTCGCGCCGCGTTCGCGCTCACCTTGCCGCCGTGGCAAGCCGGCGTCGATCGAGTCGTCGACGAGCTGACCGCACCGAAGGAGCCTTGAGTGAGCACCGCAAACCGCAAGGGAATCATCCTCGCCGGCGGATCGGGGACGCGCCTGCACCCGGCGACCCTCGCGCTCAGCAAGCAGCTGCTGCCGGTCTACGACAAGCCGATGGTCTACTACCCGCTCAGCACGCTGATGCTCGCGGGGATCCGCGACATCCTCCTCATCAGCACGCCGCAGGACGTGCCGCGCTTCGAGTCGCTGCTCGGCGACGGCGCGCAATGGGGGATCTCGATCTCGTACTGCGTGCAGCCGAGCCCCGACGGGCTCGCGCAGGCGTTCATCCTCGGCCGGAGCTTCGTCGGCGGCGCGCCGAGCGCGCTCGTCCTCGGCGACAACATCTTCTACGGCCACGACCTGCAGCGCATGCTCGAGACGGCGACGCGGCGCGCGAGCGGGGCCTCGGTCTTCGCGTACCACGTCAACGATCCCGAGCGTTACGGCGTCGTTGCGTTCGACGAGCAGCGCCGCGCGCTCAGCATCGAGGAGAAGCCCAAGGCGCCGAAGAGCAGCTACGCGGTGACAGGCCTCTACTTCTACGATGCCGACGTCTGCGAGATCGCAGCGTCGATCAAGCCGTCGGCGCGGGGCGAGCTCGAGATCACCGATGTCAACGCGCGCTATCTCGAGCGCGGCGACCTGGCGGTCGAGCTGCTCGGGCGCGGCTACGCGTGGCTCGACACCGGAACCCATGACAGTCTGCTCGAGGCGGGGCAGTTCATCGCGACGCTTGAGAAGCGCCAGGGGCTGAAGGTCGCCTGCCCGGAGGAGGTCGCGTTTCGCGCCGGCTGGATCAGCCGCGATGCGCTGTGCGCGATGGCGCAGCCGATGGTCAAGAGCGGCTACGGGCGCTATCTTCTCCAGGTGGCCGACAGCCGGGTGTTCTGATGCAGGTGACGACGACCGCGCTGCCCGGGGTGCTGATCCTCGCGCCCAGGGTGTTCGCGGATTCGCGCGGCTTCTTCCTCGAGAGCTTCAACGAGCGGCGCTTCACCGAGGCGATCGGCGAGCCGGTGCGCTTCGTCCAGGACAACCATTCGCGCTCTGCGCGCGGCGTGCTGCGCGGCCTGCACCTGCAA
>DATJIM010000356.1:0-4469 GCA_035493195.1 Caldimonas sp.
ACGAGCTCGTTCTCGGCCTCGTCGATGCCGGCGACGTCCTTGAACGTCACCTTCGGTCCCGACTCCTGGTCGTAGCGGCGCGCGCGGCTCTTGCCGATGCCGAGCAGGCCGCCACCGAGGCCGCCGCCGAGCTGCTGCGCGCGCCGATACATCCAGACGTAGAACAGGATGAGCAGGAGCGCAGGCCCGAAGCCGTAGAGGAACTGCGCGAGCGGGCTGCCCTGGATCGGCACGGCGCGGATCTCGACCTTGTGCTCGATCAGGAACGTCTCCAGCCCGGGGCCGACGAAGGCCGGCAGCGTCGTCGTGAACGATGTCGACGTGCGCGGCGCGCTCGCCGCCGCGAAGAGGCCGCCGCCATGCGCGGGTGCCGACGCCGCCGCGGCCGACGCCGCGCCCGCAGGCGGCCACGTGACCGCGCTCTTGAAGCGACCTTCGATGCTCGCACCCTGGCTGTAGATCGCCTGCACGTTGCCCTTGGCGACCTCGTCCTTGAACGCGGTGTACGGAATCGTCACGCCGGCGTCCTCGCCCGGAAACAGCGCACGCACGACGAGGTAGTTGACGACGAGGAGCGCGACGAACGTCAGCCACGCGCGCCGCGGCGGGATGCTGCGCTGGCCCGCTCCGGTGGGCGGCGCACCTGCGGGCGCCCCCGTTCCTGCAGCGCCGCGCGTCGGCGGCGGGCTCGGCGTGCGCTGCGTACTGCGGTCCACGGCCATCGGTGATCCTTCGGTGCCCGGGGCGAGCACCCCGAAAGAGCAAACGGTACACCCGGCGTCGCGATCGTGCGGGGGGTGCGGCGATCGCCTCCACGCTGCGCACGTCGATTGCCCCTGCCGCTCGGAAAACACGACCACGGAGCTGCCATGACCAGCGACGCCAACGCCACGTCGACCCGAGACAAGGACGACATCGAGCGCCTCGCCGACGAGCTCGACGCCACTCCCGAGCAGATCGAAGAGGCGATCGCGACCGTCGGCAGACGGCGGTCCGACATCGAGCTGCACCTGAAGGGGACGCGCAGCACGACCAACGGCGACTTCGTCCGCGAAGCTGGCCGTTGATGCGCCGGCGCGCCGACGGCGGCGCCGAGCAACGCTCAGCAAACGCGCGCGGTGACGTCGCGAACGAGCAGCGGGCGCAGGGCGACGAGGCCGAGCAGCGGCCCGGGCGCGAGCAGCCAGACCGCAGCGACGCCCCACGCGACGAGCGCGTGCGCGAGGACGACGATGCTCACGACGGTGATCGCGAAGCCGATCCCGTTCTGCGCGACGAGCGCGCTGCCGAGCCACTCGGGCGGGGCGTTCTCGGCCGACATCGCCGAGAACTGCGGCGAATCGGCGACGACGCAGACGCCCCAGAAGACGAGCGCCGCGATCCGCACCGCGGGCGCGACGTCGGCGAGGAACGGATAGACGATGCACATCGCACCCGACCCTGCGAGCGCGATCGCGGCGACGCGGGCGCTGCCGATCCGCCTGCTCCACTGCCCGCCGGCGATGCAACCGAACGCGCCGGCGGCGATGACGGCGAAGCTGACGAGCGCGACCGTCGGCGCCGCGCCATGGCTGCGCGCGAGCTCCTTGACGACGGGTGCCGCGAGCCACGGCACCGCGCTCCAGAACGCGTAGAGCTCCCACATGTGGCCGAAGTAGCCGAGCGCCGACGCGCGAAACGCCGGCACCGCGAATGCGGCGCGGACGCCGTGGATGCCGGCGGCGAGATCGGTGCGGGCGCGTGGCACGGCGCCGTGCGGACCATCGCCGAGCGCATGGACGACCGCGGCGCCGACGATCGCGAACGCCGACGACGCGAGGACGACCGCCTGCCACGGCCACGCCGCGTCGCTCGCGCGCACGCCGTGCGGCATCGCGGTGCCGAGCGTCAGCATGCCGACCAGCCAGCCCAGCGCAGCCGCCGGACGCGCGCCCACCCATTGCACGATCATCTTCATGCCGAGCGGATAGATGCCGGCGAGCGAGAGACCGACGACGAAGCGGATGGCCCACGCCGACGCGAAGTCGACGCCGGGAACAACGAGCGCCGCGTTGGCGGTCGCGCCGACGACGCAGCTGAGCGTGAAGATGCGGCTCGCGGCGAAGCGGTCGGCGGTGCCGGTCGCGGCGTAGCCGACGGTGCCGGCGATGAAGCCGAGCTGCGTCGCTGCGATCAGCCAGCCGAACGCCGCGGTTCCGATGGAAAGCCGGGCCATCAATCCGTCGGCGGCGCCGGCGGGGCTGAACCAGAGCGACGTGCCGAGCCACTGCGCGACGACGACGAGCGCGAGCGCGGCGCGGACGCGTCCGACGTCTGTCGATCGCGACGCGCCGGTTGGCGAGGCCATCGCGCGCGTCGTCAGCCGACGCGCGCGAGCGCCTGCGCCAGGTCGTCGATCAGGTCGTCGGGATGCTCGAGGCCGATCGAGACCCGCAGCAGCCCTTGCGGCGTCTTGCTCTCCGGGCCTTCGATCGACGCGCGGTGCTCGATCAGGCTCTCGACGCCGCCGAGGCTCGTCGCGCGGGTGAAGATCTCGACCGCGGCGGCGACCGCCATCGCAGCTTCCATGCCCCCTTTGACCTCGAACGACAGCATGCCGCCGAAGTCGCGCATCTGGCGGCGCGCGAGCGCGTGGAACGGGCTGGTCTCGAGCCCCGGGTAGTGCACCGCCTCGACCTGTGGGTGCGACTGCAGGAACTCGGCGACGCGGCGCGCGTTGGCGCAGTGCGCCTGCATCCGCGCCGGCAGCGTCGGCAGGCTTCGCATCACGAGCCAGCAATCGAACGGCGACGGGATCGCGCCGCCGTAGAGCTGCGCCGTGCGAACGTCGGCGAACGCGGCGTCGTCGACCCGCGCAACGACCGCGCCGCCCATGACGTCGCTGCGGCCACCGAGGTACTTGGTCGTTGCATGGACGGCGAGGTCGCAGCCGAGCGCGAGCGGGCTTTGCAGCGCCGGCGACGCGAAGGTGTTGTCGCAGACCGCGCGCGCGCCGGCGCGGTGCGCGAGCGCCGCGGTCGCCTCGATGTCGACGCAGCGCAAGAGCGGATTGGACGGCGTCTCGATCCAGACGAGCCTCGTCTGCGACCGCAGCGCCTGCGCGACGACGTCGGCGCTCGTCATGTCGACGAACGTCGCGTCGACCCGCCACTTCGCGAACAGGTGCTTCAGCACATTCGCGGTGCCGTGGTAGATGTCGCTCGGCGCGACGACGTGGTCGCCGGGCGCCAGACCGTGCAGCACCGCCGTCACGGCGGCGAGGCCGGAAGCGAACGCCGCGCACGCCGCGCCGCCTTCGAGCGCGGCGAGCGCCGCTTCGAGGCCGTCGCGGTTCGGGTTGTGGTTGCGGGCGTAGATCCAGCCGTGTGGATACGAGCCGTCGGCGGCGCGCTCGAACGTCGTCGACAGGTGGATCGGCGGCGTCACCGCGCCGGTTGCTTGGTCGACCCCGTGACCGGCGTGAACGGCGAGGGTTTCGAAGCGCAGTGTCTTCTGAGTTCTCATCGGGTTGTCTCTGGTTCGCGTCGTTCGTGGTTCGTCGTTCGCACGCGGGCGCGGGCGGCGGGTGGCCGATTTCCTCCATGTCCCCCGGGCCTGGCCTGAACGGCCGGCCCTCCTCTCTACTTCTGGAAATCGGCCACCCGCCACCCGCGCCCGAACCGAGGCGCACCAACGCTGATGCGTGTTGCTCGGTGCGGAATCGGGACGGCCCTGCGGTCCCGATCCCGTGCGAACACGAGAGAACGAGTCTATGCCCGTCGTCTCGTTTCGCCGCGCGAGGCCGTCGATGGATCCGGCGGCGCAAGTCAGAGCTGGATGCGCGTGCCCAGCTCGACGACGCAGTTGTCTGGAAGGCGGAAGAACTCGGCGACGCTGCTCGCGTTGCGCGACATCGCAGCGAACAGCTTGTGGCGCCAGCGCGCGACGGTCGCGCGCGGGCTCGGCACGATGATCTCGCGGCTCAGGAAGTAAGAGACCTGAAAGCCGTCGATGTCGAGGCCCTGCGCGCTGCAGCGCTCGAGCGCGGCGGGCACGTCGGGGACTTCCATGAAGCCGTAGCGGAGTTGGACGCGCCAGAAGCCGTGACCGAGCGCAGTCACCGCCGCGCGCTTCGCCGGCTCGACGAACGGCACCTCGGCGAAAGCGACGTTGAGGACGAGGTTGCGCTCGTGCAGCACCTGGTTGTGCTTGAGGTTGTGGAGCAGCGCCTGCGGCACGCGCTGCGTGTCGGCGACGGCATAGACGGCGGTCCGCGAGCTGCGCGGCAGCCGCTCGTCGGCGAGCGTCGCGATCCACGCGTCGAGGTCGAGATCGTCCTTGTGCCCCTGCGCCAAGAGGCGGTCGCGGCCCGACTTCCACGTCGCCATGACGAGGAAGATGCCGGCACCGAAGACGAGCGGGAACCAGCCGCCTTCGACAAACTTCACCGCGCACGACGCGACGAGCAAGCCGTCGAGGACGAGGAAGAA
>DATJIM010000357.1:0-4489 GCA_035493195.1 Caldimonas sp.
CGCGCGCGCCGGCATCAACGTCGCCCGGCTGCAGAGCGCCGTCGAAGACGCGATGAAGCGGCTGCCTCAGGTGCAAGGCGGCGAGCAGGTCCAGCCCGGCCGCGAGCTCGCCGGCCTGCTGCAGTCGGCCGAGAAGGAAGCCAGCAAACGCGGCGACCAGTTCATCTCGAGCGAGATGTTCCTGATCGCGCTCGCCGACTCGAAGACGTCGACCGGCGCGCTGATGAAGGAGTTCGGCGTCAACCGCAAGACGCTGGAGGCGACGATCGACGCCGTGCGCGGCGGCCAGAAGGTCGACAGCGCCGAGGCCGAGGGCCAACGCGAGGCGCTCAAGAAGTACACCCTCGACCTCACCGAGCGCGCGCGCGCCGGCAAGCTCGACCCCGTGATCGGCCGCGACGACGAGATCCGCCGCGCGATCCAGGTCCTGCAGCGGCGAACCAAGAACAATCCGGTGCTGATCGGCGAGCCGGGCGTCGGCAAGACGGCGATCGTCGAGGGGCTGGCGCAGCGCATCGTCGCCGGCGAGGTGCCCGATTCGCTCAAGGACAAGCGCGTCCTCGTCCTCGACATGGCGCTGCTCCTCGCCGGCGCGAAGTACCGCGGCGAGTTCGAGGAGCGGCTGAAGGGCGTCCTCAAGGAGGTCGCGCAGGACGCCGGCAAGACGATCGTCTTCATCGACGAGCTCCACACCATGGTCGGCGCCGGCAAGGCGGAGGGCGCGATCGACGCCGGCAACATGCTGAAGCCGGCCCTTGCGCGCGGCGAGCTGCACTGCATCGGCGCGACGACGCTCGACGAGTACCGCAAGTACATCGAGAAGGACGCCGCGCTCGAGCGTCGCTTCCAGAGGATCCTCGTCGGCGAGCCGAGCGTCGAAGCGACGATCGCAATCCTGCGCGGGCTGCAGGAGAAGTACGAGGCGCACCACGGAGTGCAGATCACCGATCCGGCGATCGTCGCCGCCGCCGAGCTCTCGCACCGCTACATCACCGACCGCTTCCTGCCCGACAAGGCGATCGACCTGATCGACGAAGCAGCATCGAAGATCAAGATCGAGATCGACTCCAAGCCCGAGGCGATGGACAAGCTCGACCGCCGCCTGATCCAGCTCAAGATCGAACGCGAGGCGGTGAAGAAGGAGAAGGACGAGGCGTCGCAGCGCCGTCTTTCGTTGATCGAGGAAGAGCTCGAGCGCCTGGAGCGCGAGTATTCGGACCTCGAGGAGATCTGGAAGGCCGAGAAGGCGCAGGCGCAGGGCTCGGCCCAACTGCTCGAGGAGGTCGACCGCACGCGCACGCAGATCGAGGAGCTCAAGCGCAAGGGCGCGTACGAGCAGGTCGCCAAGCTCCAGTACGAGACCCTTCCGAATCTCGAGCGCAAGCTCAAGGAAGCGCAGGTCAAGGAGCAGCAGAGCGGTGCGGGCAAGCCTCGGCTGGTGCGCGACGAGGTCGGCGCGGAGGAGATCGCAGAAGTGGTCGCGCGGGCGACCGGCATCCCGGTCTCGAAGCTGATGCAGGGCGAGCGCGACAAGCTGCTGCAGATGGAAGCGAAGCTGCACGAGCGCGTCGTCGGCCAGGACGAAGCGATCAGCGCCGTCGCCAACGCCATCCGTCGCTCGCGCTCGGGTCTCGCCGATCCGAACCGGCCGACCGGATCGTTCCTCTTCCTCGGCCCGACCGGCGTCGGCAAGACCGAGCTGTGCAAGGCGCTCGCCGCGTTCCTGTTCGACAGCGAAGACCACCTGATTCGCCTCGACATGAGCGAGTTCATGGAGAAGCACTCGGTCGCACGGATGATCGGCGCGCCGCCGGGCTACGTCGGCTACGACGAGGGCGGCTACCTGACCGAGGCGGTGCGCAGGAAGCCGTACAGCGTGCTGCTGCTCGACGAGGTCGAGAAGGCGCATCCCGACGTCTTCAACGTCCTGCTGCAGGTGCTCGACGACGGCCGCCTGACCGATGGCCAGGGGCGCACGGTCGACTTCAAGAACACCGTCATCGTGATGACGTCGAACCTCGGCTCGCAGCAGATCATGCAGATGGTGGGGCAGAGCTCGCAGGCGATCTCGGACGCCGTCTGGAACGAGGTCAAGAAGCACTTCCGGCCCGAGTTCCTGAACCGGATCGACGAGGCCGTCGTCTTCCACGCGCTCGACGAGAAGAACATCGAGGCGATCGCGCGGATCCAGCTGCGCGTCCTCGAGGCGCGGCTCGAGAAGATGGACATGCGACTCGAGGTCACGCCGCGTGCGCTCGCGCAGATCGCGAAGGCGGGGTTCGACCCCGTGTTCGGAGCGCGGCCGCTCAAGCGCGCGCTCCAGAAGGACATCGAGAACCCGGTCTCGAAGCTGATTCTCGAAGGACGCTTCGGCCCGAAGGACGTGATCCCGGTCGACTACGAGGACGGCCGCTTCACCTTCGAGCGCGTCGTCCACTGACGCGCGGCGGCGGTCAGGCCGGCTGCGCCTCTTCGAACATCGCGTCCATCCGCAGCAGCTGCAGACGAGCGAGGGTCAGGTTCGCGCTCGCCTTGTCGAGCACGGCGTGGACGGCAAGGCCGGGGTTGCGCGGCACGCTGCGCAGCAGGAGATGGTGGCCGCCGAGCGTGATCGCCGCTTCGGGAACGGCGTGGCCGAGGCCGAGACCGCGGCTCGCCGCCATCATGGCTGCGATCAGCGCAGTGCCTTGCGTCGAGAGCTCGACGCCGCCTGGATTCGCGCCGGCGTGCGCGATCGATCGCCCGGTCTGGATGTCGAAGACGCAGCAACTGATGACGCCGTTGAGGTCGCTGACCTGTTTGACGTAGCGCTCGATCAGCGTCGCAGGCATCGTCGGCGCCGAAGCCGGTGACGAGATCGCGGGCATCGGCCGCATCGTCAGGACGACGGGCCGCTGGCCGTCTTCCATCGGCAGCGTGTCGCCCGAAGGCAGGCCGGTCGCGATCGGCGCGCGACGCGGCTGGTACGCGGCGGGCTTGAACGCACCGAGCTCGGGAACGGCGCGCCCGTCGGCGGGAGTCTGCTCGCGCAGCTTGCTCCAGGTGCCGGTGATGAACGCCCAGGCATCGGCGGGGCGCGCCACCTGCGGCGTCGTGCGCACCGCGACGCCGGTGCCGCGGCCGAGATCGAGGCCGTGCGTGACGAGCGTGCTCGCCGAAGCGAGCGGCAGCAGCAGCAGGTTCCGGTTCGGCCACGGGCCGGCGATGATGTCATCGTGCAGCGGCTTCAGCGCCGACGCGATCGCGTGCCCTGGCAGCTCACCGACCATGATCACGCCGAGCCGGCTGTACGCGAGCAGCGCGCGCGCGATCGCATGGCGCGACGTCGTGTCGGCGTCGGACTCGGTCGTGTAGAGCCGGAGCACCTGGTTGTCGGCGGTCGGCAACTCGATGAACTCGAGCGTCGCGAGCGCCGTCCCGTAGCCCTGCCGGCGCACGACGAGCCTCTGCATGGCGCGGCCGCTCGCCGCGGCGATGCCCGACAGGAGCTTCTTCGACGACGACGTGCCGATGTCGTGGACGGCGATGAAGTTCGGCTGGAGATGCTCGAACTGCTGCTGCAGCGCCTCGGCAGGCGCGCACGAGACGAAGAGCTCGCGCTCGTTGTTGCCGATCTGGCGTCCGATCTCGTCCTTCTCGGCGGCGAGGTAGTCGTTCTCGTTGTCGAAGAGCTGCGTGGCAAGCGCCGTCTGCGCCCGTGTCGACGCCCAGGCGTCGGGCGATTCGGCAGCGGCGCCGAAACGGCCGACACGGCGCTCCGCGGCAGGCGGCACCGAGGGGGAGCCCGAGCGCCAGACGTCGTCGCTCGGCTGGCGCGCCTGGACACGGGTCGCCTGCCATTCCTCGAGCTCGTCCTTGCTCGCCGGCTCGGCGCGCGTCGTCGGCCACTCCTCGGGACTCGCGGATCCGGATGCCGCGGGCTGCGCTGGGTCGCGCGCGAATTTGCCGCTGTTGCTCGAATCGCTCATCGGAAGCGTTCCCTCACGCTGCCCTGGCGGACGGGCGCGTGCCCACCACGCCGGCCGGGCGCGGAAGCCGGGCCGGACTGGCCCCAGTGTAATGCCCGCCCCGCGCCGCCGCCGCCCCCTCCGGCAACGTCCGGTAACGAGGGAACGTCGAGGAATACCGCTTCGCGCCGACATGGCACCGCGCTCCCCGACGCTGGCGGCATCGCGACGGCGCCGCGGTCGAGGGCGGAGAGGAGCGCCGATCGGATATACTCATGGGCTTTCCTTCCTTGCCGCGCCGGTCGTGACGCGATCCGGCAGCGACTTTCAAGTCGACGAGCGGCTTCCTCCCGGAACCCACAAGGAGATTCGATGCGTCATTACGAGATCGTGCTCCTGATCCATCCCGATCAGAGCGAACAGGTTCCGGCGATGCTGGAACGTTACAAGAACAGCGTCACCGCCGGCGGCGGCAAGGTGCACCGCGTCGAGGACTGGGGTCGGCGACAGCTGGCCTACATGATCCAGAAGCTCGCCAAGGC
>DATJIM010000358.1:0-7184 GCA_035493195.1 Caldimonas sp.
GGTAGCGCTGCGCCATCGCGATGGCGATCGCGCAGAACGGCGTGACGACGAAGAAGATCGAGCGCCAGCCGAACCACTCGACGAGGACGCCGCCGACGCTCGGCCCGACCGCCGGCGCGAGGACGACGCCGAAGCCGAACAGTCCCATCGCCTTGCCGCGCTCGCCGGCCGCGAACGCGTGCAGGATGATGATCGCCGGGATCGGCTGCAGGACGCCGGCGGCGAGGCCTTCGGTGACGCGCATCGCGAGGACGAGGTCGAACCACTGCGAGAGGCCGCCGACGATCCCTCCCGCCATCAGCAGCGCGACCGCGCCGATGTACGTGTGGCGGTAGCCGTAGCGCGCGAGCAGCCACGGGGTCGTCAGCATCGACAGCGTCATCGCGCCCATGAAGCCCGCAGAGAGCCATTGCGCGCGGTCCTGGCCGAGGCCGAAGACGCGGCTCATGTCGGGGACCGCGACGTTGACGATCGTCGACGCCATGATCGACGCGACCGTGCCGATCATCACCGTCGCGAGCACGCGCCAGCGGTAGCCGGGCCCGAAGCGCTTGGCCAGCGCGGCACGCGAGTGGAGGTCGTCGGTCGAAGACACGGGCGGGTCGGGGTCGAGGCCGCGACGATTGTCACCGCGGTGCGATCGGCGCTCGGCGCTACCAGATCGAGACGCGCTCCTCGGGGGCGAGGTACATGCCGTCGCCGGGCCGGACGGCGAACGTCGAATAAAACGCCGGATGGTTGCGAACGACTCCGGTGACGCGGAATTCGTCGGGCGAGTGCGGGTCGGACTTGATCCACGTCAGCAGCTGCGACTCACGCACCTTCGAGCGGTAGCTCTGCGCGTAAGCGTAGAAGAAGCGCTCGTCGCCGCTCATGCCGTCGATCACCGGCGCGGGCCTGCTGCCGAGCGAGCGGTGGTACGCCTCGTAGGCGATCTCGAGGCCGGCGTTGTCGGCAATGTTCTCGCCAAGCGTGAGCTCGCCGTTGACGTGATACCCGGGGATCGGCGAGAAGGACGAGTACTGGGCGACCAGCGCCTTCGTCTTCGCGTCATAGCGCTCGCGGTCTTCCTCGGTCCACCAGACGCGCAGGTTGCCGGTGCCGTCGTACTGGCTGCCCGCGTCGTCGAAGCCGTGGCTGATCTCGTGGCCGATCGTCGCGCCGATCGCGCCGTAGTTGGCGGCGTCGTCGGCGGCCGGGTCGAACAGCGGCGCCTGCAGCACCGACGCGGGAAAGACGATCTCGTTGAGCGGCGCGTCGTAGTAGGCGTTGACGGTCTGCGGCGTCATGAACCACTCGCCGCGGTCGACGGGCTTGCCGAGTTTGCTGACATTGCGGTTCCACTCGAACTCGCGCGCGCGCTCGACGTTGCCGGCGAGGTCGTCCTTGCGGATTTGGAGCGAGCTGTAGTCGATCCAGCGCTTCGGATAGCCGATCTTGGGCGCGAACGAGGCGAGCTTCGCCAGCGCTTCACGCTTGGTCGCGGGGCCCATCCAGTCGTTCGCCGCGATGCTCTCGCGGCACGCCGCGAGCAGGTTGGCGACGAGCTTCTCGATCCGCTCCTTCGACTCGGGCGAAAAGTGCTTCTCGACGTACAGCTTGCCGAGCGATTCGCCGACCGAGGTGTCGATGAGCGCGATGCCGCGCTTCCAGCGCGGCTGATTCTCGGTCGCGCCCGCCAGCGCAGTCCCGACGAAGGCGAAGTGCGCGGCGACGAACTCCTTGCCCAGATCGGGCGCGAACGAATGCAGCAGGCGGGTGCGCAGGTAGGCGCGCCAGGTGGCGAGCGGCGTCGCCGCGAGCTGCGCCGCCATCGCGCCGAGATAGCTCGGCTGCGCGACCACGACGTCCGGCGACTTGCCCGCGACCGCCGTCGCGACGAGCCAGCCGGGCCAGTCGAACCCGGGCGCAAGCGCTGCGAGCGCGGCGACGTCCGTCTTGTTGTACGTCTTCACGGGATCGCGGTTCGCGACGCGGGTCCATTGGTCGCGCGCGAGCGCGGTCTCGAGCGCAATCACCGCGGCGGCGGTCGCGTCGGCATCGCCGGGAGTCGACGACAACCGCAGCAGCGTTGCGAGGTACGTCGCGTAGCTCGCGCGCGCGGCGGCGAATCTCGCGTCGTCCGTGACGAGGTAGTAGTCGCGGTCGGGCAGGCCGAGACCGCCCTGGCTGAGGATCGGCACGTAGCGCTGGGCGTCGCGCGCATCCTGCTCGATCGAGAGGCCAAGCGGCACGTTGACGCCGAGACGGTC
The DNA here is from genome assembly GCA_035493195.1 of Caldimonas sp. Classification (GTDB taxonomy): domain Bacteria; phylum Pseudomonadota; class Gammaproteobacteria; order Burkholderiales; family Burkholderiaceae_C; genus Schlegelella_A. Next base: position 2,253 of record DATJIM010000358.1, read on the forward strand.
GAGTCGGCCGATCGCGCGCGCGAGGTCGGAGGTCGACGCGATCGCGTCGATCGCGGCGAGCTCGCGCGCGAGCGGAGCAAGGCCGGCGCGCTCGACTGCCGCCTCGTCCATGAAGCTCGCGTAGAGGTCGGCGATGCGCCGCGCGTCGGCGTCGTCGCGACGGCTCGCGGCACCTTCGATGATCTCGCGCAGCTGCACCTGGATCTTGTCCTCGATCGTCTCCCACAAGCCGATGTACGACTTGTCCGGAGGAATCTGCACGGTCTTCAGCCAAGTGCCGTTGACCCGTCGGTAAAGATCGTCCTGCGGCCGCACCGTGGCATCGCCGCCAGCGAGGTCGATGCCCGAGTGCCGCGGGCCGATCGTCGCGCAAGCGACCAGCGCCGCAGCGCACGCGAGCGCGTTCAGCAGTCGTTTCACCGCGTCTCCGCGCGTCAGATCTCCTCGTAGAGCGGCAGCGTCAGGAATTCGGCGAACGCCTCCTGCGTGCTCATCTGCGTGAAGATCGCCGCGGCGCGGTCGAACTTGCCGACGAAGCCGCCTGCCTTGATCTTGGCGAGCTCCTCGGGAACGAGCTGGCGGACGAGCTCGGCCGTCACCTTGCGGCCGTCGTCGAGCACGCCTTTCGGCGAGCGGATCCACTGCCAGACCTGCGAGCGGCTGATCTCGGCGGTCGCGGCGTCTTCCATCAGGTTGTGGATCGGCACGCAGCCGTTGCCGGCGAGCCAGGCGCCGAGGTAGTGGATGCCGACGTTGATGTTCATCCTGAGGCCCTCTTCGGTGATGGGCTTCTCTGGACGGAAGTCGAGCAGGTCGGCGGCCTTGACGTGGACGTCGGGGCGCTGCTTCGCGAACTGGTTGGGCCGGTCGCCGAGGACCTCGACGAATTCCTTCATCGCCGGCTCGACGAGCCCCGGGTGAGCGACCCAGCCGCCGTCGTAGCCGTCCTCGGCGTCGCGCCGCTTGTCCTCGATGATCCCGGCCATCGCCTTCGCGTTCTTCACCGGGTCGTTCTTGATCGGAATCAGCGCGCTCATGCCGCCGATCGCCGGTGCGCCGCGCTTGTGGCACGTCTGCAGCAGGAGCAGCGCGTACGAGCGCATGAACGGCGCCGTCATCGTCACCTTGGCACGATCGGCGAGGCAGAAGTCGCGGTCGCTCTTGAACTTCTTGATGCAGCTGAAGATGTAGTCCCAGCGCCCCGCGTTGAGGCCGGCCGAGTGCTCGCGCAGCTCCCACAGGATCTCGTCCATCTCGAACGCGGCGAGGATCGTCTCGATCAGCACCGTCGCGCGCACCGAACCGCGCGGCAGCCCGAGGTGGTTCTGCGTCGTCACGAAGACCTCGTTCCAGAGCCGCGCCTCGAGGTGGCTCTCGACCTTGGGCAGGTAGAGGTAGGGGCCGGCGCCGCGCGCCAGCAGCTCCTTGGCGTTGTGGAACATGAAGAGCGCGAAGTCGAAGATGCCGCCGTGCACTCTCCTGCCGTCGATCAGGACGTGCTTCTCGTCGAGGTGCCAGCCGCGCGGCCGCACCTGCAGCGTCGCGACCTTGTCGTTCAGCCTGTACGTCTTCGTTCCGGCGGGCGACTCCTGCGCGAAGGTGAGCGTCCGCCGGATCGCGGCTTGGATGTTGAGCTGGCCCTGGATCTGGTTCGTCCACGACGGCGAGTTCGAGTCCTCGAAGTCGGTCATGTACGAGTCGGCGCCCGAGTTGAACGCGTTGATGACCATCTTCGCGTCGACCGGCCCGGTGATCTCGACGCGGCGGCACTCGAGCGCCTTCGGCACCGGCGTGATCTTCCAGTCGCCGGCGCGGATGTCCGCGGTCTCGGCAAGGAAGTCGGGGCGCTCGCCGGCGTCGAGCCGCTTGGCGCGCTCGCGCCGCAGCTCGAGCAGCTGCTGGCGGCGGGCGTCGAAGTCGCGGTGCAGCAGGGCGACGAGCTCGAGCGCGGGCCGCGTCAGGATGGTCTCGAATCCGGGCAGGATCGGGGCGTTGACCTGCACCCCGGCAGGAAGGTCGAGCGTCGTCGTCATGGGCTGGGTCTTTCTGAGGAGAAGAAGTCGAGCACGTCGTCGAGCCGCGTGCCGATGCGCGAAGGTGTCGCGCCGAGCTCGTCGAGCGGCAGGCCGAAGCGGTTGATCCAGAGCGTCGTGTAGCCGAACCAGGTCGCGCCGATCGCGTCCCAGCAGTTGCTCGACACGAACACGATTTCGGCGGCGTCGAGGGCGAGCGCGCGCGTGCCGATGGCGTACGTCGCGGGGTCGGTCTTGAAGCGGCCGCTGCCTTCGACGCTCAGCACCGGATCGACGAGCGCGGCGATGTCGGCGTTGGCGACGGCGGCGGCGAGCATGTCGCGGTCGCCGTTGCTGAGGATGCCGGCGCGAACGCCGCGCCGCCGCAGCTCGACGAGGACGGCGCGGTTCTCCGGGAAGAGCGCGAGGTGCTCGTAGGCCGCCATGAGCTCGCGCTCGCCTTCGTCGTCGAGCACGAGATCGAAGCGGCGCGCCGCGAAGCGAAGGCCGCCGAGGGTGCAGTCGCGGAACGACCGCGGCCGACCGCTCATCGACGTCAGCCGCGTGTACTCGATCTGCTTGTCGCGCCAGAGAACGGCGAGGCGCTCGCCGTGGCCCGGAAAGCGCCGCTCGGCCGCAGCGGCGATGCTGTAGACGTCGAACAGCGTGCCGTACGCATCGAAGAGCACGGCCCGCGGCGCCCGGGCCGGCAGGGATTCCATGGCGCCAATTTACGCCATGCGCCGGACGCCGACCGAAGAACGCGCGGGCGCGCCATCGCAGCGCGCCCGGCGAACGAGGAGACTAGGCGGGACCGCCGTCAGCGATGCACTTCTTCGTGAAGCTCGTCTTGGCGGCACCGGCGAGCTTCTTCTCGGCCGCCTTGGCGTCGCACGCGGTCTTGGCGTCGCCCTCGCACTTCTTGACGAAGCTGTTCTTGGCAGCGCCGGCGAGCTTCTTCTCCGCCGCCATCGCGGTGCAGCTGCCGCCGGCCGCCATGGGTGTCGCCATCGCGCCGCTGGCCGCCATGCCGGGGGCTTCCTTGTGCGAGGTGGCGAACGCCGAGGCCGAGAACGCCAGCGCGAGAGCCGCCGACAGCGAGATGAGTTGCTTCATGAATGTCTCCGGGTTGAGGTGCGAGGCCACGCGACAGCGCGGCAGCCGGCGGAATTGGACCACACGGCCTTTGCGCGCGGCAAGGTCACGCAAGCTTCCACAACGGCGGCCGCGGCCGCCGCGTTGACGCGCCGCTAGAAGATCCGGCGCGGATGCGCGAGCGCTTCGTGCGCCGCGTGCAGACGTCGCACGAGCACCTTGATGAAGGAATCGTGGAAGAGGTGCCGCGTGTTCGGGCTCAGCTGCACGAGCGTCTCGGGCGTGAACGAGATCGTCGTCGCCGGCTCGGTGACGATGACGTCGGTGCTGTGCTTTTTCAGCTCCGCGCTCGGCGCGAGGTACGCCATCTCGCCGACCGAGGTCCCGGAGCCGAGCTGCGCGACCTTCTTGCCGTCGCGAAAGACCTCGACCTCGCCCTGCGCGATGATGTGGAAGCTGTTGCCTTCCTCGCCCTTGCGATAGAGCGCGTGGCCGAAGTGGAAGCGTTGCCACTTGGCGCGGTGCACGACCTCCCACAGCTCGACGTCGCCGAAGTTGGCGAAGAACTCGAGCGTGCGCAGCAGCACGAACCGCTCCGAGTCGAGGACGCCCTGGAACTGGCCGCGCGGCACCTGCTGCGTCGTCACCAGCGACGAGATCGCCTGCGCGAACTCGTCCCAGTCGTTGTAGCGCTCGCCCGGCTGCTTGGCGAGCGCCTTCTGGATGACGTCGTCGAGGCCTTGCGTGACGCCGGCGCGCAGACCGACGAGCGTCGCCGGCTTGACGTTGTAGATCTGATGCATCATCGCCGACTGCACCTGCGCGTCGAACAGCGGCCGGCCGGCGATGAGGTGGTACATGACGGCGCCGAGCGAATAGATGTCGGCGCGGCAGTCGATCGTGCCGCCGTCGAGCTGCTCGGGCGACATGTACGCGAGCGAGCCGACGCGGTGGATCTGCGTCACGTCCGAGCCGAGGTTCAGGACGCTGCCGAAGTCGGTGATCTTGACGTCGGTGATGATGTTGTTGGTCAGCACGGCGAGGAGGTTCGCCGGCTTGACGTCGCGGTGGATCAGCCCCTGGCGATAGACGTAGCCGAGCGCCATCGCGCACTTGAAGCCGATCTCGACGATCAGCTCGAGCGAGAGCAGCTGGTCGGCGCGGCAGTAGGGCCTGAGCGTGGTCCCGGCGACGTACTCCATGACGAGGTACGGCCCGGCAGGGTCGGGAACGGCGTCGAAGATCTGGACGACATTCGGGTGCTGCAGACGGCCGACCAGGGCGGCCTCGGCGGCGAAGAACCGCTCGGAATAGTGGCCGTCGATCGGATCGCCGCCGATCGGCGAGCGCACCCGCTTGATCGCGACGTTGCGGCGCTGGAAGTCGTCCCAGCCGAGGAAGACCTCGCTCGTCGCGCCGTCGCCGAGCCGCCCGAGGATGCGGTACTTGCCGATCTGCGACGGCAGCGCAGCATCGCCGGCCGATGCTTCGGCCTGGGCGGCGGTGGCGGTCGCGGCGGCGGACATCGTGCGCGCAGATGTGGCGGGGCATTCTTGCATCCGCGCCCTTCGCGCGGCGCGCCCGCGCACGCACCGACCTTGCCTTATTCACGCTTGCGAGTGACTTCTCGTTACGCGGGCCGCTCACGAGACACGCCTCGTAGAATCGAGTCGATGATCGCGGCCCGTGAAGAACTGCTCGATGCGCTGCGCGCCGCGATCGCCGAAGTCAGCCCCGGCCATCCGCTTCCCGCTGCGTTCGAAACGCCGCGCCAGGCCGAGCACGGCGATCTCGCCGTCACCGCGGCGATGCCGCTCGCCAAGGC
>DATJIM010000359.1:0-9749 GCA_035493195.1 Caldimonas sp.
GTCGAGGACGACCTGCAGATCGCGAGCAACCTGCACACCTTCCTCGACCGCGAGGGCTTCGCCGTCGACAGCGTCTACAACGGGCAGGCGGCGCTGCACCGCTGCAGCGTCGAACGTTTCGACCTCATCGTCCTCGACCTCGGCCTGCCCGGCGTCGACGGATTGACGTTCCTGCAGCGGCTGCGCGGCGAGCTGCGCGCGAGCACGCCGGTGCTGATCATCTCGGCACGCACCGATCTCGCCGACAAGCTGGCCGGCTTCGAACACGGCGCCGACGACTATCTGACCAAGCCGTTCGCGCTCGCCGAGGTCGGCGCGCGCGTGCGTGCGCTGCTGCACCGCGCCGGCGGCGGCGCCGTCGATCCGGTGCTGCGCTTCGGGCCGGTCGAGCTCGACCGGGGCAGCGGCGAGGTCCGCGTCGGCGACACCCTCGTCCACCTGACGCCGAAGGCCGCGCAGCTCCTCGAGCTGCTGTTGCGCAAGCCCGGTCAGCTGCTGCGCAGGCAGGCGATCGAAGCGGCGCTCTGGCCCGACGCGACGCCGCAGGCCGATGCCCTGCGCAGCCAGACGCACACGCTGCGCAAGGCGCTCGCCGAGCAGGGCTTCGACGGCGTCGAGACGGTGCACGGCGTCGGCCTCCGGCTCGTCGCGCAGCGCCGCGGGCCCGACTGATGGCGCGCCGCCGCTCGCTTTCCGAGCGCGTCGTCTGGGCGGTGACGGCGACGGTGGCACTGCTCGTCGGCCTGCAGTCGGTCCTCGCCTACCTGGCGATGCACACGCAGGAAGACGAACTCTCCGACACGATGCTGCAACGCGAGGTACAGCAGATCGTCGCCCACATCATGCAGCCCGGGTTGACGCCGACCGGCAAGCTCCTCGACTCGATCCGCGTCGAAGCCTGGCTGGCGCGCGGCGGCGCCGGCGAGGAAACGTTGCCGGCGGCGATGCGCGGCCTCGCGCCCGGCCTCTACCAATTCGACAGCGGCGGCAAGACCTTGCACGTCGCCATCACCGACACCGAGGAGGGGCGCCTGACGGTCGTGCTCGACGCCAGCGCCGCCGAGGAACGCGTCCATCGCTTCGGCTACACGATGGCCACCCTCTGGCTCGTCTGCGTCGCCGCGACGGTCTGGATCTCGCGCGGCGTCGCCGCGATCGCGGTCGGCCCGATCGTCGCGGCGACGCGGACGATCGCGCGCTCGGCGCCGGGCGAGCCGCTCGAGACGTCGCCGCGCAGCGACGAAGCCGACGTGCTGACGGCGACGTTCCAGCGCTTTCGCGACCGCGTCGGCGAGATGGTCGAGCGCGAGCGCCAGTTCGCCGCCAACCTCGACCACGAGATCCGCACGCCGCTGACGACGATCCGCACCGACGCCGAGCTGCTCGCGCTCGAGACGCCGCTCGCACCGGCGCAGCAGGCCCGGGTCGAGCGCATCGTCGCCTCGGTCGACGAGATCGTCGAGACGACGGCAGCGACGCTGTCGTACAGCGCCGGCCGCTCGCACGGCGCCGAGTCGCTCGACCTGCGCGAAGTGCTCCTCCACGCCGGCGCGGCGATGGGCGAGCGCGCCGAGAACAGCGGTCTTCGCATCGTCGTCGACGTCGCCGCGGGCGAGCGCGTCGACGGCGATCGCCAGGCGCTGCTGACCGTCGTTCGCAACCTCGTGCGCAACGCGATCGAGCACGCTGCGCCGGCGACGCTGCGCGTCAGCGGCGATCACCGCGCCGTCGTCTTCAGCGACGACGGGCCGGGCATCCCGCATGCGCGGCTCGAGCGCGTCTTCGAGCGCCTGCCGCGCGGCGCACGCATCGACGAAGCACCGTCGGCCGCCGGCCGCGTCCGCGGGCTCGGCCTCGCCATCGCCAAGCGGCTCTGCGATCTGCAGGGCTGGCAGCTCGCCGTCCGCTCGCCGCTGGCCGACGGCCGCGGCACCGCCTTCACGCTCGTCTTCGACGCGCCGGCCGCGGCCTGACGGCCGCGCTCCACGAAAGTTTCACGCTCGGCGAACGGTCGCCCCACGCGGCCGCGCCTACAGTCGCGGCCGCCATGAACGACCGCGCGCCCGAGACCGCGATCCGCGCGGACGTCGACGACGACGCCGTCGTCGGCGTCGTACCGCAGCCGCCGCTCGTCGAGCGCGGCAGCTACGTCGTCTCGCACCTCGTCCTCGTGCCGATCGCGATCGCGCTCGTTGCCTGGCTCTGCCAGCACGGCGGCGGCGATCTCGCGATCGCCCGACTGTTCGTCGACGCGACGAGCCACCATTTCGTCTGGGCGCACTCGGCGCTGCTCGACGTCGTCGGCCACCAGGCGGCGCGCGGCGTTCCGTTCCTCGTCGGCGCGAGCGCGCTCGCCGGCGGCGTCTGCGGCCTCGCAGTGCCGCGCCTTAGGCCGTGGACCCCGATCCTGCTCACCATCGGCGCGGCGATGCTGCTCGGCCCGCTGCTCGTCAACATCATCAAGTCGTGGACGACGCAGCACTGCCCGGTCGACGTCCAGCCGTTCGGCGGCGTCGTCGACTACGTCGCCGAGCGCGACGGTCCGTTCTGGGCGACTTCGGCGGCGAGCGCCGGCCGCTGCCTGCCGAGCGGCCACGCCGGCGGCGGCTACGCGCTGCTCTCGCTCTACTTCGCGGGCTGGGCCGCCGGCCGTCCGCGCTGGCGCTGGCGCGGGCTCGCGATCGGCATCGCCGCCGGCGCGCTCTTCAGCGCCGTTCGCATCGCGCAAGGCGCAGGCTTCGCGAGCGCGACGCTGTGGTCGGCGATGATCGACTGGACCGTGTGCGCCGCGCTCTTCCTGCCACTCCTATGTCGCACGAAGACGCCGCGAGCCTGAGCCTCGGCGCGGGCGCGACTCGGACGCCGAGCGACGTCGCGGTCGCGCGCCGGCGCATCGGCGTCGGTGCCCTCGTCGTCGTCGCCTGGCTGGCTTGGTCGATCGGGCTCCACCCGCTCACGCTTCCCGACGAAGGCCGCTACGTCGGCGTCGCCTGGGAGATGCTGCGCTCGGGAAACTGGCTGATCCCGACCGAGAACGGCCTGCCGTTCTTCCACAAGCCGCCGCTCTTCTACTGGCTGACCGCGATCTCGATGCACGTCTTCGGCGTCAACGCCGCGGCGGCGCGGCTCGCAACGCTCGTCTGCGCGTGCCTCGCCGTCGCCGGCGTGTTCGCGGTGACGCGGCGGCGCGTCGGCGAGCCGATCGCTACCGCGACGGTGCTCGTGCTCACGACGATGCCGTTCTTCTTCGCGGCGGCGCACTACGCGAATCTCGACATGCCGGTGGCGGCGTTCATCGCGCTCGCGATCGTCTTCGCCGCCGACGCCGCGCTCGCTCTCCAGCGCGGCGCGCCGCATCGCAAGGCGCTCGTCCTCGCCTGGGCGTGCGCTGCGCTCGGCGTCCTCGCCAAGGGCCTGATCGGGATCGTGCTGCCGGGGCTCGTCATCGTCGTCTGGCTGCTGACGTCGGGCCAGTGGCGAACGATCGCGCGGCTGCTCTCGCCGCCCGGCATCGCGATCTTCATCCTGATCGCCGCGCCGTGGTTCGTCCTCGTCGAGCAGCAGCACCCCGGCTTCGCACGCTACTTCTTCGTTCACCACCACTTCGAGCGCTTCGTCGAGCACGGCTTCAACAACGCGCAGCCGTGGTGGTTCTTCTTCGTCGTCCTGCCGGGGCTGACGCTGCCGTGGTCGCTCTGGCTCGGGCGCGTGCGCCACTCGCGTGCAGCCTCGACGGGCGGCGACGCGGCGAGCGATGCGCGACGCGACGACCTCGCCGCATGGCGCCGCCTGACGTGGATCTGGCTCGCGACGGTGGTCGTCTTCTTCTCGCTGCCGCAGTCGAAGCCGGTCGGCTACATCATGCCGGCGCTCTTTCCGCTCGCGTTCCTCGTCGCCGAGCCCGCGCTGGCAGCGTGGCGCAGCACGCGCGCTGCGTGGCGCGGCGCCGTGGCGGCGAGCGTCGCGCTCGCCGTCGTCGTCTGCGCCGGCGCGGTCGCCTGGATGGCGACGCGCTACCAGCGCGACAACACCGCGCTCGCCCACACGCTGCGCGCCGTCCGTGCGCCCGGCGATCCGGTCGTCTTCGTCGACGAGTACTTCTTCGACGTGCCGCTGCACGCGCGCCTGAGCGCGCCGGTGCCGGTCGTCTCCGATTGGCACGACCCGGCGATTCCGACCCGCGACAACTGGCGCCGCGAGCTGAGCGAGGCCGGCGAGTTCGACCGCGCGCGTGCCGCCGCACTGCTCGTCGATGCGCAGCATGGCTTCGCGCTGCGCTGCGGCAAGGCGCCGCTCTGGGTGCTCGTCAAGCGACAGGACGAAGCGCCGGTCGCGGCGATGGCCGACGCGGCGCGCGTCGCGACCTCGCACGGCGCATCGCTGTGGCGGCTCGCGCCGCGAGCGTGTGCGTCCGCTTCGACGAGCGCCGACCGGAGGCAGCCATGAAGAACGAGACCCTCGCATCCGAGCTCGCGGCGGTGACGCGCGCAGGGAAGCTGTCGATCAGCTGCATCCTGCCCGCGTACAACGAGAGCGCGTCGCTGCCTGCGCTGCTGACGCAGCTGGGCGACGAGCTCGCGCAACACAGCGACGTCTGGGAGATCGTCGTCGTCAACGACGGCAGCACCGACGACACCGAGCTTGCGATGCTGCCCTGGCTGCGCGACCGCCGCATCCGCTACGTGTCGCTGTCGCGCAACTTCGGCAAGGAAGCCGCGCTCACCGCTGGCATCGATCGCGCGCGCGGCGACGTCGTGCTGCTGATGGACGCCGACCTGCAGCATTCGCCGGCGCTGATCGTCGAGATGATCGCCGCCTGGCGCGCCGGCGCCGACATGGTCTACACCGTGCGGTCGACGCGCGGCGACGAGTCGTTCCTGAAGAAGCTCGGCACCCAGATCTTCTATCGCATCGTCAACGCCGGCGCCGCGGTCGAGATCCCCGCCAACGCCGGTGACTTCCGCCTGCTCGACCGCGCCGTCGTCGACGCGCTGAAGAGCCTGCCCGAGCGCAACCGCTTCATGAAGGGCCTCTACGCGTGGGTCGGCTTCCGCTCGGTCGCGGTCGACTACGTTCCCGACGAGCGCCACGCCGGCGAGTCGTCGTTCTCGATGCGCAGGCTGTCGCGGCTCGCCGTGACGGGAGTGACCGCGTTCACGAACGCGCCGCTCAGGCTGTGGAGCGCGCTCGGCGCGCTGATCGCGGTCGGCGCGATCCTCGGCGGCATCTGGTTCATCATCGAGCACTACACCTTCGGCGCCGACGTTCCCGGCTGGGCGACGCTGGCGGTGAGCACGATGTTCTTCAGCGGCATCCAGCTGCTCTCGATCGGCATCCTCGGCGAGTACGTCGGCCGCATCTTCGACGAGGTCAAGCAGCGGCCGGTCTATCTCGTCCGCCACGACACCGGCGCGGCCGACGACCGCGGGCCTCCCGCTTGAGTTCGGTCGACGGGCGCGTCGTCGCGTTCTGCGCCGACGACGTCGGCCTCGTCGACGGCGTCGCGGAGAGCGTCGCCGCGCTCGCCGCCGCCGGTCGCGTGAACGCCGCGTCGTGCGTCACGACGGCAGCCGGTTGGCGATCGGCGGCGGCCGTGCTCCGCATCGCGGCCGCACCGCTCGCGCTCGGCCTGCACTTCAACCTCAGCGAAGGCGCACCGCTCGCTCCTGAGCTGCGCGCGACATGGCCAGCGTTCCCGGGCCTCGGGCGCGTGCTCGCGAGCGCAGCGATCGGCACGCTGCCGGTCGCGGCGATCGCCGTCGAGTTCCGCGCCCAGGCCGACGCGTTCGCCGACGCGCTCGGGCGTGCACCCGAGTTCGTCGACGGCCACCAGCACGTCCACGCGCTGCCCGGCGTTCGCGACGCTGTGCTCGACGCGATCTGCGCCTGGCCCGACGTGCCCGCGGTCCGCAACACGGCGCACGTCTGCGGCCCCGCGGCGGCGCTGAAGCGGCGGGTCATCGAGGCGAGCGGCGGCCGTGCGCTCGAGCGAGCGCTCGTCGCGCGCGGCCTCGCGCACAACGCCGTCCTGCTCGGCGCCTACGACTTCACGGCGACCGACTACCGGAGTCTCGTCCAGCGCTGGCTCGCCGCGGCTCCGCGCGAAGGCGGGCTGCTTTTCTGCCATCCCGGCCCCGACATGGCCGGCGATGCGATCGGCGCGGCGCGGCGGCGCGAAGCCGACTACCTCGGCAGCGCCGCGTTCGCCGACGATCTCGCCGGCGCCGGCGTCACGATCGGTCCGGCGTGGGCGAAGCGAAGCTCCAGCGGCGGTTGATCTCGAACGTGACGACGAGCGCGACGAGCGTCGCGACGACCTGCGCGATCAGGTAGTGCACGCCCATCCGCGTGCCGACGGCGACGATCGTGAAGCTGATCGCGGCGCCGACGCACGCGGTGACCTGGAAGCGCAGCCACGCGCCGACGCTCGCCCGGGCACCGCGGAACGTGAACGCGGCGTTGCCTGCGAACGCGACCTGCGCGCCGACCCAGGCGCCGACCGCGGCGGCGCGCGCCGGCGCCAGCCAGCCGGCCTCGACGAGACCGACGAGAATCGCGTAGTGCGCGGCGGTCGCGACCGCGCCCACCGCGGCGTACCGGAAAAAGCGGTCGGCCACGACAAATTCCACCACACCGCGCTCGCTTCGCGCCGCCACTTTCTTCGATGAGCTCCTCGCGCCCGCAACGCATCGTCGTCGGCCTTTCCGGCGGCGTCGACTCGGCCGTCGCCGCGGCGCTGCTCAAACGCGCTGGCCACGAGGTCGTCGGCATCTTCATGAAGAACTGGGAGGAGGACGACGACGACGAGTACTGCTCGTCGCGCCAGGACTTCCTCGACGCCGCCAGCGTCGCCGACGTCATCGGCATCGAGCTCGAGCACGTCAACTTCGCCGCCGAGTACAAGGACCGCGTCTTCGCCGATTTCCTGCGCGAATACCGGGCCGGTCGGACGCCGAACCCCGACGTGCTGTGCAACGCCGAGATCAAGTTCAAGGCGTTCCTCGACCATGCGCTCAGGCTCGGCGCCGAGCGGATCGCGACCGGCCACTATGCCCGCGTCCGCGAGGGCGCGACCGGATTCGAGCTCTTGAAGGGCCTCGACGGTTCGAAGGACCAGAGCTACTTCCTGCACCGGCTGAACCAGGCACAGCTCGCGTGCACGCTCTTTCCGGTCGGCGAGCTGCACAAGTCCGAGGTGCGCCGGATCGCCGCCGAGCTCGGCCTGCCGAACGCGAAGAAGAAAGACTCGAACGGGATCTGCTTCATCGGCGAGCGGCCGTTTCGCGAGTTCCTTGCGCGCTACCTCGCGAACGAGCCCGGGCCGATCGAGGACGACCGCGGCCGCACCGTCGGCAGCCACGTCGGGCTGTCGTTCTACACGCTCGGCCAGCGCAAGGGCATCGGCGTCGGCGGGGTCAAGGGCGTGCACGGCGACCGTGGCGGCGGCGACCACGCGCCGTGGTTCGTCGCCGCCAAGGAGATCGAGCGCAACGTCCTGCGCGTCGTCTCGGGACACGACCATCCGTGGCTGCTGTCGCGCCGGCTTGTCGCCGACGACGCAAGCTGGGTCGCCGGATTGCCGCCGGCGCCCGGCCGCTATGCTGCCAAGACGCGCTACCGGCAGGCGGACGCCGCGTGCACGCTCGAAACCGCCGATGCCTCCGGCGCGCTCGCGGCATCGTTCGACGCGCCGCAGTGGGCGGTGACGCCCGGCCAGTCGGTGGTGCTCTACGACGGTGCGGTCTGCCTCGGCGGCGCGGTCATCGCGGCGTCGGATGCACGCAACGCAACCGTGACGCAACCGCCGGTTCGGCGCCAACAACCGCCGGTCGCGGCACGCCGGACGCCCGAGCGGGCATGACAACCATCGGCGATGGCGCTATGTTCGCGCCCTCGTCGACTGCCGGATCCACCATGCGAACGACAACGGCCCTCCTTCCGCTCGCGGTCCTGCTCGCGCTGCCGGGTGCCGCCGGCGCCGCGAACTGCTACTCGATCTACAACGCGAAGAACCAGCTCGCGTTCCAGTCGACGGTGCCGCCCGTCGATCTCTCCGGGCGCATTTCGCAGGCGATGCAGCAGAACTATCCGGGCGGCTTCCTCGTCATCGTTCCCGACGATTCCGACTGCCGGGAGATGCGCACCGGGCCGACGGTCTCGCCGCGCTTCGAGAACGGCAAGGCGACCGACAACAGCTCGCGCGAGCAGGTGTTCGAGGCACCGCTGCTGCGCGGCGCGGCGACCGCAGGCTCCAGCGACTCCAGCGGGACGGCGCCCCGCAAGCGCTGACGCGCGGCCGCGCCGCTTCGCCGCGGGTCCTCCCCACCGCCAGCACGTCGCGTCGGCATCGCCGGCGGCGAGAACGCGTCCATACTTCGCGTTCCTCTCCGATCGACGACATGTACCTGCCGACCCACTTCAGCGAGACGCGCCCGGCAGTGCTGCGCGCGTTCGTCCGCGACCATCCGCTCGGCCTGCTGGTGACGCAGAACCGGAGCGGCGACGTCGACGCCAACAGCGTGCCGTTCGTGCTCGACGCAGACGGCGACGCGGCCGGCGTGCTGCGCGCCCACGTCGCGCGCGCGAACCCGCTCTGGAAGACGGCGCGCGACGACGTCGATGCGCTCGTCGTCTTTCAGGGGCCGCACGGCTACGTCTCGCCGGCGTGGTATCCGAGCAAGAGCGAGCACGGCAAGGTCGTGCCGACGTGGAACTACGTCATGGTTCAGGCGCGCGGACGGCTGCGCGCGATCGAGGACCGCGCCTGGCTGCGCGACTTCGTCGGTCGTCTCACCGACCGCCACGAGGCCGGCCGCGACGCGCCGTGGGCGGTGAGCGACGCGCCGGCGGACTTCGTCGAGACGATGCTCGGGGCGATCGTCGGCATCGAGATCCCGCTCACGTCGCTCGTCGGCAAGTGGAAGGTGTCGCAGAACCGCAGCGCCGCCGACCGCGCCGGAGTCGTCGAGGGTCTCGGGCGCGAGCACGGCGACGCGGCACTCGCCGACGAGGTGCGCGCGCCGGGCGGCGCCTGAGCAGCGCCCGCGCCAGGCGGGTGCGACGCTTGCCGTTCGGGCGGACGATGGCGATCGGGCGACCGCTCTCATCCGCACGGCGGCGCGCGCGCACGCGGGTCGCCACGCTGCTCGCGCTCGCCGCCGCCGCGATCGCGCCCACCGTGCGCGCCGCACCGTTCGAAGACACGATCGCGCAGCGCGTCCTCGCCTGCACCGGCTGCCACGGCGAGCAAGGTCGCGCCGGCCCCGACGGCTACTACCCGCGCCTCGCCGGCAAGCCCGCCGGCTATCTTTTCAATCAGCTGCGCAACTTCCGCGACGAGCGTCGCCACTACGAGCTGATGAACGGGCTGCTCGCGCTGCTCGACGATGCGTACCTGCGCGAGATCGCGGCGTACTTCGCATCGCTCGACGTGCCGTATCCGCCGCCCGCCGCACCCGCGGCGTCGGCCGAGCTGCGGGAACGCGGCGAAGCCCTCGTGCGCCGCGGCGATCCGGCGCGCTCGCTGCCCGCCTGCACGCAATGCCACGGCGACGCGATGACGGGTCGCGAGCCGTTCATCCCCGGACTGCTCGGGCTGTCGCGCGACTACCTCAACGCCCAGCTCGGCGCCTGGCGCAGCGGCCAACGGCGCGCGATCGAGCCCGACTGCATGGCGCAGGTCGCGCGCAGCCTCGCGCCCGAGGAGATCGGTGCAGTCTCGGCCTGGCTCGCCGCGCAGACGGTGCCGG
>DATJIM010000360.1:0-17525 GCA_035493195.1 Caldimonas sp.
AGGATCTGCCGCTTGCCGATCATCTGCTCGGCCGTGCGCGCCTGCGCGAGCGCGAGCTCGGGCGTGACGAGCGCGTACGACTTCAACGCGGGATCGGCGCGTTCGATCCGGCGCAGCATCGTCTCGGTGACCTCGACCGGCGAGACCTGCCGCGCCGCGAGCAGGCGCGCGAGCTCCTCGATCGAAAGATAGTGGAGGTCGTCGAGCACCGGACGATTGTGCGCGTTCGTCAGGCCGCCTTGCGCCGCGCGCTCGCGCCAAGCAGCTCGCACACCGCCTTCGTGACCTCGGCGGTCGTCGCGTTGCCCCCGAGGTCGCGGGTGTGCAGCGCGGGGTTCGCGGTGGCCTGCTCGATCGCGCCCATCACGCGCTTGGCCGCGTCGAGCTCGCCGAGGTGCTCGAGCAGCAGGACGACCGACCAGAAGGTGCCGATCGGATTCGCGACGCCCTTGCCCATGATGTCGAACGCCGAGCCGTGGATCGGCTCGAACATCGAGGGAAAGCGACGCTCCGGATCGATGTTGCCGGTCGGCGCGATGCCGAGGCTGCCGGCGAGCGCCGCGGCGAGGTCGCTCAGGATGTCGGCGTGCAGGTTCGTCGCGACGATCGTGTCGAGCGAAGCGGGACGGTTGATCATCCGCGCCGTCGAGGCGTCGACGAGCTCCTTGTCCCACGTGACGTCCGGGAATTCCTTCGCGATCTGCAGCGCGATCTCGTCCCACATCACCATCGCATGGCGCTGCGCGTTGCTCTTGGTGATCACCGTGAGGAGCTTGCGCGGACGCGACTGCGCGAGGCGGAACGCGAAGCGCATGATCCGCTCGACGCCGGCACGGGTCATGATCGAGACGTCGGTCGCGGCCTCGATCGGATGGCCCTGGTGGACGCGGCCGCCGACGCCGGCGTACTCGCCCTCGGAGTTCTCGCGCACGATGACCCAGTCGAGGTCGCCGGGACCGCAGCGCTTCAGCGGCGCCTCGATGCCGGGCAGGATGCGCGTCGGCCGCACGTTGGCGTACTGGTCGAAGCCCTGGCAGATCTTCAGGCGCAGGCCCCAGAGCGTGACGTGATCGGGGATGTGCGGGTCGCCGGCGGAACCGAACAGGATCGCGTCCCTGTCGCGGATCGCCGCGAGGCCGTCCGCCGGCATCATGGCTCCGTGCTTGCGGAAATAGTCGCCGCCCCAGTCGAAGTTCTCGAACTCGAAACTGAACGTGCTGCTCGTCGTGGCGAGCGCTTCGAGAACTTCCCGGCCGGCAGGGACGACTTCCTTGCCGATGCCGTCGCCGGGGATGGTCGCGATTCGGTAGGCCTTCATGCGGGCGTTCGTCGCTGGGCGGTATCGCGACTGTACGACCGACGTCTGCAAAGAGCGGTCGGCGCTGGCGCTGTCCGGCGCGCAGCCGGTGTTCCAATCGTTGCCTTCCATCGCCGAGACCGCGATGTCGCATGCCCCGGTCGAAGTCCGTCTGAAACCGCTCGATCCCGAGGCCGCGCGTCTGCTCGCGTGCAACGCGAATGCGCGCGCCGCGATCCTCGTCGAAGGCTGGAGCGACCAGGCTGCGCTGGAAGCGCTGGCGCGGCGCCGCGGCCGCGACCTGCGCGGCGAACGAATCGTTGTCGTGCCGATCGGCGGCGCGACCAACGTGCAACGCTTCGCCGAGGCGCTCGGCACCCGGGGGCTCGGCCTTCGGCTCGCGGGGCTGTGCGACATCGCCGAGTTGCAGCACGTGCGCCGCGGCCTCGAGCGCGCTGGCGTCGACGACGGCCTGCCGTTTCGCGCCGGCGCTGCGAGCGATGGCTTCTTCGCGTGCGACGCCGACCTCGAGGACGAGCTGATCCGTGCGCTCGGCACCGCGGCGGTCGAACGCGTGCTCGATGCCGAAGGCGAGCTCGCGTCGTTTCGTCTCTTCCAGGGACAGCCCGCGCAGCGCGGTCGCGCGCTGCATGCGCAGTTGCGCCGCTTCCTCGGCACGCGCGCCGGCCGCAAGGTCCGGTACGGGACGCTCCTCGTCGACGCCCTCGACCTCGACCGCGTGCCTGGTGCGCTCGACGGCGTCCTCGCGCACGTGCGCGGGTGAGTCCGGCTCGCGCCGCGCTCAGGTGTCGTTGAACTGCGCGTTGTTCTGCAGCATCGTGGCGGTGGGTCCGAGGCGCATTCTGCGCGCGAGCCGCAGGGGCTACGATTTCCGTCCGACGTCATCGAAGGAGACCGCCATGGTCGTGACCGAGCTTCGCTTGCCTGAACTCGCAATGGTCGTCGGCACGCGCGCGATGCTTGGCGCCGGCGTCGCCCTGCTGCTCGCCGACAAGGTGAGCGGCTCGACGCGCAAGAGCGTCGGCTGGGGGCTCGTCGCCGTCGGCGTGCTGACGACCGTCCCGGCGGCGATGCTCGTCCTCGGCAGACGAAGGAAGGTCGAGTGAGCCTTTCCGCTGCGCCGTGGTGGTTGCGCACAATCGCGTGATGGCCGACGTCGTCGACCCGTTCGTCCTCAGCCTCGATGGCGACGTGCCGCCGCACGGCGCGACGCCGATGCTGCGAGCCGTCTGGCACGGCCTGCGCGGCGACTGGGACGCCGCCCACGAGCTCGCACAGGCGCAGGACGACGCCGAAGGCGCGTGGGTCCACGCCTGGCTGCACCGCATCGAAGGCGACCTCGGCAACGCCGACTACTGGTACCGCCGCGCGCAGCGACCGTCGCGGCGCGACGAGACGCGCGACGAAGGGCTCGAGATCGCGCGTGCGCTGATGCGGTCGCCATGAGCACGCTCGATTCGGGCAAGCGCGCGAAGCTGCCCGCAAGCGCCTTCGCTTACGTCGACTCGAAGGGCCGCAGGCGGTTGCCGATCCACGACGAGCCGCACGTTCGCAACGCGCTGGCGCGCTTCAACCAGGTCGCATTCGAGGACGAAGCGGCGCGCGAGCGCGCGCGCAAGAAGCTGCTCGTCGCTGCGCGCAAGTACGGCATCGTGCCGATCGGCTTCGTCACCGGGCAGCTCGAGTCGCGCGCGAGCGAAGCCACGGCGGGTCGTCTCGTCGTCGAGCTCGTGCAGGCCGGGACTCCCGCCGAGTTCGAACGCCGCGTGCGCACGGCGCTGCGCGACCCGGCGCTCTCGGTGCTGCACTGGTCCGAGTCGGCCGGCGCCTATCTCGATCGCGACGGCCAGCCCGTGGCGTTGCCCGCGCCCGCGAGCGACGCGGCGCCGGCGCCGCTGACCACGCTGCTCGAGCGCGACGGCCAGCCGATGACCGCCCTCGTGCATTCCGCCGCGGTGCTGAAGAGCCGGGCGCTGCTGAGGACGGTGACCGCGGCGATCCGCCTGGCGGTCGAGAACGATCGGCTGCGCGGCAGGATCGAGGCGCAGGCGAGCGAGGTGCGGACCCTGCCGACGGGAAACGTCACGTTCCTGCTGACCGACATCGAAGGCTCGACGGGCCTGCTGCATCGGCTCGGCGATCGCTATGCAGCGCTGCTCGCGGACATCCGCGCCGTCATCCGCGGTTGCGTGCACCGCGCAGGCGGTCGCGAGGTCGACGCGCGTGCCGACGAGTTCTTCGCCGTCTTCGTTCGTGCCTCCGCAGCGCTCGAAGCCGCGCTCGCGATCGAGCGCGGCCTGCGCTCGCGCGCCTGGCCCGACGGCGTCGGCGTGCGCGTCCGCGCCGGCATCCACAGCGGCCGGCCGACGCTCACCGACGCCGGCTACGTCGGAATCGCGGTGCACACGGTGGCCCGCCTCTGCTCGGCGGGCCACGGCGGCCAGATCCTGCTGTCGGCCGCCGCGCGCGACGGCCTCGGCCGTTCGCGGCCTGCGGGTCTGCGCATGCGCGACCTCGGCCCGCACCGCTTTCACGGCCTGCGCGATGCCGTTGCCGTCGTTCAGGTCGTCGGGCCCGAGCTGCAGGCGCGCTTCCCGCCGTTGCGAACGCTCGCCGCCGCCGACGCCGGGCCGGACACGAATCGCGGCTAGCAGCGAGATGCGAGGGAGGGCCACGATGCGCGACGCGATCTTCGTCAGCTACGCCCACGCCGACCGCGCGTGGCTATCCGAACTGCAGCACGTTCTCGACCGTCTGCCGGCCGAGGTCCGGATCTCGATCTGGGACGACACGCGCATCGCTCCCGGCTCGCGCTGGCACGGAGAGATCAAGGAGGCGCTCGACACCGCGGCTGCCGCGGTGCTGTTGCTCAGCGACGGGTTCTTCCGCTCGGACTTCATCGCGACCTCCGAGCTGCCCGAAGTCCTCGCCGCCGCGAAGAGGAGCGAGCTGACCGTCTTGCCGGTCGTGCTCGCGTCGTGCCGACACGAGGCCGTGACTTCGGAATATCAGGCCGTCCACGATCCAGCCCTGCCGCTCGCAGTGCTCGACGAACCCCGTCGTGGCGAAGTCTGGCGGCGGCTGCTCGCCGCCCTGAACGAAGTCGCTGCCGGCATCGGCGAGGAGGCGCGCATCGGCGCCGAGACGCTCCGGCTCGGCAACGACGTCGCGGCGAGCGCCGAGGTCGCGCACGTCCTCGACAAGATGGCGCGCGCGAGAGTCGACGCCGCGTTCGACGCCGACGAGACGATGCGCGAAAACACCTTGGTGTTCCTCGAAGGTCAGCGTTGTCAGGCGACAGCGACGTGGCTGATGGAAGAGATGAAGCGCAGCGACCTCGCGCCGGCGCGGAGCAAGGCGATCGTTCGCATGCTCGAGAGGGTCTCGCGCGAGCAGGAGCTCGCGCTTGCGCGCGCGACCGAATTGACGCAGGCGTTCGCCGATCGCGCGCTGACGATGCTCGAGCGCGCCAGAGGCGCCGCCGACGGCTCGAGCTGAGGATCGACGGCCGGACCTGCGGCCGGCGCTCGGCGAGCGCGGCGGCGGGCTGATGGACAATCTCCGGCACATGAGCCAGCAACGCCGCACCGTCCGGACGCGATGCGGCGCGGCGACGGCGCGGCGCGCGTTCTGTGCCTCGCTGCTCGGCGTGGCGATCTCCGCTGCGGCCGCGCCCGGGAGCGCGCCGGTGCAGGATGCCCCGCCCGCAAGCGCGGCGGCCCCGCAGGCGCAGGGCGAGTGGCTGCACGCGTATGCGGCGTTCGGCGCGCCGAAGTACCCGCGCGGCTTCGACCATTTCGACTACGTCAACCGCGACGCTCCGCGCGGCGGAACGCTCTACCTGTCGAACCCCGACCGACGGACCGCGTTCGACAAGTACAACCCGTTCACGGTGCGCGGCTCGGCACCCGCGGGACTCGAGATCTTCATGCTCGAGACGCTGATGACGCTGAGCGCCGACGAGCCGCAGACGATGTACGGCCTGGTCGCCGAGGAGCTGAAGGTCGCACCCGACTACAGCTCGGTGACGTTTCGCATCCATCCGAAGGCCAGGTTCTCGAACGGCGATCCGGTGACGGCAGCCGACGTCAAGTACTCGTGGGAGACGCTGACCGGCAAGTACGCCGCGCCGTCGTACCAGTCGACGTTCGGCGACGGCGTCGCGGCCGCGGTGGTCGTCGACGATCGCACGATCCGCTTCGACCTCCGTGGCCACAGCAGGACGCCGATCTTCAAGCTCGGCGGCCTGTTCGTGTTCTCGCACAAGTGGGGCCTGAAACCGGACGGCAGCCACGTCCGCTTCGACGAATTGCTGAACGAGGTGCCGCTCCTGAGCGGGCCGTACGTCCCGGTGCGGCTCGATCCGCCGCGCCGGCTCGAGTTCAAGCGCAACCCCGCCTACTGGGCCGAAGGCCTCGGCGTGCGCCGAGGCTTCTACAACTGGGACCGCGTCGTCTATCGCTACTACAAGGACGAGGTCGTCGCGACCGAGGCGTTCAAGGCGGGCGAATACGACATCGTCAAGGTCTATTCGGCGCGGATCTGGGAGCGCCAGCACCGCGGCCCGAAGTGGGACGACGGCCGGATCGTCAAGCAGGCGCTCGAGACCCAGTCCGGCAAGGGCCTGCAGGCGTACGAGCTCAACATCCGCAAGCCGATCTTCGCCGACGTCCGCGTGCGTCACGCGCTTGCGCTCACCTACGATTTCGAGACCAACAACCGCTACGGCCACCTGAAGCGCGCCAACAGCGTCTTCAACAACTCCGAGTTCGCTGCCCAGGGCCTGCCGTCGCCCGGCGAGCTCAAGCTGCTCGAGCCGTACCGCGCCGAGCTGCCGAAGGAGGTCTTCGGCCCGGCGTACCTCGCACCCCGCAACGACACCGACCCGAACGCGCTCCGCCGCAATCTCCTCGCGGCGCGCGCGCTGCTCGAGGCGGCGGGCTGGCATCTCGCGCCGGACGGCGTCCTGCGCAACGGCAAGGGCGAGCCGTTCACCTTCGAGTACCTGTCGCCGACCGGTCAGGACACCGATCCGCGCATGAACCCGTGGCGACGCAACCTCGAGAAGCTCGGGATCTCGGTGCCCGACCGCAAGGTCGACTACGCGCTGTTCGATCGCCGGCTCACCGAGTTCGACTTCGACATGGTGACGATCGTCGAGCCGCCGTTCACGTTGCCGCAGGTCGACGACTACCGCGACCTCTACGGCAGCAAGGCCGCCGACGAGAAAGGGTCCGGCAACTATCGCGGCGTCAAGAGCAGGGCGGTCGACCACGTGCTCGACGCGATGGCCGCGGCGACGACGCTCGACGAGTTTCGCGACGCCTGCCGCGCGCTCGACCGCATCGTGATGTGGGACTTCTGGCAGGTTCCCGAGCTCTACGGCAGCACCGAGGATGTCTCGTACTGGAACAAGTTCGGCATCCCGGCGGTGCGCGCCAAGTACTTCGACATCGACCTCTCGCCGACGACGACACCGCTGCTGCCGTGGCCGCTCGCAACCTGGTGGATCAAGGATGCGGCGCAGCGCCGCTGATCCATCGTCGCAACCGGAGCCGATCGCATGCTGAGCTACATCGTCAAGCGCCTGTTGCTGATGCTGCCGACCCTCTGGGGGGTCCTGACGGTCACCTTCATCGTCATCCAGTTCGTCCCCGGCGGCCCGATCGAACAGATCATGGCCGAGGCGCGCGCCGGCGTCGGCGGCTCGGCCTACCGGGCGCGCGCCGACAACACCGCCCAGCAGATCGCCGAGCTCAAGAAGCTCTACGGCTTCGACAAGCCGGTGCACGTCCGCTACTTCGAGATGCTGAAGAACTTCGCGACCTTCGACCTCGGACGCAGCTTCATGCAGAACAAGGGCGTCTGGGAGCTGATCAAGGAGAAGCTTCCGGTCTCGATCAGCCTCGGGCTGTGGACCTTCCTGATCTCGTACCTGATCTCGATCCCGCTCGGCATCGCCAAGGCGGTCCGCGACGGCTCCCGCTTCGACACGATCAGCACGCTCTTCGTCCTCGTCGGCTATGCGATCCCCGGCTTCGTCCTCGGCGTCTTCCTGATCGTGCTGTTCGCGGGCGGCTCGTTCTGGGACATCTTTCCGCTGCGCGGCCTGACCTCGGACAACTGGGACGAGCTGTCGTGGCCGGCGCGGATCGCCGACTACTTCTGGCACCTCGCCTTGCCGCTGACGTGCCTCGTCATCGGCAGCTTCGCGATCGTCACGATGCTGACCAAGAACACCTTCATCGAAGAGATGCGCAAGCAGTACGTGCTGGTCGCGCGCGCGAAAGGGCTCCCGCACAAGAAGGTGCTCTGGAAGCACATGCTGCGCAACGCCATGATCCCGATCGTGACCGGCTTCCCCGCGGCGTTCATCGGCGCGTTCTTCTCCGGAGCGCTGCTGATCGAGAGCCTGTTCTCGCTGGACGGGCTCGGCCTCCTCAGCTACGACTCGATCGTCCGCCGCGACTACCCGGTCGTGCTCGGGTCGCTCTACCTCTTCACGCTGATCGGGCTCGTCGTCAAGCTCGTCTCCGACCTGCTGTACGTCGTCGTCGATCCGCGGGTCCAGTTCACGGCGGTCGCGAGTTGAGCGCGCTCGACACCCCGGAGCTCGGCGTCGTTCCGACCGACGGCGGCGCGCACGTCGTCGCGCCCGAAGCCGAGATGCTTTCGCCCAACCAGCGAGCGTGGCGGCGCTTCAGGCGCCACCGGCTCGGCATGTGGTCGCTCTGGATCTTCGGCGCGATGTTCGTGCTCAGCCTCGTCGCCGAGGTGCTGAGCAACGACGTGCCGCTCGTCGCGCGCTACAACGGCAAGCTCTACTTCCCGCTGGTCGACAACCCGCCCGAGGTCGAGTTCGGCGGCGATTTCCGCACGCCGACCGACTGGAGCGATCCGTTCATCGCGGCCCGCTTCGCGCAGCCGGGGAACTGGGCGATCCACCCGCCGAACCACCACTCCGCGACGTCGATCGAGTACTTCGCCAAGCCGCCGAATCCGGCGCCGCCGAGCGCCGACGACTGGCTCGGCACCGATTCGCTCGGCCGCGACGTCGTCGCCCGGCTGCTCTACGGCTTTCGCGTCAGCGTGCTGTTCGCGCTCGCGCTGACGGCGATCGGCGTCGTCCTCGGGCTCCTCGCCGGTGCGATCCAGGGCTACTTCGCGGGCCGCGTCGACCTCACCATGCAGCGGCTGATCGAGATCTGGACGTCGATCCCGGAGCTCTACCTGCTGATCATCTTCGCCTCGATCTTCCGGCCGTCGATCGGCCTGCTGCTGGTGCTGCTGTCGCTGTTCGGCTGGGTCGGCCTCTCGGATTACACGCGCGCCGAGTTCCTGCGCAATCGCTCGCTCGAGTTCGTCAAGGCGGCGCGCGCGCTCGGCCTCTCGAGCGCCCAGATCATCTGGCGGCACGTGCTGCCGAACTCGCTCACTCCGGCGATCACGTTCCTGCCGTTCCGGATGAGCGCCGCGGTGCTGAGCCTCGTCGCGCTCGATTACCTCGGGCTCGGCGTTCCCGCCGACGTGCCGTCGCTCGGCGATCTCGTCCGCCAGGGCAAGGCGAACCTCGATGCCTGGTGGATCATCTTCCCGACCTTCGCGCTGCTCGTCGTCATGATGCTGCTGCTCACGTTCATCGGCGACGCGCTGCGCGACGCCTTCGACACGCGCAAGTCATGAGCACCTCGCCGCCGCCGCTCCTCGCCGTCGAGCACCTCAGCGTGCGCTTCGGCCGCGCCACGGTCGTCGACGACGTCTCGTTCACGATCGCTGCGGCGGAGAAGTTCGCGCTCGTCGGCGAGTCGGGCTCGGGCAAGTCGATCACGGCGCTCTCGATCCTTCGCCTCGTCGACGCCGCGGTGACGACGGGCTCGGTCCGCTTCGCCGGCGCCGAGCTGCTGCAGAAATCGGAGCGCGAGATGCGCGCCGTCCGCGGCAACGACATCGCGATGATCTTCCAGGAGCCGATGACGGCCCTGAATCCGCTCTACACGATCGGCAACCAGATCGGCGAGGTGCTCGAGCAGCACGAGGCGATGCGCAAGAACGAGGCGCGGGCGCGCGCGATCGACCTCCTGCGGCGCACCGGCATCCCCGAGCCCGAGCGACGCATCGATGCGTTCCCGCACCAGCTCTCGGGCGGGCAGCGCCAGCGCGCGATGATCGCGATGGCGCTCGCGTGCCGGCCGCGCCTGCTGATCTGCGACGAGCCGACGACCGCGCTCGACGTCACGATCCAGGCACAGATCCTCGCGCTGCTCGACGAGCTGCAGGCCGAGATGCAGATGGCGCTGCTCTTCATCACCCACGACCTCAATCTGGTGCGCCGCTTCACGCACCGGGTCGGCGTCATGGAGCGCGGCAGGCTGGTGGAGATGGGCGACACCGCCAAGGTGTTCGCGGCGCCACGCCACGCCTACACCAGAAAGCTCCTCGCGAGCCGGCCCGAGCGCGCCGTCGAGCCGCTTGCCGGCGACGCGCCGACCCTGGTCGAGGGCCGCGCGATCACGGTCGACTTTCCGGCGCGCACCGGCTGGTTCTCGACGCGCCACTTTCTCGCCGTCCGCAACGCGACGCTGGCGCTGCGCCGCGGCGAGACGCTCGGCATCGTCGGCGAGTCGGGCTCGGGCAAGACGACGCTCGGCATGGCGCTGCTCGCGCTGCAGCCGATCGCCGCCGGCGAGGTGCTCGTCGACGGCGTGCGCACCGACAACGCGGCGCGCGACACGCTGCGCGCGATGCGCAGGCGCATGCAGGTCGTCTTCCAGGATCCGTTCGCGTCGCTCAGCCCGCGGATGACGGTCGGTCAGATCGTCGGCGAAGGTCTCGCCCTGCATCGGCCCGAGCTCCCGGCGAGCGAGCGCGAGGCGCTCGTCCTCGCGATGCTCGACGAGGTCGGCCTGAGCGCTCGCCACGGCGTCGCCAACGTGCTGCAGCGCTATCCGCACGAGTTCTCGGGGGGCCAGCGCCAGCGCATCGCGATCGCCCGCGCGGTCGTGCTGCGGCCCGAGGTGCTCGTGCTCGACGAGCCGACCTCGGCGCTCGACGTCTCGGTGCAGCAGCAGGTGCTTCGGCTGCTCGCCGACTTGCAGCGCCGCTACGGCATGAGCTACGTCTTCATCAGTCACGACCTCGCGGTCGTCCGCGCGATGTCGCACCGCGTGATGGTGATGAAGGACGGCGACATCGTCGAGGAGGGCGAGGCCGAGGCGCTGTTCGACGCGCCGCGCGAGAGCTACACGCGCGCGCTCCTGGCCGCGGCGCAGCTGGCTTAGCATGCACGCCCTCGTGCGAGGAGCAGCGATGATCAAGGTGAGCGTGATGTACCCGAATCAGCCGGGCGCCCGGTTCGACCAGGTGTACTACCTCGACAAGCACATGCCGATGGTGAAGGCGCGCATGGGCTCGGCGCTGAAGTTCTACGTCGTCGACAAGGGTGTCGCGGGCGGCGCTCCCGGCAGTCCGCCGCCGTACCTGTTCGTGGTGCACCTGCATTGCGCCTCGCTCGACGACTATCAGCGAGGCTTCGGTCCGCACGCCCAGGAAATCCTGGCCGACATTGCGAACTACACCGACCAGACGCCGGTCGTGCAGATCAGCGAGGTCGTCGTCGACAAGGGCTGAGCGCGAGCCGGGGCGCGGGGCGCTCGCGCCGACTCAGCCGCCGACGGGCCCGCGGGCCAGGAACTGGTGCACGAACGCGATCGCCATGCTGCCTTCGCCGACCGCTGCCGCCACGCGCTTGACCGGGCTCGAGCGCACGTCGCCGCAGGCGAAGATGCCAGGCACGCTGGTCTCGAGCAAGTACGGGTCGCGCTGCAGCGACCAGCGGCCGGCCTTCGCGACCGTCTCGCCGGTGCACACGTAGCCGCGCTCGTCGCGCGCGATCGATGCGGGCAGCCAGCCGGTCTCGGCGTCGGCGCCGATGAACGCGAACACACCGCCGCAGGCGAGGCGCCGCACCCTCCCCGTCGAACGATCGAGCAGGTCGATCGCCGACAGCTCCTTGTCGCCGTGCGCCGCGGTCACCTCGCTGCGCAGCGCCACGTGGACGTTCGACTTGCCGCGAAGCTGCTCGACGAGGTAGTGCGACATGCTCTTCTCGAGGCTGGCGCCGCGCACGACCAGCGTCACGCTGCGCGCGTGGCTGGCGAAGAAGAGCGCCGCCTGCCCGGCCGAGTTGCCGGCGCCGATGAGGTGGATGTCGCGACCCTGCGTCGACGCCGCCTCGCTCCGCGACGCACCGTAGTGCACGCCTTTGCCGAGCAGGCGCTCGAAGCCGTCGGTGCCGAGGCGGCGCCATGACACTCCGGTGGCGAGCACGACCGTGCGCGCGCGGACGCGCTCGTCACCGTCGAGCGTGATCGTCATCGTCGCCGGGTCGACCGCGACCGCGCTGCGGGTGACGGCGATCTCGGCGCCGAGGCGGGTCGCCTGTTGCAGCGCGCGGCGCGCCAGCTCGTCGCCCGAGACTCCGGTGGGAAAGCCGAGGTAGTTCTCGATCCGCGACGAGGTCTCGGCCTGGCCGCCGGGCGCTTCGCGCTCGACGACGAGCGTGCGCAGCCCTTCGGAGGCGCCGTACACGCCGGCGGCGAGGCCGGCCGGCCCGCCGCCGACGATGACGACGTCGTAGACGCCGTCGCCAGGACGCGTCTGCAGCCCGAGGTGCTCGGCGACGTCGCGGCAACTCGCGCGGCGCAGCACGACGCCGTCGTCGCAGACCAGCACCGGCAGCTCGTCGTCGCCGACCGGCGGACCCGGCCAGCGCGTCGCGCGATCGGAGGCGTCTGCCGCGATCCAGTCGTGCGAGATCTGGTTGCGGGCGAGGAACGTGCTCAGCTCGCGCACGGTCGCGTCGTCACGCTGCCCGAGCATCAGCGCGCGCGTTCGCGGCGGCGCCGTCGCGATGCCGCGCAGCCCGCCGATGCGCTCGCTCGCCAGCGCCGCGACCTTGGTGAGCACCTCGGGGTTGGCGGCCGCGAGCGCGTGGAAGTCGCGCGCCGCGATGCTCGCCACCCGCGTCGGCTCGGTCGCGCGGTAGCTGCCCTGGAACGTCGTGCCGAAGATGATCGGCACCTCGCCGAAGATCTGGCCCGGCGCGCGCACGCCGATCACGCGCTCGATGCCGTCGATGACCTTCGTCACCTCGATTCGACCGGCGAGCACGAGGAAGAGGGCACGCTCGTCGCCTTCGTGCACGGCGTACTCGCCGCTCGCGAGACGCACGTCGCCGGCGACTTGCGCGACGCGGGCGAGGTCGTCGCCCGGCACCGACGCGAGGACGGGCGCACCGGCCAGCTCTTCGACAGCGATCATCGATCGATCCTCACGATCGCCACGCGCGTCGCCGCCGACGCGGCTGCGCGAAAGCGGCGGCATTGTGCCGCGAAGACGGCCGACTCTTCGCCGCCGTCGTCTCGACGAGCGCGGCCCGGACGGTTGGCGATACTCGCCGGACATGACGACTACCGTGAAGCGCCGCGTCGAGCCCGCCCTGGTCGTGATCCTCGCCGGCGTCGCCGCGGCGCTGCACATCGGCAAGCTCCCACCGGCGATCCCGGTGCTGCGCGACTCGCTCGGGCTGACGCTCGTGCAGGCCGGCTTCCTGCTGTCGCTGGTGCAGCTCGCCGGCATGACGGTCGGCGTCGTCTTCGGCGTCGTCGCCGATGGCCTCGGCAGCCGTCGCAGCATGACGATCGGGCTCGCGCTGCTGGCGGTCGTCAGCGCGCTCGGTGGCTTCGCGCAAGGCGTTGCGCAGTTGATGCTGCTGCGAGCCGCCGAAGGCTTCGGCTTCCTGCTCGTCGTGCTGCCGGCGCCGGGCGCAGTGCGATCGCTGGTCGAGCCGCGGCGGGCGAGCGCGATGATGGGTGTGTGGGGCGCCTACATGCCGTTCGCGACGGCAATGGCGTTGCTGCTCGGGCCGCTCGCGATCGCGGCGATCGGCTGGCGCGGCTGGTGGTGGGTGCTGGCGGCGTTGTCCGCCGCGATGGCGGTGTGGCTGCGGCAGACGGTACCGGCGGACAGCGGTGCGGCGACTTCTGCAGCACCGACGCCATGGCTCGCGCGACTGCGGCAGACGCTCGCCGCGCCCGGGCCGTGGCTCGTGGCGTTGACGTTCGCGATGTACTCGGGGCAATGGCTGGCGGTGATCGGCTTCCTGCCGTCGATCTACGTCCAGAGCGGCATCGTCGGTGCCGCGGCCGGAGTGCTGACGGCCGCCGTCGCTGCCGCCAACATGGTCGGCAACATCGGCTCGGGGCGACTGCTGCAGCGCGGCGTCGCGCCGTCGCGCCTGCTCGGCATCGGCTTCGTCACGATGGCGCTCGCCGCACTGGCGACGTTCGCGGGCAGCGGCGACGCCGGCCTGCCACCGGTGTTGCGTTATGCGGCGGTGCTGCTGTTCTCGAGCGTCGGCGGCCTGATCCCGGCAACGCTGTTCGCGCTCGCGGTGCGACTCGCGCCGAGCGAAGGCACGTTGTCGACCACGGTCGGCTGGGTCCAGCAATGGTCGGCGTTCGGCCAGTTCGCGGGGCCGCCCCTCGTCGCGGCGGTGGCGAGCGCGAGGGGGGACTGGCAGTGGACGTGGGTGGCGACGGGCACGTGTTCGCTCGTCGGTCTGCTGCTCACGGTCGCGCTCGGCCGCGTGTCGGCACCACGCTGACGGCTGTCGCGCCTGGCGGACGGTGCGGACGCGGCGGCAGTCGCTCGTCCCATTCAGCGGTCTTCAGACACTTTCATCGCGGCTTCAGGACGCCGTGCGGCGGGGCGCCGACAGTGCGGGCCTTCGATCACCCCCTGGAGACCTGCATGCACACCAACCGCGACCGACTGCTCTGGCTCGCCCCTCTCGTCCTTGCGCTCTTCGGCTGTGGCGGCGGCGGCGCGGCCGACATGCCCACCGGCGATCCACAGCAGCAAGGCGCCGACGCACCCGCGCAGCCCGCAACGATTCCCGAGCCACTCACGGGTCAGTGGGAGACGATCCTGACCTACGTGCCGCCGTTCTACAGCGGGCCCTACGGCAGCGTGCCGAACGGCGACGGCGCGATCGGCATCACCCTGGTCCTGACCGCGGACGGTCGCTACCGGCATGTGTGGAACCTCACCTCGGCCTACTTCGGCGGCAACTGCTTTCGCACCGGAGGCTGGGACGAGTTCGGCACGGTGAGCGGCGGAACGGGTGCCGACTTCACGTTCAATCCCACCAAGGCGAGCTACATCCAGACCGACACGTGCGGCCAGAACAAGTTCCTCGATCCCGCGCCCGTCGCGCCGGCGAGCCACACGCTGAAGCTCGAGCAGGACAACACCGGATGGCCGCTGCTGCGCATGACCTTCCCGACCGGAGACATCGTGCTCGAGAAGTGCCGGCATTGTGGGTGAGCGCCGGCGGCTCGCAGTTCAGTAGCGGACCAGCACGCGGTAGCGCAGCGTGGTCGTGCTGCCCGCGGCGACGTCGACGCGCCATTCGGCGGTACCGGCAGCGACCTTCGCGTGCGGCTTCGACTCCTCGATCATGGTCCAGTCGCCGGGGACGGGCTCGCGAACCGTGACGTTGACCGCCTCGTTCTTGGCGTTGCGCAGGACGATCTCGTACGCGCTCTCGAAGACGTAGCTCGCGCGGTTGGTCGGCTCGCGCCGCTTGAAGTCGGTCTGCTTCTTGTCGGCGGTGACGTCGAAGGCGTCGCCGAGGCGAAGGCGGATCTTCTCGTTCTTCGGCGTGTGGTCGATGCGGTCTTCACCGACGAACTGCGCGTTGCCCGCGCTGTCGCGCTTGTAGACGCGAACCACGCCTTTCGGCAGGGGCAGCCCGAGCCGCGAGCTTTCGCGGTTGGCGAACTCGACGTAGACGCCGGTCTTCAGCTTCTGGCCGATGTCGCCGACGCTCGACCGGTAGTAGTAGTCGCTGCCGTTCAGCACCAGCTCCTTGCGAACCGGGACCTGCGCGGCGTTCAGGAGGGCGACCTGCTTGGTCTGGTTGTCGGCGAGCGTCGTCGGCCGGCCCAGGGTGTAGAGGTGGTATTCGAACAGCGACTCCTGCTGCATCTGCGGCGCGGGCGCCGCTGCGACGCTCGACTTCGCGATCATCGCGTCCATCGCGCGCATTTCCTGGCGCACGCGATGGACGTCGCCGGCGACGAGCTGTAGCTTGGCGTTGCGGTACGCGGTGCCGCTGCGGTTGGTCAGCGTGACCCAGCCGTTGAGGTCGAGGCTCGCGTCGTCGCCGCTCAGCTCGGCGACATAGTCCGCCTGCCACGACAGGCCGCCGCTCAGGTACGTGAGCTCGACGGTCTGCGGCCCCGGCTGGCGGTTGTTGACCTCGGCGACGAGCGTCGGCCGGTCGCGCAGCGTCGCCGGCACGCCGTCGAAGACGATCCGGCCCGGTGCGCCCGTCTCGATGCGGTCGCCGATCTTCAACACGACGCCTTGGGTGGCGGCGAGCACCTGCGCCGACTCGACCGTCTCGACCCCGGTCTGCGGATGCGTCTTCACGATCCGGACCGTCTGGCCGACGTATTTCTCGAGCAGCTTCGCGGGCGTGAGGAGATCGAAGTCGAAGTTCTGCTCGAGCAGGTCGAAGGCGCCGGGCCGGAGCACGTTGCGCAGCTGCGCGGTCTCGGGCCGCATGCGCGCGCTGACGTCGCGCAGCGCGAGCCGGCCCACGCCGGCGTCGAGCACGACCTGGCGAACATCCTTGACGAGCGCCAGGTCCTCGTTGTAGATCGTGACGGCGACCGACTGCTGGTCGTCGAGCGTGCTTCGTCGCTCGGCGGCAGCGGCCGCCTGCGGCAGCGCGGCGGCTGCGGTCAGCATGGCGACGACGACGATGGAGTGGTTGGCGCGGATGGACATGGCGAAGTGGGGCGGCGTCGGCGATTCGACACCCCTCGTACGTGCGGCCGTCGCGAACGGGGTGATTCGGACTCGCTCGCGCACGACCGCGGCCCCACAGCACCGCACCTTCGCGCCGGGCCGTACAGTTCCGAGACGGCAGCACGCGGCCGATGCCGCGCTTGACATGGTGTTCGACAGCTCGCTTCGCGAGCACATCCAGCGCAATCTGAGCTCGTTCGAGCTCCTGCGTGCCGAGCCGGGCGCACACCGGGCGGCCGCGGTCGCGATCGCTGTCGTCGAGGAAGGCGACGGCGCGCGCATCGACGGCCTGGCGGTGCCGGAGGGCTGGAGTCGCGAAGCGGCACTGATCCTGACCCGGCGTGCGGTCGGCCTGCGCAACCACCCGGAGCAATGGGCGCTTCCCGGCGGCCGCCTGGACGCCGACGAATCGGCCGAAGTCGCCGCGCTGCGCGAGCTCGCCGAGGAAGTGGGGCTGGACGTTGGAGCCGATGCGGTGCTCGGCAGGCTCGACGATTTCGTCACCCGCTCGGGCTTCGTGATCAGTCCCGTCGTCGTTTGGGCCGGTGCCGCACGGACCCTCGTCGCGAACGCGGCCGAGGTGGCGAGCATCCATCGCATCCCCGTCGGCGAATTCATGCGCTCGGATGCGCCCTGGCTCGACCGCGAAGACGACAGCGAGCAGCCGGTGTTGCGGATGCCTGTCGGCAAGACCTGGATCGCCGCGCCGACCGCGGCCGTGCTGTACCAGTTTCGCGAGCTCTGCATCGCCGGGCGGCCGACACGCGTCGCGCACTACGAGCAGCCGGCGTTCGCGCGTCGCTGAGCCATGACGACACCGATCACCGTCAGCCTTCCTCACCAGCTCGGCCGTGCCGAAGCCCGGCGCCGGATCGAGTCCGGCTTCGCCAAGGTCGTCCAGATGCTGCCCGGCAGTGGCGGCACCAGCAGCGAGCGGTGGGAGGGCGATCGCCTGATCTTCAACGTCGCGGCCATGGGTCAGACCGCCGCCGGCGTCGTCGACGTCCGTGACGCCGTCGTGCTGATCGAGATCGAACTCCCCGGTGTCCTCGGAATGATCGCAGGGCGATTCAAGGAGCGACTCCAGAAGGCCGGGCAGCTGCTGCTCACGAAGGAATAGCGCCGACTGCGCCGCATCGCGCAGACGCGCGCAGCGCGGCGCCGTCGAGCGGCGAGCGTGAGGCGGTCCCGTGCGGCAGATCGGTACGATTCGTCATGCGCAAGCGCTTTGTCGCACTCCGCGAGGACCTGCCAGCCGACGATTGGCTTGCGAGATTCGTTGCGGGGCGCGCCGAGGCCGAAGCGTGGTATCTCGGCGGCCGTGCGCCGG
>DATJIM010000361.1:0-8202 GCA_035493195.1 Caldimonas sp.
CTCAGCGATCTCGCCTACGACTGGATCACGCTGATCCAGAACAAGGCGCAGGCGCTGATGGCGTACGACCAGTACATCCAGGACGCCGACCAGGCAGGCTCGGCCGAGTGCGCGGCGTTCTTCCGCAAGGTCCACGACAGCGACAAGGCGCAGCTCGCCGAAGCGAAGCAGCACCTCGTCGCCGTGCTGCAAGGCAAGATGGGACGCGGCTGAGCGCCGCCCGGACGCATACTGTTGGCCATGGCCGCGCGCGCGATCTGGAAAGGCACTCTCGTCCTCGGCAAGTACGAGGTGCCGATCAAGATGTACTCGGCGGTGCAGGACCAGGCGGTCCGCTTCCACCTCCTCCACGACAAGGACCTGACGCCGGTCGAGCAGCGGATCGTTCGCAAGGACAACGGCCGCGAGGTGCCGAAGGAAGCGCAGCGCAAGGCCTTCCCGCTCGACGACCAGCGTGCGGTGATCCTCGAGCCCGAAGAGCTCGCGCAGCTCGCCCCCGAATCGGATCGCGCGATCCACCTGCTGCGCTTCGTTCCGCGCGACGCGCTCGGCGACGAGTGGTTCGAGCGGCCGTACTACCTCGGCCCCGACGGCCAGAGCGATGCCGACTATTTCGCGCTCGCGAGCGCGCTCGCCGGCAAGGAACGGATCGGGATCGCGCGCTGGGTCATGCGCGACAAGCGCTACGTCGGCGCGCTCGCGGTCGGCGACGACGGCTATCTGCGGATGACGACGCTGCGCCGCTCCGAGCAGGTGCTCGATGTCCCGGCGGTCCGTCCCGACAAGGCGCGCACGCCGTCGCCGGCCGAGATCAAGCTCGCAGAGCAGCTCGTCGATTCGATCACGGGGCCCTTCTCGCCCGAGGAGTGGCACAACGAATACCGCGAGCGGCTGCACAAGCTGATCGAAGCGAAGGCGAAGGGCGCGAAGCTGAAGCTGGTTGCCGCCAAGCCGAAGGAGGCGACGAGCGACCTCGCCGAAAGCCTGCGCGCGAGCCTCGCGCAGGCGAAGGGGAAGAAGGTTGCCTGAGCATCGCCGGCGTTCCGGGTCGTCGCGCGCGTCGAACGCGTCGGACGCGCGCGCACCAGTGCGATCGTTCTGGTCGGGGACGATCACGTTCGGCCTCGTCAGCATTCCGGTCGACCTCTTCGCCGCCGTCGTGCCGCGGCAGAAGTCGATGAAGCTCGTCGACGACGAAGGCCATCCGCTCGGCCGGCGATACTGGTGCCCGAAACACGAGAAGGTGCTCGACGACGACGAGCTCGTCCGCGGCTACGAGACCGATGCCGGCAAGGTCGTCGTCGTCACCGACGAGGAGTTCGCGTCGGCAGCGCCCGAGAAGTCGCGCGACATCGAGCTCAAGCGCTTCGTCGCGCTCGACGACATCCCGCCGTTCTTCTTCGACCGCCCGTACTTCCTCGCGCCCGACGAACGCGCGGGCAAGGCGTACGCGCTGCTCGCCGAGACGATGGCGAAGACCGGCAAGGCCGGGATCGGCAGCTTCGTGATGCGCGACCACGAGTACCTGGTCGCGATCGTCTCCGAGCAGGGCATGCTGCGCGCCGAGGTGCTTCGCTACGCCGACGAGCTGCGCACGCCCGAAGCGATCGGCTTGCCGAAGGCCGGCAAGGTCGTCGCCGCGCGCGAGCGCGAATTCGCGAAGGAAATCGACGCCCTCGCCGAGGCCAAGGTCGATCCCGCCGAGCTCGCCGACCTCGAGGCCGAGACGCTGCGCAGCTTCGCCGAGCAGAAGGCGAAGTCGGGCAAGGGCGTGGTCTCGATGGCCGAGCTCGAGGGCGACGAGGACAGCGCCGCTTCGTCGGCGCAGGTGATCGACCTCATGCAGGTGCTGCGCGACTCGCTCGGCGCCAGCGCCGCGAAGGGCAAGCCCGCCGCCGAGTCGCCGGCGGCGGAGCGAAAGCCCGCGGCGCGAAAGACGACCGCGGCGAAGAAGGCGACCGCCAAGCAGGCGACCGCGGCGAAGACGGCGAAGAAGACGAAGCGCGCCGCCGGCTGATCGTCGGCCGCTCGACGCACGGACGCGAGCGATGGCGACCGGCACGCCCGAACCGTTTCCGGCCAGGCTGCTGCCGATGATGGCGCAGCTCGCGAAGACACCGTTCAACGATCCGGCGTGGCTGTTCGAGCCCAAGCTCGACGGCTACCGCATGCTCGCATTCGCGCGCGGCGGCGAGCTGCGGCTGGTGTCGCGGCGCGGCCTCGCGTACACGCGGCTCTTTCCGTCGATCGTCGACGAGCTCGCGGCGGTGTCGCGCGACGACTGCGTCTTCGACGGCGAGATCATCGCGCTCGGTGCCGACGGCAAGCCGTCGTTCAACGCGCTGCAGAACCGCGCCGGTCTCGCCAGCGACGCCGAGATCGCGGCCGCCGAGCGTCGTATCACGACGGTCTTCTTCTGCTTCGACCTGCTGCACCGCGGCGGGCGCAACCTGCGCACGCTGCCGTACGTCGAGCGCCGCGGCCTCCTGCACGCGCTGGTGACGCCGAGCGCGCACGTCCAGCTGCTGCACGCCGACGACGACGGCGTCGCGCTCTACACCGCGGCGCTCGAGACCGGCTTCGAGGGCGTCGTCGGCAAGCGCAAGGCGTCGATCTACCGGCCGGGGCAGCGATCGCCCGACTGGCTCAAGGTCAAGCACACGTCGTCGGCCGAGTTCGTGATCGGCGGCTACAGCAAGGGCGAGGGCGAGCGCGAGCGCTTCGGCTCGCTCGTCGTCGGCGTCTGGGACGACGACGGCGCGCTGCGCTACGCGGCCAACGTCGGCGGCGGCTTCGACGAGGCAACGATCGACGAATTGCTCGAGCGCTTCGCGCCGCTCGTCGTCGCGCGATCGCCGTTCGCGGAGAAGGTGCCGGTGCGCGCAGGCACGACGTGGCTCGCTCCCGAGCTCGTCGCCGAGGTGACGTTCGCACACTGGACCGAGGGCGGGCACCTGCGCGCGCCGGTGTTCCTGCGCCTGCGCGACGACGTCGACCCGCGCTCGGTGCGGCGCGTCGACGATGCGCCGGTCGCCGCGCCGCAACCGCCGCCGCTTGCGCGCAAGCGGGCGACTACGCGAGCGGCAGGGCCCGACGGTGCTGATGCCCGAGGCTTGCTCGCGGCGCTCGCGCGCCGGCCCGCGAGCGTCGACGTCGGCGGCCATGCGGTTCGCCTCACCCACCTCGACCGCGTCTACTGGCCTGCGCTTGCCGACCGCGCGCAGCCGGCGATCACGAAGCTCGACCTGATCCGCCATCTCGTGACGATGGCCGACCGCATGATGCCGCACCTGCGCAATCGGCCGCTGACGCTCTTTCGCTGGCCGAGCGGGATCGGCGGCCGCCGCATCCTGCAGAAGCATCCCGAGGCCGCGCTGCCGCCGTTCGTCGAGACGGCGACGATCTTCTCCGAGTCGAAGGATGCCGACGACGACTACCTGCTCTGCAACAACCTCGCGACGCTCGTCTGGCTCGCCGAGATGGGCGTGCTCGAGATCCACGCCTGGCACTCGCGCGTTCGCGACGACGCGGTGCAGCGATCGCCGAGCGGCGGTTCGGCGGCGAGCCTCGCCACCTCGGCGGTGAACTTCCCGGACTACATGCTGTTCGACGTCGATCCCTACATCTATTCGGGAAGCGAGAAGAAAGGCCGCGAGCCCGAGCCGAACCGCGCCGGGTTCGCGCAGGGCAAGCGCGTCGCGCGCTGGCTGAAGGAGGTGCTCGACGGCATGCGGCTCGCGTCGGTCGTGAAGACGTCGGGCAAGACCGGGCTCCACGTCGTCGTGCCGATCGCGCCGACGCTCGGCTACGACGTCGTCCGCGGCGTCGCGCGGACGATCTGCCGCCACCTCGAAGGCGAGCACCCGGACGAGATCACGACCGAGTGGAGCACCGGCAAGCGCACCGGCAAGGTCTTCCTCGACTTCAACATGAACGTGCGCGGCAAGTCGATCATCGCGCCGTACGCGCCGCGCGGCTTGCCGGGTGCGCCCGTCTCGATGCCGCTCGCGTGGCGGGACCTCGGCGCTGCCGAGCCGATCGAGTTCACGATCGCGACCGTAGCGAGCCGGCGCAGCCGCAGCGATCCGTGGGCGGCCGCGTTCGAGCGTCCGCAGAACCTCGAGGCGGCGCTCGCATCGCTGCGCGCGTCCGATCGCGCCGCGTGATCGGCGGCGACGTCACCAGGGCAAGCTGTCTTCGCGTCGGCGCGGCACCTTTCGTGCGCTCGCGCGCGGACGAGCCCGAACCGACCGATGGGCACGCCGCGCCGAAGGCGGCAAGAATCGCCTTCGTGCCGCCCGTCGGCGGCTCGATGGAGACGAGCATGCGATTGCTGGAACAGGGCTGGCGCAGCGCAATCCGCCTCGCCGCCGCCGCCGTGCTGACGACGGCAGCTACGACGGCGATCGCCGCAGACGTTCCGCGCATCAAGGTCGCGAGCGTCGCCGACCTGCCGCGCTACAGCTATCCGATTCCGGGCCCCGCGTCGCAATTCGTCGAGGCGAGCCCGGGCGCGTTCGGCGCCTTCGCCGGCAAGGCGCGCGCCGACGTCGACACGCTGCTCACGCGCTACGAGATCGACGACCGATCGACGATGCGCAGCATCCTGCGCGCCAAGGCCGACCTGCAGGAACTCGCGGGCGACTACCGCGGCGCCCTCGAGACGGTCGCGGCGCTGCGTGCGCTCGAAGACAAGCCGGCGAGCCGCCTCCTGAGCGGCCTGACCGACCAGGCGCGACTGCAGGCATCGCTGCAGTCGTCGAGCGCCTCGGGCCCCGCCTACGCGCGCACGTTTCGCGAGCGCTACGAGGCGCTGGTCGAGCCGCTGCCGTGGCAGCAGGTGCGCGACAGCGTCAAGGCGTCGTATGCGTACGGACGCCTCGCCAGTCGCGCTTCGATGATCGGCAACCTGCAGTCGAACATCGACCCCGCGGTCGCGAAGTCGGGCACGCTCGACCTCGAGCAGGCATGGACGCTGCTCGAGACCCGGGTCTCGCTCCTGCGCGCGCTGCCGCTGAACGCGGCCCGGACCGAGGTGCTGCACGCGTACATCGCCAAGCACGATGCGCCGCTCCCCGACATCTGGGCGGCGCGCGAGGTGACGCTCACGGCAAGCGACCGGACGACGCCGGTCGTCGTCGCGATCTGGGATTCGGGCGTCGACGTCACCGTCTTTCCCGACCGGCTCTTCACCGACCCGACGCCGACGGCGAGCGGCGCACATGGCCTGGCGTTCGACGACGTCGGCAACGTCGCGACCGGGTGGCTCTATCCGCTGAACGAAGCGCAGCAGCAGGCGTATCCCGCGTTTCGCGGCCAGATCAAGGGCATCCTCGACCTTCAGAACGGGATCGACTCGGCCGAGGCCAGCGACGTGCAGAAGAAGTTCGCGACCTTCTCGCCGCAGCAGATGCACGACTGGTTCGAGCTCAGCAAGTGGCTCAGCCACTACGTCCACGGCACGCATTGCGCGGGCATCGCGGTGCGCGGCAACCCGGCGGCGCGCCTCGTCGTCGCCCGCTTCAACGACGAGCTCCCGTACCTGCCGTTCGAGCCGACCGAGGAATGGGCACGCAAGATGGGCGCGGCGTTCAAGCAACTCGGCGACTACTTCCGCACGCGCCACGTTCGCGTCGTCAACATGAGCTGGGGCGACTACCCGGCCGAGTTCGAGGACTGGCTGTCGAAGACGAGCAGCGTCGCCGACCCGGGCGAGCGCAAGCGCCGCGCCGAGGCGCTCTTCGCGATCTGGAAGTCGTCGATCGAGGCCGCGCTTCGCGCCGCGCCCGACACGCTGTTCGTGACCGGCGCGGGCAACAGCGACAGCAACGTCGGCTTCATCGCCGACGTGCCGGCGTCGCTGCGGCTGCCGAACCTGCTGACCGTCGGCGCCGTCAACCAGGCGGGCGAGGAGACCTCGTTCACCAGCCACGGCGACGAGGTCGTCGTCCATGCCAACGGCTACCAGGTCGACAGCTTCGTTCCCGGCGGCTCGCGGCTGCGCCTGTCGGGCACTTCGATGGCGGCACCCAACGTCGTCAATCTGGCGGCGAAGCTGTTCGCGCTCGATCCGACGCTGACGCCGGCACGCGCGATCGAGCTGATCCGTGCCGGCGCGACGACGTCGGCCGATGGCCGCCGCCACCTGATCGACGAGCAGCGGTCGGTCGCGCTCCTCAAGCGCTGACGTCGTGTCGTGCGACGAGCGGCCTCGTGAACGCGCGGCCTTGTATCCTCGGTTGCATGGGAGTTCGACCATGACCGACCTCAGCCGTCTCGAAGCCTCGCTGCGGACGCTGCGCACCGAGATCGCCACGCTCGAGCCCGGCGACGACGATGCGCGGCGGCGCCTCGCCGCGCTCGTCGGCGAGCTCGAGAGCGCGCTCGCCGATCCGGCGCGCAGCGGCGAGCGCGCGCCGCTCGGCGAGCAGCTGAAGAGCTCGATCCTGCGCATCGAGGCGGCGCATCCGCGGCTCGCGGGAGTCGTCAACGAGATCGTCGAGAGCCTCGGCAACATGGGCATCTGACGGCCACGGGCGAGCGCGCGCCCGTCAACGACGTCGTCCCGGCGTCGCGGTGGTTGGCGCGAGAAAGGCGACGAGCAGCTCGTTGACCCGCGCAGCCTCTTCGTGCTGCACCCAGTGACCGGCGTTCTCGATGTGCACCACCTCGACGTCGTCGCAGAGCTCTGCGCTCGCTTCGGCAAGAGACGGCTGCAGCGCGACGTCGCGATCGCCCCAGATCACGAGCACGGGCGGCGCGATCCGCACGCTCCTGCGCGGCGCGCTGCGCGCCGAAGCGCGGTACCAGTTCAGCATCGCCGTCAAGGCACCCGGTTGCGACCAGGCCTCGCGATAGACCTCGAGATCGCGGGACGTGAACGTTCCCGGCCGGCTGCTCGACGTCAGGCTCGCGCGCAGGAGCGCGTGGTCGGCTGCGCCGAGCGCCGTCTCAGGGATGAACGGGATCTGGAAGGCCGCGACGTAGCTGCTGCGCCAGAGCTGCCCCGGATGCTGAAGCGCGTAGGCGGGCAGGACGTCGAGGTTCGGTGCGTTCAGGATCGCGAGCGTGGCGACGTTGGCAGGGTGGCGGCCGGCGAGGTGCCAGGCGACGATGCCGCCCCAGTCGTGGCCGACGAGCGCGAAGCGGTCGTGGCCGAGCGCGGCGGCGAGCGCGACCACGTCTTCGGCGAGCCGATCGACCGCGTACGCCGAGACGCTGTCAGGCTTGCTCGAGTGTCCGTAGCCGCGCTGGTCCGGGACGATGACGCGCATCCCTGCATCCGCGAGCGCCGGGATCTGGTGTCGCCAGCCGAACGCGATCTCGGGAAAGCCGTGCAGGAGGACGACGGGCGGGCCGTCTTCGGGGCCGGAGACGATGCACGAGAACTCGACGCCGTTCGCGCTGATGCGCTGTGGGGCGAGCCGAGAGGGTGCGCCAGCATCGACGGGCATGCCGCGAACCGGCAAGCTCGATGCCCGGCATGGCTGGTCTAATGCGCTCGATGAGCGAACCTCCTGCCTATTCGCCGCCACCGATCTGGACGTGGGCCAAGCCCAGCGGCGGCCGCTTCGCCGAGATCAACCGACCCACCGCAGGCGCGACGCACGAGCGCCAGCTTCCTGTCGGGCGCCACCCGCTCCAGCTCTACTCGCTCGCGACGCCGAACGGCGTCAAGGTCACGGTGATGCTCGAAGAGCTGCTTGCGCTCGGTCACGCCGGCGCCGAGTACGACGCCTGGCTCGTCCGCATCAACGACGGCGAGCAGTTCGGCAGCGGCTTCGTCGCCGTCAATCCGAACTCGAAGATCCCGGCGCTCGTCGACCGCAGCGGCGCCGAGCCGGTGCGCATCTTCGAGTCGGGGGCGATCCTGCTCTATCTCGCCGAGAAGTTCGGCGGCGCGTTCGTGCCGCCAGCGGGCGAGCGTGCGCGCGCCGAGTGCCTGTCGTGGCTGTTCTGGCAGATGGGCGCGGCGCCGTTCCTCGGTGGCGGCTTCGGCCACTTCTACGCGTATGCGCCCGAGAAGATCGAGTACGCGATCGACCGTTACGCGATGGAGACGAAGCGCCAGCTCGACGTCCTCGATCGGCGCCTCGCAGAAGTCCCGTACCTCGCCGGCGACGACTACACGATCGCCGACATCGCGGTGTGGCCGTGGTACGGCACGCTCGCCAAGGGCCAGCTCTACGGCGCCGGCGAGTT
>DATJIM010000362.1:0-3124 GCA_035493195.1 Caldimonas sp.
GGCGAGGCGGTCCGCGTCCGCGAACGAACGTCCCGACCCCGACGTCTTCAGCACCAGCGTTCGGCCCGGATACGCGATCCGCAGGTCCTCGACCGCCTGGCCGATCACCAAGTGCGGGTCGATCTCGGCGCGATCCACGCGCAGCCCCCGGCCGAGGCGCGCCTGCGTGAAGTCGAGCAGGTCGGCAATCATCCGGGTGCTGCGCTTCGTCGCACGCAGGATCGCCTCGACGCGGTTGCGCTGCTTGGGGCTCAGCTCCTGCGCCTTGAGGACGGTCGCGCTCAGCTGGATCGTCGACAGGGGATTGCGCAGGTCGTGGCTGACGATGCCGACCATCTGCTCGGCGAAGAGCGCGCGGTCCTCGGCGGTGCGCCGCTGCACGTCAAGCTCGGCCTGGGCCTCGACAAGCGCGCGCTGCGTCTCCATGCTGCGCGTGTGCAGCTCCTCGGCGCGGCGCCGCGCGTGCAGCAGCTCGCGCTCGTAGCGATGGCGGTCCTCGGCGCCGAACGCGGCGATCTCGTGGCGGATCGCGCCGCCGCTCGAGCGCGCGACCGCGTTCAGGATCATCGGCTTGATCTCGCCGCCAGCGTGGATGAGGTCGAGCTTGACCTCCGCGACCGAGCCCTGGATCTGCAGCAGCGGCGCCCAGTGCGTCTGGTGGAAGATCCTCGCGCCGACGGTCAGCAGCTCCTGCAGCTTGCGGCTGCCGACGAGCTCGTCTCGACCAAAGCCCGTCCAGCGGCAGAAGGTGTCGTTGACGACGCGGATCGTGCCGTCGGCGTCGGTGACGAGCAGCCCGCACGCGGCGTGCTCGTAGAGCTCGCGCGCGTCCGGGATGCCGCCGTCGGACACGCGCTTCAGCGTCCGATCTTCGCGAGGAACGCGTCCATCGCGCTCGCGCACGCGCTCGGTGAGCTGAGGTGCGGGCAATGGCCCACGTTCTCGATCACCTGCAGTGTCGCGTCGGGGAGCGAGCGGGCGAGGTACTCGCCAACCGACTGCGGCGCGATCAGGTCGTCGTGGCACTGGACGACGAGCGCCGGCGCGGCGAGCTTCGGGACGTCGGCGCGGTGGTCGGAGAGGAACGTGACACGCGCGAAGTGGCGCGCGATCTGCGGGTCGGTGCGGCAGAAGCTGTTCGTCAGCTCGACCGCGAGCTCGGGTTGCTCGGGGCTGCCCATGATCGCCGGCGCCATGTTGCTCGACCAGCCGAGATAGTTGCTCTCCATCGTCTCGAGGAGGCCATCGATGTCGGAACGGCTGAAGCCGCCGACGTAGTCGCCGTCGTTCACGTAGCACGGCGACGGCCCGATCATGACGTGGCCGGGAAAGCGCTCGGGCGCGGCGATGCCGGCGAGCATGCCGATCATCGCGCTCACCGAGTGGCCGACGCAGACGACCGGGCCGCGGCCGACGGCGTCGACGATCTCGATCAGGTCGTTCGCGTAGCCGTGCAGCGTCGAGTACTTGTCGAAGTCGTAAGCGCCGAGATCGGAGCCGCCGCTGCCGACGAGGTCGAGCGTGACGACGGTGTGCTGCTTCGCGTACGCCGGCGCGAGCAACCGCCACATGTTCTGGTCGCAGCCGAAGCCGTGCAGGAAGACGAGCGTCGTCGCGCCGGAACCGGC
Source organism: Caldimonas sp. (assembly GCA_035493195.1). Classification (GTDB taxonomy): domain Bacteria; phylum Pseudomonadota; class Gammaproteobacteria; order Burkholderiales; family Burkholderiaceae_C; genus Schlegelella_A. The sequence continues at coordinate 1,629 of DATJIM010000362.1, forward strand.
GATGCGGACGTTGTTGCGGGCCAGGACATCCATGGAGCGATTGCGGAGCTGCGAGCGCCGGCCGGCGCCGTTCGATCGGAGATTGTGCAGTCGCCGCCTCCGCGACGCGCTAATCTGGGGATTCCGGCGCCGTCGCGCCGGCAGGAGCGCCGATGTCCGCCTCGACCGCACCCGCGCCCGGCAGGCGCCGCTTCATCGCCGCGCCGCTGGCGGCGCTCGCGCTGCCGCCGTTCGCGCTCGGCACCGCGGCGGCTGCCGAGGAGCTCACGGTGCGTTATCTCGGCTGGGCCGGAGTCGAGCTGCGCTACGGCAGCAACGCCGTCTTCATCGATCCGCAGCTCGTCTTTCGCGACCGACCAGCGCGGCGGGTCGCGACCGCCGAGATCGAGTCGCCGGCGACGTCGCGGTTCGCGCTCGTCACCCATCTTCATCCCGACCACTTCGACCCGGTCGCGCTGAAGCAGGCACTGAGCGACGACGGCAACGTCTTCGCCGAGGCGTCGATGGCCGCGGGCGTCGCCGCGAAAGGCCTGCCCGTCGTTTCGCTCGCGATGTGGGAGCCGTTCTCCGCCGGCGGCTTCGACGGCCACGACTTCCTCGTCGTTCCGGTCCCCGCCGCCGACGGCTTCGGCGACGCGCAAGTCTCCTGGGTCGTGCGCGCCGGCGGCCGCCGCTTCATCCACTGCGGCGACACGATCTGGCACGGCCACTGGCGGCGCATCGGCCGCGCGTACGGGCCGTTCGACGTCGCGTTCCTGCCGATCAACGGCTTCGCGCAGACCGACCTCGTACCATCGACGACGGTGCCCTACGCGATGACGCCAGAGATCGCCTTGCAGGCGGCGCGGCTGCTCGGCGCGCAGACGGTCGCGCCGATCCACTTCGGCCGCGCGCCGTCGCCGACCTACATCGAGACCGAAGCGCCCGAGCGCCGCTTCGTCGACGAGGCGCGACGGCTCGGCCAGGCCGTGCGCGTGCTGCGCGCGGGCGACGAGCTCAAGCTCGCAGCGATCGTCTGAGCGCGAGCGCGAACGCGATCAGCGCTGCGAGACGTCGATCCACTCGGCGCCGGCGAGCGCGGCGAGCCGCTCCGGCGTGATGCGCAGCGCCGCGTGCGTGTCGCCAGCGGCGGGGACGACGACGTCGAACGCGCGCAGGGACACATCGGCGTAGATCTTGAGCGGCCGCGCCAGCCCGAACGGGCAGACGCCGCCGACCGGGTGGCCGGTCGCCGCCTCGACCTCGACGGCGTCGAGCATCTTCGCCTTGGCGGCGAAGCGGTCCTTGAACTTGCGGTTGTCGAGCCGCGCCTCGCCGCCCATCACGATCAGGATCGGCTCGCCGTGAAGTCGTAGCGACAGCGTCTTCGCGATCTGCGCCGGCTCGACGCCGTGCGCGGCGGCGGCGAGTGCGACGGTGGCGGTGCTCGTCGTCGTCTGCAGGATCTCGATGTCGGGGGCGTGCTCGGCGAGGAAGGCGCGGACGGATGCAAGGCT
>DATJIM010000363.1:0-2860 GCA_035493195.1 Caldimonas sp.
GCTGCGCGGCCGTCCCAGAAGAAGCCGCCGACCGGCGTTCCTTCGGAGTCGAAGAAGAACGGCAGGTTCGTCGCGAGGTAGCGGATGCCCGGCGTCTTGCGGCTCCCCTGCAAATCGCCGTTCGGGCCACCGAGCTGCACAGCGAGCGCGTTGGCGGGCGAGTGCGCGAACGCGGGATCGTGGCAGCTCGCGCACGACTGCCGGCCCGATGCCGACAGCGTCGTGTCGGCGAAGATCTTCTCGCCGAGCACGGCTTGGTCGGAGAGTGCGCGGTCTGCGGGCGGCGCCGCAGCGCTCGCGGCGGTGCCGCCGCCGCCGCAACCCGCAAGCGCCATCGTTGCGCCTGCCAGGCACGCGCCGATCGTGCGACGCAACCCGCTGTTCCTCCTGGATCGTTCTTGTCCTTGCATGGTTCGTCTTCGTCGAGGTCGCCGGCGCCGCGCGGACTATAGCGTAATGAGAATGATTATCAATACAGAACTGTGACCGACTTCTACAATCCGCGCCTTTCCCGCTTCCCGACCCATGCTCGACATCTCGCTCCTGCGCAAGGACCTGGCGCAGGTCGTCGCCCGTCTCGAAACGCGGGCGTCGCCGCAGCCGTTTCTCGACGTCGCCCGCTTCAGCGCGCTCGAGAATGAGCGCAAGGCCTTGCAGACGCGCACCGAGGAGCTGCAGGCGAGGCGCAACGTCCTGTCGCGCGAGATCGGCAAGCTGAAGGCGCAGGGCGGCGACGCCGCTGCCGCGATGGCCGACGTCGGGCAGGTCGGCGGCGAGCTCGAGCGCTCCGCCGATCGCCTCGCGGCGATCCAGGTCGAGCTCGGCGCGCAGCTGATGGCCCTGCCGAACCTGCCGCATCCGAGCGTCCCGGTCGGCGCCGACGAGAGCGCCAACGTCGAGCTGCGCCGCTGGGGAACGCCGCGCACCTTCGACTTCACGCCGCGCGACCACGTGGACGTCGGCGCGCCGCTCGGCCTCGACCTCGAGACCGGCGCCAAGCTCTCGGGAGCGCGCTTCTCGTTCCTGCGCGGGCCGGTGGCGCGCCTGCACCGCGCGCTCGCGCAGTTCATGCTTGACGTACAGACGATCGAGCACGGCTACACCGAGTGCCACACGCCCTACGTCGTCAACCGCGAGATCCTCGAAGGCACCGGCCAACTGCCGAAGTTCAAGGACCAGATGTTCTGGGTCTACCGCGGCGAGCAGGACGCATCCGGCGAGGCCGTCGCTGCGGGCAGCGAGCAATACCTCATCTCGACTTCGGAGATCTCGCTCACCAACAGCGTTCGCGAGCAGGTCCTCGCCGAGGCGAGCCTGCCGATCAGGCTGACGGCGCACACGCCGTGCTTTCGCTCCGAGGCGGGCAGCGCCGGTCGCGACACGCGCGGCATGATTCGCCAGCACCAGTTCGACAAGGTCGAGATGGTGCAGATCGCGCACCCCGAGCGCAGCTACGCGGCGCTCGACGAGATGGTCGGCCACGCCGAGACGGTGCTCAGAAAGCTCGAGCTGCCGTATCGCGTCGTCGAGCTCGCGAGCGGCGACCTCGGCTTCGGCGCTGCGAAGACCTTCGATCTCGAAGTCTGGGTGCCGGCGCAGAACACGTACCGCGAGATCAGCTCGTGCTCGAACTGCGAGGCGTTCCAGGCGCGTCGCATGCAGACGCGCTTCAAGACGGCGCAGGGCAAGAACGAGTTCGTGCACACGCTGAACGGCTCGGGGCTCGCCGTCGGCCGCGCGCTCGTCGCGGTGCTCGAGAACTGCCAGAACGCCGACGGCTCGGTCACCGTTCCCGCGGCGCTGCGGCCATACCTCGGCGGCGTCGAAGCGCTTCGCGCATGACGATCGGCGTCGCGACCACGCTCGTCGCGCAGCGCGCCCGCGAGCTGCTCGCGGCGCGCGACCGCGCGTCGCGGATCGCGACGATCAGCGGCGCCGATCCGGCGTTCACGATGGCCGAGGCGTACGTCGTCGCCGACGAGCTGCGTCGGCTGCGACTCGCGCGCGGCGAGCGTGCCCTCGGCTACAAGATCGGCTTCACCAACCGCGGCATCTGGGCCCGCTACGGCGTCTTCGAGCCGATCTGGGGTCCGGTCTGGGACACGACCGTCGAGCGCGTCGACGACACGCGCGCGACGGTGTCGCTGGCGCAATTCTCGGCGCCTCGCCTCGAGCCCGAGATCATGTTCGGCTTCGCGCGGACTCCGGCCGCGGGGCAGAGCCGCGAGGAGCTGTTCGACTGCATCGAGTGGGTCGCGCACGGGTTCGAGATCGTCGACACGCACTTCGCCGACTGGCGCTTCGCCGCCGCCGACACGGTTGCCGATTTCGCGCTGCACGGCCGGCTCTTCGTCGGCCCGCGCGTCCCGGTCGGCCGCTTCGACCGCGCCCACGTCGCCGACGAGCTCGCCGCAGTCGAGGTCGTGCTCGCTTGCGACGGCCGCGAGGTCGAGACCGGGCGCGCCGACATCGTCCTCGACGGCCCGCTGCACGCGCTTCGCCTCTGGGTCGACGCGATGGCGGCGCAGCCCGAGCGCTGGCCGATCGTCGCCGGGGACGTCGTCACCACCGGGACGATCACCGATGCCGCGCCGCTTCATCCAGGCGAGCGCTGGCAGACGCGGCTCAGCGATCCGCGCTTCGCACCGATGACGCTCGTCACGAAGGAGTGACGACGCCGCGCGGCGCGTCGGCACGAGCGCCGAAGGCCCTAGAATCGCGCCCTCGGCAACGACCCGCCGAAGCGCCCGATCGGAGAGGTGGCAGAGTGGTCGAATGCGCCGGACTCGAAATCCGGTTCACGGTCATACCGTGACGTGGGTTCGAATCCCACCCTCTCCACCAACCTCAGCTCCCCGCC
>DATJIM010000364.1:0-4794 GCA_035493195.1 Caldimonas sp.
AGGAAGTTCTCGAAGGTCCGCGCCGGCTCGGGTCCCATCGCGAGCGGGATCTGCTTCATCCGTCGGTGTAGAGGGCGCTCTGCGTGTAGCCCGAGCGCAGCCGCGCCGCGGCGACGGCGATCAGCGCGCTCGCCGGCAGCGCGATCAGGACGCCGATGAAGCCGAACAGGTGACCGAACGCGAACAGCGCGAAGATCACCGTCAGCGGGCTCATGCCGATGCGCTCGCCGACCATCTTCGGCGTCAGGAACAGCCCTTCGACGATCTGGCCGATGCCGTAGACGACGAAGACCGCGATCGGCCCGTACCAGCCGGTGAACTGCAGCGCCCCGGCGAGCAGCGCGAGGACGAGGCCGATGCCGAAGCCGACGTAGGGGACGAAGATCGCGAGCCCCGTGAAGACGCCGACCGGGACCGCGAGGTCGAAGCCGAAGAGCGCGAGGCCGACGCTGTAGAACGCCGCCATCAGCAGCATCACGATCAGCTGGCCGCGCAGGTACTGGCCGAGGACGGTGTCGCAATCGCTCGTGAACGACGTGATGCGGGCGCGCAGCCGCGGCGGAATCAGCGCGATCGCGCGCTGCACGTAGAGCGGCCAGTCGATGAGGAGAAAGAAGAGGACGACGGGGACGAGAACGAGGTAGCCGACGACGCCGACCAGGATGCTGCCGCCGATCCGCGCCGACGCGAGCGCGGCCGCGAGTCCTTCGCTCCAGTTGGCGTCCAGGTAGCGCAGCAGCAGCGCGCGCAGATTCGCAGGGTCGAGCGAGACGTCGATCCCGACCTTGCGCAGCCACGGCGAGACGCCGCGGTTGATGCGCTCGACGAGCAGCGGCGCCTGCTCGTTGATGAGCGGCAGCTCGCGCGAGAGGATCGGCACGATCAGCAGCACCAGGCCGGCGAGCGCCAGGATCGCGCCCACCTCGACGACGACGACCGCGAACACGCGCGGCATCTGGCGCGCGGCGAGCATCTCGACCAGCGGGTGCAGCGCGTATGCGAGCACCGCGCCGATCGCGAACGGCGTCAGCACCGGCCCGAGCAGCCAGACAAAGACGATCGCGGCGGCCGCGAGCGCCGCCCAGTTGAGGGTGCGCCGCTGCGCCGCGGTCAGGGCCATCGCGGCGTGCGAAGAAGAGCTGGCGCGGCGTCGGTCAATGCAGGCGCTTGCGGTCGCCGTGGCCGAGCTCGACGAGGCGTTCCTCGATCGCCGAGCGGTCGCCAGCGTGCGGCACGTGCTCGAGGTACGCCGCCAGGTCGGCGGCGGCAGCGTCGCCGGCGCCGAGCCGCGCTGCCGCCAGGCCGCGGTCGCGCCGTTCCTCCCACGCGGTCGGCAGCAGGATGACGAGCCGGTGCATGACCGCGTGCAGCCGTTGCCAGTCGTCGGCGTTGCGGTGGATCTCCTTCAGGTTGCGCAGCACCCGGGCGACGATCTCGCGCGGCGACGCCGCCTGCAGGAAGAGCGCGAGCGGCAGCGACGACGGCGATCCCGCGAGCCCTTGGCGTCGCCGGTAGGGAACGAGGAGCGCATCGAGCGCCTCGCGCGACATCGACTGGCCTGTGAACGGGTCGATCACGACCTCGCCTTGCGGCATCCGCAGCTTGACGAGGAAGTGGCCGGGGAACGAGACGCCGTTGGGGTGCAGGCCGATCTGCGAGGCGATCTCGAGGTAGAGGACGGCGAGCGTGATCGGGATGCCGCGACGCGTCTGCAGCACGCAGTGCAGGTAGCTGTTCTTCGCGTCGTAGTAGTCGTTGACGTTGCCGGCGAAGCCGAGCTCCTGGAAGAAGAAGCGGTTGAGCAGCCGAAGCCGCTGCATCGGCGCGGCGTCGGCGGCGATCCGCGCCTTCAGGCGCGCCGCCAGCGCGTCGATCTCGCCGAGCACGCCTTGCGTGTCGAGCGCCGGGTATTCGTCGTGCGCGATCGAGACCGCGGTTTCGGTCAGCGCGAAGCTCGCGTCGTCGGCGACGAGCGAGGCGAAGTACTCGAGCGCGGTCGGGGCGTGCAGGAGCAAGGAGCCGGTCACGGGAAGGAAGTTTAGGCCCCTTCGGCAAGGCCGGTGCCGGGCCGGCCGGAGCTCAGGCGCGTCGCGAGAAGTCGCGCGGCCTGAGGCCCGCGAGCAGGAGGACGCCGAAGTAGACGAGCGCCGCGCCGACGAGGCACGCTGTCAGCCACGCGATCCTGAGCGCGTCGTGGCCGGCGAGGCCGAGCCAGTCGATCCGGATCGCGGCGACGGTGAGCAGCGCGCTCATGGCGAGCGTCGCGAAGACGACCTTCAGCGCGAAGCGTCCCCAGCCGGGCTGCGGCTGGAACCAGCCGCCGCGCTTCAGGCCGATGAACAGCCACGCCGCGTTGATCGTCGCGCCGAGGCTCACCGACAACGCCAGCCCGGCCGGGCCGAAGAGCGGGACGAAGATCGCGTTCATCGCCTGCGTGAGGACGAGGACGATGATCGCGATCGTGACCGGCGTGCGCAGGTCCTGGCGGGCGTAGAAGCCGGGCGCGAGGATCTTGACGCCGATCAGGCCGATCAGGCCGACCCCGTAGCCACGCAGCGCGATCGCGGTCTTGGCGGCGGCAAGCGCGTCGAACTTGCCGCGCTCGAACAGCGTCGCGACCATCGCCTCGGGAAAGACGAGCAACGCCGCTGCGCAAGGCAGCGCGAGGAGAAGCGCGAGGCGCAGGCCCCAGTCGAGCATCCCGGAGTAGCCGGCGGCGTCGCCCCGGCCCTGCGCGGCGGCGAGCTGCGGGATGAGCACCGCGCCGAGCGCAACTCCCAGCAGCGCGGTCGGAAACTCCATCAGCCGGTCGGCGTAGAACAGCCACGAGACGGCACCGACGCCGAGGTGCGAAGCGATCTGCGTGTTGATCAGGATCGAGAGCTGGGCGACCGAGACCCCGAGCAGCGCCGGTGCCATCTGGTGCAGGATGGTGCGCACGCCGGGGTGGCGCCACGCCGCGGCGATGCCTCGCGCGCCGAGCGCGACACGTGGCAGCACGCCGAGGCGGCGCAGCGTCGGCACCTGCAACGCGAGCTGGAGGATGCCGCCGAGGATGACGCCGGCGGCGAGCGCGTAGATCCGCTCGATGCCGGCGCGCGCCAACACCGGCTCGAGCCACCAGACGGCGCCGATCATCGCGACGTTGAGCAGCACCGGAGTCGCGGCCGGCACCGCGAATCGCTTCCACGTGTTGAGGACGCCGGCCGAAAGCGAGACGAGCGAGATGAAGCCGATGTACGGGAACATCAGCCGCGTCAGGACGACGCTTTCGTCGAACCGCTCGAGACCCGACGCCATCAGCCAGACGACGACCGGGGCGGCGACGATGCCGACGACGCAGGTCAGGACGAGCGCGGCGAAGAGGACCGTCGCGACCGCGTCGATCAGCTGTTTGGTCGCGTCGTCGCCGTCGGCGGCACGGGTGCGCGCGAGCATCGGCACGAACGCCTGCGAGAACGCGCCTTCTCCGAAAAGGCGTCGCAGCAGGTTCGGAATCCGGAACGCGACATTGAACGCGTCGAACGAGGCGCCGGCGCCGAACACCGACGAGATGACGACGTCGCGCATCAGCCCGGTGATCCGCGAGGCGAGCGTGAAGAGCGAGATCGTCGACGCCGCGCGGAGAAGGTTCATGGGCTGGGCGTTCCGGGGAGATCTCGTCGCGACGGCGCAGATGCTATACTTTTGGACTTTTCTGCCAGCGGATTCCCGCCAGGCACGCTCAACGCACATCCCCGTTCATGGCCACCGCAACCAAAGCCAAGAAGAAGACCGTCCGCATCGCCTCGGGCCTCAAGCGCGCGCGGCAGGACGTCAAGCTCCGCGCCGCCAACATGGCGCTTCGCTCGCGCTTTCGCACTGTCATCAAGAACGTGCAGAAGGCCGTCGACGCCGGCGAGAAGGACAAGGCGGCAGAGCTCTTCAAGGCCGCCCAGCCGGTGATCGACTCGGTCGCCGACAAGAAGCTCTTCCACAAGAACAAGGCGGCGCGCCACAAGAGCCGCCTCGCGGCCAAGGTCAAGGCGCTCGCGACCGCCTGATCGCTCGCTGCGACGTTGACGAGAGGGCCCCGCGAGGGCCCTTTTTCATGTCGCGGCGAGCGCGGGATCGTCGACCACGACCAACTCGTTGTCGCGCGCGAAGTTCATGACGAAGTCCCACGCCATGGGCTCGATCTCGCGCAGCCGCTCGTCGACGAGGACGCCCTTCGTGCCGCCGAGCCAGCGTGGCACGCAGAACGGCGAGTAGCCGATGAAGGCGCCGGGGCCGCGCGGCGCGTCCTCGGGCCGAAACGACGCGAGCGCGCCCGCGAGCCGCTCTGCCCAGTCGCTCGGGCGAAACGTGTCGCCGGCGCGTGTGCGCCCTTCGATGAACAAGCGCTTCGGATCGGCGACAGGGTACGGAAGCGGCATGGAGCGGCGATTGTCCTCGCGGCCGTCGCCGCGGGTTGCAACGCGGCATCGATGCCGCGTGCGGAATGACGCGCCTTTAGAATCCGCGCTCCCTCGCCCCACGGAGCCACGACATGAACGCGCCCGACAGGCTTCCGCCAGCCTCGGTCGACCCCGGCGGCGCCGAGCCGCACGTGATGCCGACGTACGGGCGACTGCCGTTCGCGCTTTCGCACGGCAGCGGCTGCTGGGTCTGGGACACCAACGGCCGCAAGTACCTCGACGCGCTCGCCGGAATCGCCGTCAACACCCTCGGCCACGCGCATCCGAAGCTCGTGCCCGCGCTGCAGGACCAGGTCGCCAAGCTGATCCACAGCTCGAACTACTACCTCGTTCCGCT
>DATJIM010000365.1:0-2832 GCA_035493195.1 Caldimonas sp.
GTCGTCGGCGAAGGCGAGGCGTATCCCGGCATGTGGCTCGCGATCAATCCCGGCGGCGCGACGACGCCGCTGATCGGCACCGCGACGACCGACCCGGCGTTCGGCCTGCCCGCGATCTGGGTCGAGGAGCGCCAGCGCGAAGCCGCGCAGATGGCCGGGTTCACCGTCGTTGATTGCTCGACCGTGATCGCGACCCACCTCTCACACTTGATGCAGGTCCATGCCGCCAAGCTGCTCGGCCGCGTCGAGACGCAGCAGCTCGTCGAGCACGTGACCAAGCTCGCCCCCAAACTGATGGAAGACGTGATCCCGAAGATGGTCGGCATCGCAGCGCTGCAGAAGGTGCTGCAGCTGCTGCTCGAAGAAGGCGTGCACATCCGCGACATGCGTTCGATCGTCGAGTGCCTCGCCGAGTACGCCGCGACGATCACCGACCCGGCCGAGCTGGCGCGGCGGATCCGCGTCCATCTCGCGCCGTCGATCGTCCAGCAGATCTACGGGCCGACCAAGGAGCTCGATGTCATCGCGCTCGAGCCCGAGCTCGAGCGGATGGTCACGCAGGCGCTCGGCTCGCCGCACGGCGCGGCGCTCGATCCGGGCGTCGCCGACGTGCTCGCGAAAAGCGCCGCCGACTCGGCGCGCCGCCAGGAGGACCTCGGCCATCCGGCGTGCCTCCTCGTCCCCGACCCGATCCGCGCGCCGATGGCGCGCCTGCTCAAGCGTGCTGCGCCGCGCCTGAAGGTGCTGTCGCACAGCGAGATCCCTGAGACCCATTCGATCCGCATCGGCTCGATCATCGGAGCAGCATCTTGAACGTCAAACGCTTCACCGCGCGCAACTCGCGCGAAGCCTTACGCCTCGTCCGCGAGGCGCTCGGCGACGACGCCGTCGTCGTCTCGACCAAGCCGAGCGCCGGCGGCGTCGAGGTCGTCGCGATGCCGCCGGAGACGATCGGGCGCCTCGAGGCGATGTCGACCGAGCAGGTCGCTGCCGAGCCGGCGCCTGCCGCTGCGCTCGCCGCGACGAGCGCCGCCGACGACGCCGAGCGGCTGTCGATGAGCACGCTGTCATTCCAGGACTACGTGCGCACGCGGATGCTGAGGCGTCGGCAGGCGTCGCTTGCTGCGACCGCGCCGGCGACGGCAACGTCGACGAGCACCGTCGCGACGACGGTCGCCGCGAGCGCAGCAACTGCCGCCGCAGCGCCGACGACCGCACCGGTCGCGGCGCCGCAGGCGCGTCCGGACCTCCGCCTCGCCGACGACATCGTCGTCGCCGACATCCCGCCGGCGGCGCCCGCGCCGATCGCCGCGCCCGCGCTGGTCGTCGCGGACCCGGCGCCGCACATCGACGCCGCGCTGCAGCGCGAGCAGCAGCTGCTCGCCGAGCTGCGCGCCGTCAAGGAACTCATCGAGCAGCGCTTCGGCACGCTCGCGTTCATGGAAAAGCTGCAGCGTCGGCCCGCCGAAGCGCGCCTCGCGCAGAAGCTGCTCGACTGCGGCTTCTCGCCGATCCTCGTTCGCAAGATGGCCGAGGGCTTTCGCGCCGACGCCGGCGACGAGAACGAGTGGGCGGCGCAGGTGCTCGAGAAGAACCTGCGCACCGCCGGCGCCGACGAGGCGATCGAGCAGCGCGCCGGCGTCTTCGCGCTGATCGGCGCGACCGGCGTCGGCAAGACGACGACGACGGCGAAGATCGCCGCCGCGTTCGCCGCGCGCCACGGTGCCGGCCAGCTCGGCCTCATCACGCTCGATGCCTATCGCCTCGGCGCGCACGAACAGCTGCGCGGCTACGGCCGCATCCTCGGCGTTCCCGTCCACACCGCGCACGACCGCGCGTCGCTCGACGACCTGCTCGATCTGCTCGCCGGCAAGAAGATGGTCCTGATCGACACCGCCGGCATGGCGCAGCGCGACGAGCGCACGCGCGAGCTGCTCGAGATGCTCTCGCACCGCAGCGTCCAGCGCCTGCTCGTCGTCAACGCCGCGTCGCAGGGCGAGACGATCGACGACGTCCTCGTCGCCTACCGCGCGAGCACGTGCGCAGGCATGGTGCTCAGCAAGATCGACGAGGCGATCAAGCTCGGGCCGGCGCTCGACGCCGCGATCCGCCATCGCCTTACCGTCGTCGGCGTTGCCAACGGCCAGCGCGTCCCCGAGGACTGGCATCGCCTCTCGGCCAACGCGCTCGTGCAGCGCGCGCTGCGCGGCGCTGGCAGCGCGGCGTGGAAGCTCGACAGCGCCGACGTCCATCTCGTCTTCGCCGCGTCGGCCGCGGTGGGCGCGGTCGTCGCGCACTGAACGAAGCCATGCCCATCGCGCTCGCTTCGCGCAACGACCAGGCCGCCGGCCTGCGCCGGATGTTCGCCGGCGCGTCGCCGTGCTTCGTCCCGGTCGTCTCCAATCCGCACATCGGCTGCGGCGGCGTTCTCCTCGAGCGACTCAGCACCGCGCTGGTCGAGCGCGGCGCGCGCGTCCTCGTCGTCGACGCCGGCGAGCGCGCCAGCGCCGCCGGCGAGATGGCGCTCGTCGACCTCGCGCAGTGCGTCGAGAAGCTGTCGCCGCAGGTGTCGTATCTCACCGCGCGCGGCCTCGCAATCCGCTTCGTCGATGCATCGGGATCGACGCGACGTTTCCTCGAGCGCGTCGCCGACGCCGCTCCCGAATGCGACGCCGTGATCGTCCACGCACCCGCGAGCGAGCTCTGCCGCAGCTTCGGCCACGGCCGCCAGAGCGGCATCGCTTTCCTCGGCGAGGAGGCGCCGTGCCCGATCGTCTTCGCAGAGGACCGGCCGGTGAGCGTGACGCACGCGTACGCGGCGATGAAGCTGAT
>DATJIM010000366.1:0-8302 GCA_035493195.1 Caldimonas sp.
CATCGATTCGACTTCGTCCATCTCGCCGTCGCCGCAGAAGACCCAAACCTTGCGGTTGTCGGTCTTGGCGATTTCGCGCGCTTGCAGATATTTGAGGAAGCGCGCCTGATAGATCGCCATCAATGGGCCGAGGCCCATCGACACAGTCGGGAATTGCCAGAATTCCGGCATCAACTTCGGATGCGGATAAGAGGACAGGCCATTGCCATCGACTTCGCGACGGAAATTGACCAGTTGCTCTTCAGATAGACGGCCTTCGAGGAAGGCGCGCGCATACACGCCCGGCGACGAGTGGCCCTGAATATAGAGCAGGTCGCCGCCGTGATCTTCGGTTGGCGCGTGCCAGAAATGATTGAAGCCGATGCCCAGCATGTTCGCCAGCGAAGCGAAACTGGAAATATGGCCGCCCAGATCGCCGTCGGCGCGGTTGGCCTTGACGACCATCGCCATCGCGTTCCAGCGCATGTAGGCGCGCAGCCGCTCCTCGATCTCGATGTTGCCCGGCGTGCGCTCCTCCTGGTCGGTCGGGATCGTGTTGACGTACGCCGTGTTCGCGGAGAACGGAACGTCGATGCCCGACTGGCGCGCCTCGTCGATCAGCTGCTCGAGGAGGAAGTGCGCGCGCTCGCCGCCTTCGGAGGCGATCACGGCGGCGAGAGCGTCGAGCCACTCGCGGGTTTCGGTCGGGTCGGCGTCGTTGGCGGCGGTGCTGCGAACGGATTCCGGGAGCGCGGACATCGTTGTCTCCTGAGGCTCTTGTTTGCCGCAAGTCTCGCATACGGCCGCGTCGACCTGCTCGCGGGAACCCGCGATCCGAACGGGGGACCGCGTGCTACAACGGGTCGACGAGGATCGCGCGAAAGTCGTTGACGTTGGTGAGCGTCGGCCCGGTCACGAGCGAGTCGCCGAGCGCCTGGAAGAAGCCGTGGCCGTCGTTGTCGGCGAGCCGGTCCTTCGGTCGCATGCCGAGCGCCCATGCGCGCGCGAGCGAATCGGGTGCAAGCAGCGCACCGGCGATTTCCTCCTGGCCGTCGACGCCGTCGGTGTCGGCGGCGAGCGCGTGGATTCCGGGTCGGCCGTCGAGGCCGATCGCGAGCGACAGCAGGAACTCGACGTTGCGGCCGCCGCGGCCGTGTCCCCGCACCGTCACCGTCGTCTCGCCGCCCGACACCAGCACGCACGGCGGCGCGAACGGCTGCCGGCGCTCGGCGACCTGCAGCGCGATCGCGGCGAGCACCTTGCCGACATCCTTGGCCTCGCCTTCGATCGCGTCGCCGAGGATGTGGACGGCGACGCCGTCGGCGCGCGCGACCGCCGCCGCCGCTTCGAGCGCGAGCTGCGGTGCGGCGACGATCCGCGTGTCGGCGCGCGCAAGCCGCGGGTCGCCCGGCTTCACCGACTCGCCGTCGCCGCTCTCGAGGAGCCTCGTCAGCGCGGGCGGGATCGCGATGGCGTAGCGGCGAACGATGTCGAGGGCATCGGCGCACGTCGTCGGGTCGGCGACGGTCGGACCCGACGCGATGTCGCCGGGGCGATCGCCGGGGACGTCGGAGATCAGCAGCGTGAGCACGCGCGCCGGATGGCACGCCGCCGCGAGGCGGCCGCCCTTGATCGCCGAAACGTGGCGACGCACGCAGTTCATCTCGCCGATCGACGCGCCGGAGGCGAGCAACGCGCGGTTGAGGGCCTGCTTGTCGGCAAGCGTTGCGCCGGGCGGCGGCAGCGTCAGCAGCGACGAGCCGCCGCCCGAGATCAGGCAGAGCACGAGATCGTCGGCCGCGAGCCCGCGGACGGTCGCGAGAACCCGCTCGGCAGCAGCGACGCCGGCCGCGTCGGGCACCGGATGCGCAGCCTCGACGATCTCGATCCGCTCGCACGGGACCGCATAGCCGTAGCGCGTGACGACGAGCCCGGAGAGCGGACCGCGCCAGGCGTCCTCGACCGCACGCGCCATCGCCGCCGACGCCTTGCCGGCACCGACCACCACGAGCCTGCCGTTGCCGAGCGACTCCGGCGCCGGCAACTCCGGCGCGATGCACAGGGCAGGCTGCGCGCTCGCGACCGCGGCATCGAACATCCGCCTCAGCAGCGCGCGCGGATCGCGGACGGCGCTCACTTGAGCGGCGCTCCTCCCTCGTACCAGCGCTTCACGAGCGCGCGTTCCTGCTCGGTCATCTGCGTCGCGTTGCCGAACGGCATCTGGCGCAGCACGACCACCTGCTGGTACACCTGCTGCGCGTGGCGACCGAGCAGCTCGGCGGTCTGCAGCGAGACGCCCTTCTGCTGAACCGTTTCGCCGTGGCACATCGCGCAGCGCTGGTCGACGACCGCGCGCACCTGCGCGTACGCGACCGGCGCCGCGGCGGCCTGCGCGCCGCCGGCAGGCCGTTCGGGAGCGAGCCAGACGACGACGGCGACGATCGCCAGCGTGCCGACGATCGCGTGCTCCCACGGCGTCCGCCGCCCTTCGACCGCGGCGCGGTGGCGGGCGACGAAGCTGTAGCGGATCAGCGCGCCGGCGAGCATCAGGAGGACGAGGACGATCCAGTTGTTCTTGCCGTCGACGAGCCAGCCGTAGTGGTTCGACAGCATCGCCACGATCACCGGCAGCGTGAAATACGTGTTGTGCACGCTGCGCTGCTTGCCGCGCCAGCCGTGGATCGGATCGACCGGCTCGCCGGCACGCATCTGCGCGATCACCTTGCGCTGGCCGGGAATGATCCAGTGCGCGACGTTGGCGGTCATCGACGTCGCCAGCATGGCGCCGACGATGAGGAACGCGGCGCGACCCGAGAACAGATGGCACGCCAGCCACGACGCGATCACGACCGCGATGAAGACGCCGACGCCGACGATCAGTTCGCCGCGTTCGCGCCGTCCGAAGACGCGGCAGATCGCGTCGTAGACGAACCAGAAGACGACGAGGAACGCGAGCGCGGTCACGATGGCGGCCGCGATGGACCAGTCGTGGACGTTGCGGTCGATCAGGAAGGTGCCGGCGTTGAACAGGTAGAGCACGACGAAGAGCGCGAAACCCGTGCCCCACGTCGCGTAGCTTTCCCAGAAGAACCAGTGCAGCCGCTCGGGCAGCGTCGGCGGCGCGACGACGTACTTCTGCGGGTGGTAGAAGCCGCCGCCGTGCACCGCCCAGAGCTCGCCGTCGACGCCCTTGGCGACCAGGTCGGGCGCGGTCGGCTTCTCGAGGCTGCTGTCGAGAAAGACGAAGTAGAACGACGAGCCGATCCAGGCGATCGCCGTGACGAGGTGCGCCCAGCGCAGCAGCAGGTTCGCCCAGTCGAGCAGGTACGGTGTCAGGGTCATGCGTGCACCCTCGGCCTTCGGCCGGTCCCGCCAAGCGGGACGGAGCGTCCCCTTCGGAGCGGCCGTGCGGGGACGCTCACGAGCCGCGGTACGTCGAGTACGACCACGGGCTCACGAGCAGCGGCACGTGGTAGTGGCCGGCGGCATCGGCGATGCCGAAGTCGAGCTGGACGACGTCGATGAACGGCGGCTCGGGAAGCTGCACGCCGCGGCGACGGAAGTACTCGGCGACGGCGAAGACGAGCCGATACCGCCCCGTCGCCATCGCCGCCGCGTCGAGCAGCGGGCCTGCGGCCGAGCGGCCGTCGTCGTTCAGCACGAGCGAGCTGACGAGCCCGGCGTCGTTGCCCGAGACGCGATGCAGCTCGACCGCCATTCCCGCGGCGGGGCAGCCATGCATCGTGTCGAGGACGTGCGTGCTGAGATGTCCCATGGTCTCGTCGCGTTGCGCCGCGCCGATGATGGCACGGCCGCGTCGCCGCGCCTTTCTGCGATCATCGTGTCGACATGAGCCGACCCTATCCACGCGATCTCAAAGGCTACGGTCGCGAGCGCCCGCAGGCGCGCTGGCCCGGCGGCGCGCGCGTCGCGCTGCAGTTCGTCCTCAACGTCGAGGAAGGCGGCGAGAACTGCGTTTTGCACGGCGACGCCGGCTCGGAGACGTTCCTCTCCGAGATGGCGACCCCGCCATCGTTCGCGGCGCGCCATCTCAGCATGGAGAGCCTCTACGAATACGGCCCGCGCGCCGGCGTCTGGCGGATCCTGCGCGAGTTCGAGCGCAGACGTCTGCCGCTCACCGCGTTCGCGGTCGCGATGGCGATCGAGCGCACTCCCGAGATCGCCGCGGCGTGTCGCGAACTCGGCCACGAGATCGCTTGCCACGGCTGGCGCTGGATCAGCTACCAGAACGTCGACGAAGCGACCGAGCGCGAGCACATCGCGCGCGCCGTCCAGGCGCACGAGCGCGTCACCGGCGAACGCCCGCACGGCTGGTACGCCGGCCGCGACAGCCCGAACACGCGCCGCCTCGTCGCCGAGCACGGCGGCTTCGAGTACGACAGCGACTGCTACGGCGACGACCTGCCGTTCTGGCTCGCCGTCGAGAAGAGCGACGGCGCGCGCGTGCCGCAGCTGGTCGTTCCGTACACGCTCGACGCCAACGACATGCGCTTCTCGTCGTCGCAGGGCTTCGCGACCGGCGACGACTTCTTTGCCTACCTGCGCGACGCGTTCGACGTGCTCCACGCCGAAGGCGCCGAGGCGCCGGCGATGATGAGCGTCGGCATGCACGCCCGTCTGCTCGGCAGGCCCGGACGGATGCGCGCGCTGCAGCGCTTCCTCGACCACGTCGAGGCGCACGACCGCGTCTGGATCGCGCGCCGGATCGACATCGCCCGCCACTGGACGCGCGAGCACCCGTTCGATCCGCACACCGCATTCGTCTGGCAGGCGAACCGATGACGTCGCTCGAACAAGTCAACGCGGCGTCGCCTGCCGAGCTGTCGCGCCTGCTCGACGGCGTCTACGAGCACTCGCCGTGGATCGCCGAAGCGTCGGCGCCGCGGCGGCCGTTCGCGACGCTCGCGCAGCTCAAGCGGGCGCTCGTCGAGGTCGTCCGCGACGCCGGCCGCGACGCGCAGCTCGAGCTCCTTCGCGCGCACCCCGAGCTCGCCGGCAAGGCGATGGTCGAGCGCCAGCTCACCGCGTCGTCGACCGATGAGCAGAGGCGTGCCGGCCTCACCGCATGCACGCCGGCCGAGCTGGCGCGGATCAGCGAGCTCAACGCCGCGTACCAGAAGAAGTTCGGCTTCCCGTTCATCCTCGCCGTGCGCGGACCGCGCGGGCAGGGCCTCGGCAAGGCCGAGATCCTCGCCACCTTCGCGCGCAGGCTCGAGCATCCGGCCGACTTCGAACTCGGCGAGGCACTGCGCAACGTTCATCGCATCGCCGAGATCCGCCTCGACGAGCGCTTCGGCGTCGAGCCGGCGCTCGGCAATCGCGTCTGGGACTGGGCCGAGCAGCTCGCCGCGCACAGCGACCCCGGCTTTGCCGAGCGCGGCGAGCTGACGGTGACGTATCTCACCGACGCGCACCGCGCGTGCGCGCGCCAGCTCGTCGAGTGGATGCGCGAATGCGGCTTCGACGAGGTGACGATCGACGCCGTCGGCAACGTCGTCGGCGTCTACGCGGGCAGCGACGAGGATGCGCCGCGCCTGCTGACCGGCAGCCACTACGACACGGTCAGGAACGGTGGCAAGTACGACGGCCGCCTTGGCATCTTCGTGCCGATGGCGTGCGTGCGCGATCTGCACCGCGCCGGCCGCCGGCTGCCGTTCGCGATCGAGGTCGTCGGCTTCGCCGAGGAGGAAGGCCAGCGCTACAAGGCGGTCTTCCTCGGCTCGGGAGCGCTCACGGGCCACTTCGACACGGCGTGGCTCGACCAGCGCGACGCCGCCGGCGTCGCGATGGCCGACGCGATGGCCGCGGCCGGGCTCGACGTCGGTCGGATCGCGGCGCTCGAACGCGACCCGAATCGCTACCTCGGCTTCGTCGAGGTGCACATCGAGCAGGGCCCGGTCCTCAACGAGCTCGACCTGCCGCTCGGCATCGTCACCTCGATCAACGGCAGCGTGCGATTCCTCGGCGAGATCGTCGGCATGGCGAGCCACGCCGGAACGACGCCCATGGATCGCAGGCGCGACGCCGCGGTCGCCGCCGCCGAGCTCGTCGTCTACGTCGAGCAGCGTGCCGGATCCGCACCGAACCTGGTCGGCACCGTCGGCATGCTGCAGGTGCCGAACGGCTCGATCAACGTCGTCCCCGGCCGCTGCACGTTCAGCCTCGACCTGCGCGCGACCACCGATGCTGCGCGCGACGCGCTCGCCGCCGACGTCCGTGCCGCGCTCGAGAAGATCTGCGCCGCGCGCGGCGTCACGTTCGCCCTCGAGGAGACGGTGCGCGCAGCGGCGGCGCCGTCGGCGCCCGAGTGGCAGCGGCGCTGGGAACGCGCCGTCGGGCGGCTCGGGCTGCCGGTGCACCGCATGCCGAGCGGCGCCGGCCACGATGCGATGAAGCTGCACGAGGTGATGCCGCAGGCAATGCTGTTCGTTCGCGGCGAGAACAGCGGCATCAGCCACAATCCGCTCGAATCGACGACCAACGACGACGCCGACCTCGCGGTGCGCGCGTTCGCGCTGCTCGTCGACGAGCTCGCCGCGGAGCGGACGAGATGAGCCACGCTGCCATCGACGCCTGGGTCGATGCGCACTTCGACGAGGAAGTGCGCTTCCTGCAGGAGCTCGTCCGCGTCCCGACCGACACCCCGCCGGGCGACAACGCGCGCCACGCCGAGCGCACCGCCGAGCTGCTGCGCAGCGTCGGCTTCGATCCCGAGCTGCACCGCGTCCCCGACGATCGCGTCCGCGCGCAGGGGATGCGCTCGATCACCAACGTGATCGTCCGTCGCCGCCACGGCGCCGGCCCGACGATCGCGCTCAACGCCCACGGCGACGTCGTGCCGCCGGGCGACGGCTGGACCCACGACCCGTACGGCGCCGAGATCATCGGCGGCAGGCTCTACGGCCGCGCCGCGGCGGTGAGCAAGAGCGACTTCGCGACGTACACCTTCGCGTTGCGCGCGCTCGAGTCGCTCGGCGTGCCGATCGCGGGAACGGTCGAGCTGCACTTCACGTACGACGAGGAGTTCGGCGGCGAGCTCGGCCCGGGCTGGCTGCTCGAGCACGCGCTGACGCGTCCCGACTACGTGATCGCCGCCGGGTTCAGCCACGAGGTCGTGACCGCGCACAACGGCTGCCTGCAGCTCGAGGTCGCGGTGCACGGCAAGGCGGCGCACGCGGCGATCCCGCACACCGGGGTCGACGCGCTGCAAGGCGCGGTCGCGATCCTCGAGCGGCTCTACGCGCTCAACCGCGGCTACCGCGCGGTGCGCTCGCAGGTGCCGGGGATCACGCACCCGTACCTCAACGTCGGCCGCATCGAAGGCGGCAGCAACACCAACGTCGTCCCCGGCGAGGTCGTGCTCAAGCTCGACCGCCGGATGATCCCGGAGGAGGATCCGGCGAAGGTCGAGGCCGAGGTGCGCGCCGCGATCGGCGACGCTGCCGCTGGCCTCGACGGCATTCGCGTCGACGTGCGCAGGCTCCTCCTCGCGACCGCGTGGCGTCCGAGCGCGGCGAACGCGCCGCTCGTCGAAGCGCTGCGGAAGAACGCCGAGGCGGTGTTCGGCGAGCCGGTGGCGACGACCGGGACGCCGCTCTACACCGACGTCCGCCTCTACGCCGCGGCCGGAGCCGCCGCAGCGATCTACGGCGCCGGGCCGCGGACCGTCCTCGAGAGCAACGCCAAGCGCGCCGACGAGCACCTCGTGCTCGACGATCTGCGCGGCGCGACCAAGGTCGTCGCCCGCGCCCTCTTCGACCTGTTGCGCTAGCCGCCGTCGCGCCTGCCGACGGACGGCGGGCGGCCGCTCGCGGTGGGGCTTTGCCGAGGCTCGATAATCGCGCCCCATGCAACGTGCCCAGCCGGCAGCGTCGTCCTCTTCGCGCACCGCGCGCACCTGGGCCGAGCGTGTCTTCGGCCGCTGGTGGCGGCGCCAGTCGGCGGCTCGCCAGGACCGCTATGCGACGCTCGGCCCGCTCGCGTCGGTGCTGCTCTTCCTGGCGGCGATCGTCTCGGCGTTCTGGTACCTGCGCAACGAGGAGTTCGAGCGCGAGCAGGAGGCGGTGCGCCGTGACACCGAGGTCGCGCAGCAGCAGATCCGCCTGCGCCTGATCGAGAACCACGAGCAGCTGACGCGGATGGCGCGCGAGCTCGTCGCGCGCACGCTCGACCACGACGGCTTTCTCGTCCAGTCGGCCAACTTCACGCTCGAGCATCCGGAGATCAGCAACCTGATCTGGCTGAACGACGCCCGGGTCGCGGTCGCCGGCTATTCGGCGACGAGCTTCCCGCCCGAGACCGG
>DATJIM010000367.1:0-4654 GCA_035493195.1 Caldimonas sp.
TAGAGCCACTTGCGGCTGCGGAAGAACGCGAGCATTCCTCCGAGCAGCGCGACCATGAACGCGATGATGATCCAGAAGGCCTCGTGGCTGCCCTGGCCGGGCACGCCGACGTTCATTCCCCAGACGCTCGCGACGAGCGTCAGCGGCAGCACGACGACGCTGATCGCGGTCAGCGCCCGCAGCACGTCGTTGACCTGGTGCGAGAGCACCGACTCGTTCGTCGACTCGAGGCCCTCGACGACCTCCTTGAAGTTCTCGAGCATGTCCCAGATGCGCTCGGACGCGTCGTTTCCGATGCTGCACAAGATGGGCAACAAGCTCGAGCGCCTCGAGGACGACATCTTCGAGGGCCGCTCGGGCGAGATCGTGCGCGACATCTCCAACGTCAAGCAGGAGATCATCAACTTCCGCAAGATCGTCCGCCCGCAGCGGGCCGCCCTGCAGGACCTCGAGCGCACCAAGCGGTACATCCCCGAGGGGCTGGACATCTACTTCGACGACATCAACGACGCGTCGGAGCGCATCTGGGACATGCTCGAGAACTTCAAGGAGGTCGTCGAGGGTCTCGAGTCGACGAACGAGTCGGTCCTCTCGCACCGCGTCAACGACGTCCTGAAGGCGCTCACGGCGATCAGCGTCGTCGTCCTGCCGCTGACGCTCGTCGCGAGCGTCTGGGGCATGAACGTCGGCGTCCCGGGCCAGGGCTCGATCCACGCGTTCTGGATCATCGTCGCGTCGATGATCGCCCTGCTCGCGGGCATGCTCTGGTTCTTCCGCAGTCGCGGCTGGCTGTAGGTGGTGGCCATCGAGGAGCTCGAGCGGCTGATCGACACCGCGGCGCTGAGCGCCGCCGTCGAGCGCAAGCGGATGCTCGTCATCGTCAACCCGTGCGCGACGACGATGTCCGCGCGGCTGCGCAACCTCGTCGTCGCGGCCCTGCACGGGCGCTACGAGGTCGAGGCGATCGACACGCAGGCGCGCGGCCACGCGACCGACATCTGCCGCGAGGCCGCGCAGGACGGCTATGACGTCGTCGTCTCCTTCGGCGGCGACGGCACCGTCAACGAGGTCGCCAACGGCCTCGCCGGCACCGCGACGCCGATGACGTGCCTGCCGGGCGGCGCGACGAACGTCCTCTGCAAGATGCTCGGGATCCCCGGCGACATCGTCGACGCGACCGAGCACCTGCTCGGCCTCGCCGACAGCTGGCACCCGCGCCGGATCGACCTCGGGACCGCCAACGGCCGGGCGTTCACGTACTCCAGCGGCTTCGGGGTCGACGCGATGGTCGTCAAGCGCATCGAGGCGTCGCCGGAGCTCAAGCGCCACCGCCTGCGCGAGTACTTCTTCGTCTACGCGACCGTCGAGACCGTCGTGCGCCACTACCTGCGCAACCCGCCGCGGATGCAGATCGAGGTCGGGGGCGAGCGCGCGAACGTGCTCGCGACGGTCGTCCAGAACGGCGAGCAGTTCACGTTCCTCGACGACAAGCCGATCTACATGGCCGAGGGCGGCGGCCTCGACAGCGGGTCGCTCGCCGGGGTCGCGCTGCGCGGCGTCAAGCCACGCGACATCCCGTCGATCGCGACGCGGCTGCTGTCGCCGAAGCGCTCGGTCGTCGGTCAGCGCCAGATCCTCGCCTTCTCCGGGGTCGACGGGCTGCGCTGCACGTCCGTCGACGGCCGCGCGATCCCGCTGCACGTCGACGGCGACCACATCGGCGACGTGCGCGAGGCCGTGTTCGGGATCCGCCCCGGGGCCCTGGGGGTCGTGGCGTAGGGAGCGCTCGACGTCGGCGCGCTGTTCGAGGTGCGCTGACCGATCGTCGGCACCGGCGCTCGCCGATCAAGGGTTGCGGCCGCGCGGCCGATGTAGTGACAATGAATCCCGCTCGCGCGGTGACGCCGCGCTTCGATCTCGATGCCGCGCTCGCGCGGATGGTCGACGCTGATGCCTCGGACCTGCACCTGAAGGCCGGCAACCGGCCCCTGATCCGCGTCGAGGGCCGCCTCGTCGCGCTGGACGAGGGCGCCGAGCCACTGGTGCCGAGCGACACCGAGGACGTGCTGCACGCGCTCCTCTCGCCCCATCGCCTGTCGGAGTTCGAGCGCACCAACGAGCTGGACTTCGCCTACGGCATCCGGGGGCTCGGCCGCTTTCGCGTCAACGCCTACCGCCAGCGCGGCACGGTCGCGCTCGTCCTGCGTGCCGTCACGCGCGAGGTGCAGACGATCGCCGAGCTCGGGCTGCCCGCCGTCGTGCGCCGGCTCGCCGAGCGCGAGTCGGGCCTCGTGCTCGTCACCGGGGCGTCGGGGTCGGGCAAGTCGACGACGATCGCGGCGATGCTCGAGCACATCAACGAGACGATGCCCAAGCACGTCGTCACGATCGAGGATCCGATCGAGTACCTCTTCAAGGACAAGCTGTCGTCCATCGACCAGCGCGAGGTCGGCGTCGACACGGCATCCTTCGGCGTCGCGCTGCGGCAGGTCGTGCGCCAGGACCCGGACGTGATCTTCGTCGGCGAGCTGCGCGACGCCGAGACGGTCGTCGCCGCGCTCATCGCAGCCGACGCCGGGCATCTCGTCCTGTCCACGCTCCCGACGGCCGACGCGACCGACTCCGTCAACTTCATCATGGAGTGCTTCGAGCCCAGCGAGCACGTCAACGTGCGCGGACTGCTCGCGAGCACGTTGAAGGGGGTCGTCTCCCAGCGTCTCGTGCCGACGATCAAGCCCGGGGGCCGGATCGCCGCGTGCGAGATCATGACGGTGACCGAGCGCGTCCGCGACGCCCTCATCAACCCGCGCGGGGCCGCCGAGCTCGCCGGCATCATCGCCCACGGCGAGATCCACGGCATGCAGACGCTCGCCCAGGCGCTCTATCAGGCCACGCTCACCGGCGAGGTCTCGATGCGCGTCGCGCTGGCGCATGCCAGCCATCCGCACGATCTCCGGCTCATCGCGGCAGCCGACGAGCGCCCGCCCGCGCCGGCCGAGCTCGCCCCGCCGCCCGCGCCGGCCGCCCATCAGCCGCCGCCCGCGCCCGCCGGCGTTCAGCCGTCGCCGGCGCCTGACGTCCATCGGCCGCTGGGCGACCGCGTCGCGGCGCCCGGCCCCGCTCGCGCGTCGACGCCGCCGCCGCGGCGCTGACGGATCAGCCGCCGCCCGGCGTCACCCGGTAGGCGTCGAAGACGGAATCGATGTTCCGCAGCCGGCTGATCGCCTGCTTGAGCACCTGCAGGTCGCCGACCTCGACGACGAACCAGTTCTGGACCATCGGGTGCGAGACGACGCAGCGCGCCTCGACGATGTTGATGCCCGCCTCGGCGAACGTCCGCGAGAGGTCCTCGAGCAGGCGGTGGCGGTCCCAGGCGTCGACCTGCAGCTCGACCTTGAACGCCGTCTCGTGGTCGCCCTCCCAGCTCACGGGCGTGAAGCGGTCGGGGTCCTTGCGCAGCTGGACGGCGTTGGGGCAGTCCTCGCGGTGGATCGTGATGCCGCGCCCGAGCGAGATGTAGCCGAGGATCGGGTCGCCGGGAACGGGCCGGCAGCACTTCGCGAGGCGCAGCATGACGTCATCGACGCCCTCGACGCGGATCCCGTACTGCGTCGAGGAGCTCGTCGGCTGGCGGCGCTGGCGGCGCGTGGCGAGCAGGTCGTCGGCGAGCGTCCGGGCCTCGCCCTCGGCGGCCTCGCCCTGCTTCAGGCGCTGGAGGATCTTGTTGACGACGATCTTCGCCGAGACCTTCGCCCCGCCGAGCGCGATGTAGAAGTCGTCGGCCTTCTTGAAGCCCATCTCGCGGATGACGTCGGCCAGCAGCGGCGAGGAGACGATCTTCTGCGCCGGCAGGCCGTGCTTCTTGAGCTGCTCGTGGAGGATGTCGCGGCCGGCGTGCTCGGTGTCGTCGCGCGACTCGGCCTTGAACCACTGCTTGATCTTGTTGCGGGCGCGCGTCGTCTTCACGACGGCCAGCCAGTCGCGCGACGGGCCGCGCTCGCGATTGGAGGTCATGACCTCGACGATGTCGCCGGACTTCAGCTCGTAGTGCAGCGGCACGAGCTTGCCGTTGACCTTCGCGCCGACGCAGCGGTGGCCGACGTCGGTGTGGACCTCGTAGGCGAAGTCCAGCGGCGTCGCGCCCGCCGCCAGCGACTTGACCTCGCCCTTGGGCGTGAAGACGTAGACCTCGTCCTCGAAGAGGTCGACCTTCAGCGCGTCCATGAACTCCTTGGGATCGGACGTCTCCTGCTGCCAGTCGAGCATCGAGCGCAGCCACTTGAGCTTCGCGTCGCCGTCGGCGGCCGGCCCCGCCTTGCCGTCGCCGCCGTCGTGCTTGTAGATCCAGTGCGCTGCGACGCCGAACTCGGCCATGTCCTGCATGTCCTTCGTCCGGATCTGGATCTCGAGCGGCAGACCCTCGGGACCGATCACGGTCGTGTGCAGCGACTGGTACATGTTGAACTTCGGCATCGCGATGAAGTCCTTGAAGCGCCCCGGCAGCGGCTTCCAGAGCGAGTGCACGACGCCGACCGCGCCGTAGCAGTCCTTCACCGAGTCGACGATGACGCGCATGGCCGTGAGGTCGTAGATCTCGTTGAACTCGCGGCCCTTCTTCGTCATCTTCGAATAGATCGAATAGAAGTGCTTGGCG
>DATJIM010000368.1:0-5075 GCA_035493195.1 Caldimonas sp.
AGGCCCGAGCCGATCTGCGATGCCAGCCGGATCCGCTGCGCCTCGCCGCCCGAGAGCGTCTCGGCGCTGCGGTCGAGGCTCAGATAGCTGAGGCCGACGTCGTTGAGGAAGCGCAGGCGCGCGACGATCTCGCGGATCACCTTGGCGGCGATCTCGGCCTTCGCGCCGGCGAGCGTCAGCCGCTCGAACCACACCAGCGACTCGCGCAGCGTGAAGTGCTCGAGATGGAAGATCGGCTCCTTGCTGCCGTCGGCGACGTCGACGAGGAAGACGTTGCGCGCCTCGGTGCGCAGCCGCGTGCCGTGGCAGACCGGGCACGGCTTGGCGCTCTGCAGCCGCATCAGCTCCTCGCGCACCGCCACCGAGTCGGTCTCGCGCAGCCGTCGCTCGAGGTTGGGCAGGATGCCTTCGAACGGATGGCGGCGCTTGACGCTCTTCTGCTTGCCGCGCGCGCTCGTCGCCTCGTACGTGAACTCGATTTCGGTCGTTCCCGAGCCGCGCAGCAGCACGTCGCGCGCCAGATCGGAAAGGTCGTCGAACGGCGTGTCGAGATCGAAGCCGTAATGCGCGGCGACGCTTTCGAGGAGCGAGAACGTGTACGGGTTGCGCCGGTCCCAGCCCTTGATCGCGCCGTTGGCGACCCCGAGCGAGGGAAACGCGACGACGCGCTCGGGGTCGAACACCGTCGTCACGCCCAGCCCGTCGCACGTCGGGCAGGCGCCGACCGGCGAGTTGAACGAGAACAGGCGCGGCTCGAGCTCGGGCAGCGAGTAGTCGCACAGCGGGCACGCGAATTTCGACGAATAGAGGTGCTCGGTGCCCGCGTCCATCTCGACCGCGAGCGCGCGGCCGTCGGCGATCCTGAGCGCCGCCTCGAAGCTCTCGGCGAGGCGCTGGCGGAGCGGCGCTCCGCCGCCCGCATCGGTCGCCGGCTGCACCTTGATGCGGTCGATGACGACGTCGATGTCGTGCTTCTCGGCCTTCTTCAGCTTCGGCACGTCCGCCGCCTCGACGGTGCTGCCGTCGACGCGGAAGCGCACGAAGCCCTGCGCCTGCATCTGCTCGAAGAGCTCGGCGAACTCGCCCTTGCGGTCGCGAACGACCGGCGCGAGCACCATCAATCGCGTCTCGGCCGGCAGCGCGAGCGTCGCATCGACCATCTGGCTGACGCTCTGCGCCTGCAGCGCAAGGCCGTGCGTCGGGCAGAACGGCGTGCCCGCGCGCGCGTAGAGGAGTCGCAGGTAGTCGTGGATCTCGGTCACCGTCCCGACCGTCGAGCGCGGGTTGTGCGAGGTCGCCTTCTGCTCGATCGAGATCGCCGGCGACAGCCCTTCGATGACGTCGACGTCGGGCTTGTCCATCAGCTGCAGGAACTGCCGCGCGTACGCCGAGAGACTCTCGACGTACCGCCG
Organism: Caldimonas sp.; assembly: GCA_035493195.1. GTDB lineage: Bacteria > Pseudomonadota > Gammaproteobacteria > Burkholderiales > Burkholderiaceae_C > Schlegelella_A. Next base: position 1,413 of record DATJIM010000368.1, read on the forward strand.
CTGCCCTTCGGCGTAGAGCGTGTCGAACGCGAGGCTCGACTTGCCCGATCCCGAGAGGCCCGTGACGACGACGAGTCGGTTCCTCGGGATGTCGAGATCGATGTTCTTCAGGTTGTGCGTGCGCGCACCGCGGACGCGGATGAAGCCGCTGCCGAGCTCGGGGTCGGGTGCCGCGCTCGGCGCGCGCGGGCGGCGGATCGGGACCGGAGACGAAGCCATCGGCACAGAAAAGGCGAACCGACCATGATAGCCACCGGGCCTCGGTCGACGCGACCCGGCGGTCACGGCGCAGCGGCGTACCGGGAGGGGTTGGCGGTCAGCGGCCGAGCCGTTGGGCGGCGGCGCGCAGCCGCTCGGCCGCCGCCGGCGGCAAGGTCGCTTGCCAGCGCTCGCTGCGCTCGATCGCGTCGACACGGACGGTCGTGCCTTCGAGCCGGACCACCACCGTCGTGCGGCCGCGGTCGACGAGTCGCAAGGTCGCCGCTGCGTCACGCTCGCGTTCGTCGGCCGCTCCGAGCGACTGCCAGCGGCCGCGCGCGGCGGCGTCGAGCTGCGCCAGCCAGTCGCGCCAGCCGGCCTCGAGCGCGACGACGCTGCCGGCGGAGGTCGAGCGCGACCAGCGCGCCGGCTCGCTTGCGATCGCATCGACGATCGGCGTGAGCGGCGTCGCGACGGCGCCTGCGCGCTGGGTCGAGAGTTCGCTTTGCGTCTGCGCTGCCTGCGGCGCCTCGAACGCGCTCGCCTGCTTCTCGCCTGCGCCGGCGGCATTCGCGCCGTCGCGAACCGTGCGCGGCGCGGCCGCCGGTGCTGCAGCCTGCATCGTCGCTGGCGGCGCCGGTGCCGGTGTCGCTTGCGACATCGCGCCAGCGGGCGGCCGCTTCGCCGCTTCGCTCTCGGCGACCGCCGATGGTGGTGACCCGCGCGCGAGCTCGTTCGCGCGCTCGCGCCCGAACGCCGCCGGCGGCTCCGAGCGCGACACTTCTGCAGGCGTTGCCGGCGCTGCTGTGGCGGCCGGCTTCGACTTCGCGAGCGGCGTGCCGCGCGCCGCGAGCGCGTCGGCGGGAGCTCGGCCGAGCGCGCCGTCGCTCGCCTTCGCGTCCTTCGCATCGCTGTCCGTCTTCTTCGCTGGAGCCGCCGCGGCGACGGTCGCGTCGTCGCTGCGTGCGAACGGCGACGGCTTGGCGGCCGCGCGGTCCGCCGGCGCTGGGTCGAGGAGCGCGTCGAGGTTGCGCCGCTGTTCCTTCGCTTCGATCGTCGCTTGCGGTGGCGGCGGTGCTTGCGCCGTCAGCACCTTCGCCGCGTTCGCTTGCGCCTTGTCGCCGTGCAGCGTCTGCTCTTCCTTGCGCTGCTGCCGTGTCGGCGGCGCAGCCGGTGCCATCGCGCCGACGCTCGGAGCTGGCGGCGCTGCCGGTGCAGCCGCGGCAGGGGCGCGCGACTCGCTGACGACCGCGCGGTTGTCCGCCACGTTGCGATCGATGCGCTCGGTGGATTGCGTCGCCGTGCCGGCATCGGCAGACGGCGACGATGGCGTGCGCTGGCCGACGATCTCCTGGCGCGGCGGCAACGTGGAGTCGATCGGCCGGTCCCACCACATCAAGCCGACCAGCGTCGCCGCCATCAAGCTCGCGAAGCCGGCAGCGACCGGCGGTCGCGCCAGCCAGTCCCAGAGCGCGAGCAGCGGATTGCGTCGGCGCGCGCTCCGTGCGGGTGCGCCGCCGACGCGCGCCGCGGCGCGCGCCTGCGCGAGGATCGTCTCGCTGAGGCCGCGCGGCGGCGCGGCGTCGGCGTCGGGTGCGTGGCGCAGCGCTTCGCGCAGCCACGCGTCGCGCTCGCCGTCGCCGATGGGTTCGTCGTGGCGAGTGCTCATCGCAGCACCGGCTCGAGGTAGGCGCCCATGCACGTGCGCAGCTTGCTCATCGCGTAGCGCAGCCGCGTCTTCGCGGTCTCGAAGCCGACCTCGAGGGCGCGCGCGACCTCGTCGAGCGTCAAGCCGTCGTCGTGATGCAGCAGGAACGCGCTGCGCTGCGGCAAGGGCAGCTGCTCGAGGCAGTCGAGCAGCTTCTCGCCGGCCCGGCGCCAGAACGCGAGCTCATCGCCTTGCGGTGCGGCGCCCGCGGGTGCGGGCCAGTGCTGCCACGCTTGCGCCTCGGGCTGCCACGGCTCGTCGCTCTCGCCCGCGGCCTGGATCGCATCGATGGAGATTTCGCGGCCGCTGCGCCGCAGCAGGTCGATGACCCGATGGTGCGCGAGCGTGAAGAGCCAGGTGCGAAACGTCGCGCCCTGCGGCTCCCAGTGCTGGCGGGCGTGGACGACGCGCAGCCACGTGTCCTGGAACACCTCGTCGGTCTGCGCGGCGAGCGCGTGGCCGAGGAGCCGCCGCACGAAGCGGTAGAGCGCGGCCTGATGGCGCCGGTAGAGCTGCTCGAACGCCTCGGCGTCGCCGGCCGCATAGGCCTTCATCAGCGCATCGTCGCTCGGATCGGGTGTCGCCATGGCGCGCAGGGAGTCTGCCTCATCCGCATTGCACGCGGCAGCAAGGCGAACGGGGTGAACCCCGTTCGCCGTGCATCAAGTCTCGCGCAGCAGCGCGAGGATCTGCTCGCCGTAGGCGTCGAGCTTGCGCGCGCCGACGCCGCCGATCTCGGCGAGCCCGGCGAGCGTCTGCGGGCGGATGTCGGCCATCTCGGCGAGCGTCGCGTCGTGGAAGACGACGTAGGCGGGCACGTTGTGCGATCGCGCGACGTCGGCGCGCCACGCCTTCAGCGCCGCGAAGCGGTCGAGCCCGGCGGCGTCTAGTGGCCGCGGCGGCGGCTTCATCTCGCCGCGCGCGCGCGCCGGCTTGGCGCGTTTCGACGCGACGTCGTCGCGGACGAGCAGCGTCACTTCGCCGCGCAGCACCGCGCGCGAGGTGGCTGTCAGTGCGAGCGTCTGGTATTCGCTTTCGGTGCGCAGGTGGCCGAGCGCGATCAGCTGGCGCAGCACGGCGCGCCAGCGCGACTCGCTCACCGCCTCGCCGATCGCGAACGTGCTGAGCCGCTCGTGGCCGAACTGCGCCACCTTCTCGGTGCGCTTGCCGCGCAGCACGTCGATCAGGTGACCGGCGCCGAAGCTCGGGCCGCCCGACTGCTGGAAGCGGTAGATGCACGAGAGCGCCATCCGTGCCGCCTCGGTCGCGTCCCACGTCGCCGGCGCCTGCCGGCAGTTGTCGCACGCGTTCTGCTGCGCACCGCACGGTTCGCTGGCCTCGCCGAAGTACGCGAGCAGGCGGACGCGCCGGCAGTCGTGCGCCTCGGCGAGCGCGAGCAGCGCGTCGAGCTTGCCGCGCTGCAGGCGCTTGAAGTCATCGTCGGCGACGCTGTCGTCGATCATGCGCCGCTGCTGGACGACGTCGGCGAGCCCGTACGCCATCCAGGCATCGGCGGGCAGGCCGTCGCGGCCGCCGCGGCCGGTCTCCTGGTAGTAGCCCTCGATGTTCTTCGGCAGGTCGAGGTGAGCGACGAAGCGGACGTCGGGCTTGTCGATGCCCATGCCGAACGCGATCGTCGCGACCATCACGATGCCGTCCTCGCGGACGAAGCGCTCCTGGTGGCGCTGGCGGACGTCGGCGTCGAGCCCGGCGTGGTACGGCAGCGCGACGATGCCTTCGCCGCTCAGCCAGGCGGC
>DATJIM010000369.1:0-2430 GCA_035493195.1 Caldimonas sp.
ACGCTCGTGTAGTCGAGCTCGGTCGCCGGCTCGGGATTGGCGTCGCGCAGCGTCGCGAAGAAGGGGACGACGTCGGCGTCGTTCATCGGTGCGTTCTCGCGACGGGCCGTGAACGTCAACGCGCCGCGCGCCCGGCGCGGGCTCGAGCGACCGCGGCAGCAACGGTGTCGCTGCGCGTTGCACGAGGCGACGCGTCGCCGATCGGGAGAGGGGCGCCGAGGCGCGCCGCATGGCGCGCGTAGCGCTGTCGTGCGCTCGCGGCGCTCGCCGCGTCCCAGGCGTCCCAGCCGGTGCGCTCGCCGCTCGCGCCGACGAGCGCAATGCAGTCGACCGGGCACACCGGAAGGCAGAGCTCGCAGCCGGTGCAGTGCTCGGCGATCACGACGTGCATGCGCTTCGCGGCGCCGACGATCGCGTCGACCGGACAAGCCTGCAGGCAGAGCGCGCAGCCGATGCATGCGCTCTCGTCGATGACCGCGAGCGAGCGCGGCGCCTCGCGGCCGCACTCTGCGTCGAGCGGCAGCGCGGCCCGGCCGGTGACGAGCGCGAGCCGCGCGATGCCGGCGGCACCGCCCGGCGGACAGCGGTTGATCGCCGCACCGTCGCCGGCGATCGCCTCGGCGTAGCCGCGACAGTCGGGGTAGCCGCAGCGCCGGCACTGCGTCTGCGGCAGCGCATCGAGCACCGCCTCGGCGAGCGCCTGCGCGCCCATCTCAGGCGCGGGCGGAGCGGCGTTTCGCGCGCGGCGCGCGGCGTTGCGCCGGCTCCTGGTGCGCGGCGATGAACTCGCGCACCTTCGGATAGACGTTCTCGCGCCAGCGGCGGCCCGAGAAGATGCCGTAGTGGCCGGCGCCGATCGCGTCGTAGTGGAAGCGCCGGTCGGCCGGGATGCCGGTGCAGAGCTCGTGGGCGGCACGCGTCTGGCCGGCGCCCGAGATGTCGTCGAGCTCGCCCTCGATCGTGAGCAGCGCCGGTGTCTTGATGTCCTGCGGACGCACCGGCTGGCCGTCGATCACCCAGGTGCCGTTGACGAGCGCGAAGTCCTGGAACACGGTCTTGATCGTGTCGAGGTAGTACTCGGCCGGCATGTCGAGCACGGCGTTGTACTCGTCGTAGAAGTCGCGGTGGAACTCGGCGCTGTCGCCGTCGCCGCGAACGAGGTCGAGGAAGTAGTCGTAGTGCGACTTCAGGTGCCGGTCCGGGTTCATCGCAATGAAGCCGGCGTGCTGCAGGAAGCCGGGATAGACGCGCCTGCCCGCGCCGGGGTAGTTGATCGGAACGCGGTGGATGACGTTGTTCTCGAACCAGGACATGCTCTTGTTGGTCGCGAGGTTGTTGACCGCGGTCGGGCTCTTGCGAGCGTCGATCGGCCCGCCCATCATCGTCAGCGTGCGCGGAAGCGCTTCTCCCGCGGTCGCCATCAGCGAGACCGCGGCGAGCACGGGGACGGTCGGCTGGCAGACCGAGATCACGTTCACCTCGGGGCCGATGAAGCGGATGAACTCCTGCACGTAGGCGACGTAGTCGTCGAGGTGAAACGGCCCCTTGTCCTCGGGGACCATGCGGGCGTCCGCCCAGTCGGTGATGAAGACCTTGTGGCCCTTGAGCAGCTCGCGGACCGTCTCGCGCAGGAGCGTCGCGTGGTGGCCCGAGAGCGGTGCGACGACGAGCACGGTCGGCTGGCCCTTGAGCTTTCTGAGCGTCGGCAGATCGTCGGTGAAGCGCTTGAAGCGGAGCAGCCGGCAGAAGGGCTTCTCGATCGCGACGCGCTCGTGGACCGCGACCTGGACGCCGTCGACGTCGATCGCGCGGATGTCGAACTGCGGCTTCTCGTAGTCCTTGGCGAGGCGGTGCATCAGCTCGAGGCCGGCGGAGACGCGGTGCGCGTTCGGCACGTGCGCGAAGAGGGAGAGCGGATGCCGGTACAGCTTCGACGACGCGCTCGCGAACTCCGAGAACGGGCTCATCAGCGCGCGCTGCGCCTCGTAGAACTCGTACAGCATCATGCCGGGACCTTTTCCGTGACGTGGGCGATCGCGGTGACGACGGCGTCGAGGTTGCGCTCGTTGAGCGCCGCGACGCAGATGCGGCCCGAGTCGACGCCGTAGACGCCGAACTCGCCGCGCAGCCGCTGCATCTGCTCCTTCGACAGGCCGGTGTAGCTGAACATGCCGCGCTGGCGGGTGATGAAGTCGGTGTCGAGCGCGGCGCGGGCGGCGACGAGCCGGCGCTGCAGCTCGAAGCGCATCCGCTTGATCCGCTCGCGCATGCCGGCGAGCTCGTCTTCCCACTGCGCGCGCAGGGCAGGCGTCGTCAGCACCGTCGTGATCGCGGCGGCGCCGTGGGTCGGGGGGTTCGAGTAGTTGGTGCGGATGACGCGCTTGAGCTGGCTGAGGACGCGCGCCGCGGCGTCCTTCGTCTGGCAGACGA
>DATJIM010000370.1:0-3003 GCA_035493195.1 Caldimonas sp.
GCACGCGGTGAGCGCGCCCGACCAGATCTTCGGCGCGTGATCGTTGGAGATGCCGTTGAAGATCAGCGTGCCGAGGCCGCCCGCGTTGATGTACGCGGCGACGACGGTGACGCTGATCACGGTGACCGCCGCAACGCGCAGTCCGGCCACGATCACCGGAGCGGCGAGGGGCAGCTCGATGCGTAGCAAAATGCGCTGCGCGTCCATCCCCATTCCGCGCGCCGCATCCACCACTTCCGCCGAGACGCCGCGGATGCCGGTCGCGACGTTGCGGATCAGCACGACGAGCGAGAATGCGACCATTGCGACGATCGCATTCGTGCGCCAGAGCCCCACCAGCGGAATCAGCAGCGCGAGGAATGCGAGCGTGGGAATCGTGTAGAGCAGGCCGGCGATACCCATCGCGACGCCGTACACGCGCTCGCTGCGCGCGGCGGCGATGCCGACTGGCAGCGCGATCGCGAACGCGATGGCGAGCGCGGTGAGCGCGATCGCGACGTGCTGCCCGAGCGCGACGGCGACCAGGTCGATGTTGCGCAGGAACCAGCTCATCGGCGGCGCGGGTCGGCGAAGTCGCCGGCGGCGATCCGTGCGGCGAGCGCGTCGACATCGGGGCCGAGCGGCCGATCGGCATCGAGCACGGGCACGACGTCGCGAATCGCGCGATACGCGGCGCGCACGCCCGCGCCCATGCGCTCGGGCGCGAGCGCGCGCAGGTCGAGCGCCTGCGCGGCGACGAGCATCTCGACGGCGATCACGTAGCGCGCGCGCTCGAGCGCCTCGGCGAGTTTCTCGACGGTGCCGAGCGCCATCGTCGCGTGATCCTCGATGCCTTCCGACACGGTCAAGCCATCGAGCGAACCGGGGTTGGCGCGCAGCCGTATGTCCGACCACAGCACCGACAGCGTCTTCTGCAGCGTGGCGAAACCCGAGTGCGCCGGGCCGTGTCGCGTCAGCTGCAGCGGCAGCCCGGTCATCGCCGGCGTCATGAAGCGCACGACGCGCTGCGCGGCGAGGCTCGCCGCCTGCGCAAGCGCGATCGCAGCCGCATCGAACGCGAGTGCCAGCGCAGGCACGTGAAAGTTGCCGTTCGACAGCATGACGTCATCCGCAGCGATCACGAGCGGGCTGTCGGCCGCGCTCGCGAGCTCGATCTCGACCTCGCTCCGTGCCCGCGCGAGCGCCGCCTGCAGGCATCCGTGCACCTGCGCGACGACGCGAAAGCTCAGCGGGTCCTGCACGCGGCGTGCGGCACCGGGCGCGAGGAGCTCGCTGCCGTCGAGCAGCGCGCGAAGCTGTGCAGCCGCTTCCGCCTGCCCCGCGGCATCGCGCGCGGCAACGGCACGCTGGTCGAGCGGCGACAGGTTCGCGCGAAATGCTTCCAGCGACAGCGCGACGCTCACGCGCCAGGCGGCGGCGAGGTCGAGCGCATCGGCGGTGACGAGTGCGGCGCGACCGATCGTCGCGGCGTTGGCGCTCACGAGCGCGAGCCCGTCCTTGGGTCCGAGAGCCACCGGCTCGAGGCCGGCACGCTGCAGCGCTTCGCCGCCCGGCATCCGCTCGCCGGCGAATTCCGCTTCGCCTTCGCCGATCAGCGGCAGCGCGAGGTGCGCGAGCTGCGGAAGATCGGCGACGCCAATCGATCCTTGTCGCGGGACGATCGGGTGCACGCCGCCATTCAGCATCGCGACCATCGTATCGAGCACGTCCTGCGACACGCCCGAGCCGCCATTCGCCATGCCGGCGATGCGCGCCGCCAGCATAGCGCGCACCGACGCGCGATCGTACGGGACGCCGACGCCGACCGCGCGCGCGCGGATGGCGCGCCGCTGGTATTCGGCCAGGTCGCCCGCGTCGAGACGCTCGCCGGTGTTGGCGCCGAGCGCCGAATTCACGCCGTAGATCGGCGCCTCGCCTTGCGCGAGCCGCAGCACCACGTCGCGCGCGGCCGCGATGCGTGCACGTGCTGCCGGCGCGAGCTCGACGCGCGCGCCGTCGCGTGCGATGGCGACGATGTCTTCGATCGCGAGCGGGCGCTCGCCGACTTCGATCACCCTCAACGCACGATGCCCTTTCCCTTCAGGAAATCGTGTGCAACGTCGCGCGGCTCCATCTTCTCGCCGTCGACCTTGTAGTTCATCTCGGCCATCGACGTGTCGTCGAGCAGCGCGCTGACGCGGTTGAGCACGTCGGCGAGCTTCGGGTTCGCGTCGAGCGCGTCCTTGCGCACGACCGGCACGAGGTAGTACGGCGGCCACAGGTTCTTGTCGTCGGCGAGCCGCTTGAGCTTGAGCGCGCTGATCATGCCGTCGGTCGAGTAGCCGTTGACGACGTCGATCTGCTTGTTCGACAGCGCCTGGTAGCGCAGCCCGATCGCCATCTGCAGGTCTTCCTTGAACACGATGCCGTACTTGTCCTTGAGGCCGGGCAGCCCGTCCTTGCGGTCGCGGAACTCGGGGCCGGCGCCGAGCTTGAGGTCCTTCGCGACCTTCGCGAGGTCGGAGAGCGTCTCGAGCTTGTACTGCGCGGCGGTCTCCGGCCGCACGACCATGTTGTAGGTGTTGTTCATCGGCGACTCGTTCAGGAGCACCAGCCCCTTCGTCGCGTACTCGGCCTTCACCTTGTCGTAGACCGCCTTGCGGTCGGTCATCACCTCGCCCTTGAGCACCGCGAGCAGCATCGTGCCCGTGTACTCGGGGTAGAGGTCGATCTGCTTCTCCTCGAGCGCCTTGTGCGCGATCAGCGTGCCGCCGAGGTTGATCTTGCGCTCGACCTTGATCCCCGCCGCCTCGAGCGCCTGCGCGTACATCTCGGCGACGATGAACTGCTCGGTGAAGTTCTTGGAGCCGACGCGGACCTGCGCGGCGGCCGGCGCGGCGGCGATGGCGGCAAGGACGAGCGTGGCGGCGAGCGTGCGGACGATGCGCATGGGAGTCTCCGGAAGTCGGCGGGCGGAGCGACCGGCCATTCTCGGCGCGCGGCCGCGGGGCGTCAACCGAGCGC
>DATJIM010000371.1:0-3216 GCA_035493195.1 Caldimonas sp.
CGCGATCGCGAGGTAGTGCAGGACCGCGTTCGTCGAGCCGCCGGTCGCCATGATCACGGCGACCGCGTTCTCGATGCTCTTTCGCGTCACGATGTCGCGCGGCTTCAGATCGCGGCGCACCGCCTCGACGAGGACGCGCGCCGCGTCCTTGGTCGCGCCGACGATCTCGTCTTCGACGTTGGCCATCGTGCTCGCGTACGGCAGCGCCATGCCGAGCGCCTCGAACGAGGAGCTCATCGTGTTGGCGGTGTACATGCCGCCGCACGAGCCGCTGCCGGGAATCGCGCGGCGCTCGATCTCGTGGAAGTCGTGCTCGCTCATGCGGCCGGCGGTGAACTGGCCGACCGCCTCGAAGACGCTCACGATGTTGAGGTCTTGGCCCTGGTAGCGGCCGGGCAGGATGGTGCCGCCGTAGACGTAGATCGCCGGCACGTTCGCGCGGCAGATGCCCATCATCCCGCCCGGCATGTTCTTGTCGCAACCGCCGATGACGAGGACGCCGTCCATCCACTGGCCGCCGACGCACGTCTCGACGCAGTCGGCGATGACCTCGCGCGAGACCAGGCTGTACTTCATGCCTTCGGTGCCCATCGCCATGCCGTCGCTGATCGTCGGCGTGCCGAAGATCTGCGGGTTGGCGCCCGCCGCCTTGAGTTCGTCGACGGCAGCGTCGGCGAGCTTCTGCAGGCCCGAGTTGCACGGCGTGATCGTCGAGTGGCCGTTGGCGACGCCGATCATGGGCTTGCCGAAGTCGGACTCCTGGTAGCCGAGGGCGTAGTACATCGACCGGTTCGGCGCGCGTGCGGTGCCTTCGGTGATGTTCCTGGAGCGGCGGTTGCTGGCCATCTGTCATCCTGAGCGCGAGCGAAGGATCTCATCGTAGCGCCGAGATCCTTCGCACGCGCTCGGGATGACGCGACCCGCGCGCCGATATCATCCCGACGTGCTCAAGCATCCGCAGTTCGACCCGATCGCGCTCGACCTGTCGCGCTTCGGCATCCCGCTAGCGATCCACTGGTACGGCATCACCTACCTGGTCGGCTTTGCGCTGTTCCTCTTCCTCGCCTGGCGGCGCGCGCGGCTGCCGCAGTTCGCCGAGCGCGGCTGGACGCGGCGCGACGTCGAGGACCTCCTCTTCTACGGCGTCCTCGGCACCGTGCTCGGCGGCCGGCTCGGCTACGTGCTCTTCTACAAGCCCGAGTACTACGCGATGCATCCGCTCGAGGTCTTCATGGTCTGGAAGGGCGGGATGGCGTTCCACGGCGGCCTGCTCGGCGTCATCGGCGCGATCGCTCTCTTCGCGCGCTCGAGGAAGCGCGCGTTCCTCGAGGTCACCGATCTCGTCGCGCCTTGCGTGCCGACGGGATTCGCCGCAGGGCGGATCGGCAACTTCATCAACGGCGAGCTGTGGGGCCGCGTCGCCGATCCGTCGCTGCCGTGGGCGATGGTCTTTCCGCAGTCGGGGTCGCTGCAGCCGCGCCATCCGTCGCAGCTCTACCAGTTCCTGCTCGAAGGCCTGCTGCTGTTCGTCGTCCTCTGGATCTACGGCCGGAAACCGCGCGGTCTCGGCCAGGTCTCGGGAGCGTTCCTCGTCGGCTACGGCGTGCTGCGCTTCGTCGCCGAGTTCTTCCGCCAGCCAGACGACTTTCTCGGCTTCCTCGCGCTCGGCATGACGATGGGGCAGTGGCTGTGCGTGCCGATGGTGATCGCCGGCATCGCGCTCTGGCTCTGGGGTCGCGGACGCGTTGCGCCGACGCCGGCGCCCGGGGCGCTGCAGGCGAAAGAAGCCTGAGCGACGATGCGGCAGATCTTCCTCGACACCGAGACCACCGGCCTCAGCCCCGAGTCCGGCGACCGCATCATCGAGATCGGCTGCGTCGAGCTCGTCAACCGCAGGCTCACCGGGCGCAAGGTCCACTTCTACGTCAACCCCGAGCGGCGCAACAGCACCGACGCGCTCGCAGTGCACGGGCTGAGCGACGATTTCCTCGCCGACAAGCCGCTCTTCGCCGAGATCGCCGACGAGCTGATCGAGTTCGTCCGCGGCGCCGAGCTCATCATCCACAACGCCGCGTTCGACATCGGCTTTCTCGACATGGAGCTACGCCGGATCGGCCGCGCGCCGGTCGCCGAACACGGCTGTCGCGTCACCGACAGCCTGTCGATGGCGCGCGACAGCTTTCCCGGCAAGTCGAACTCGCTCGACGCGCTCTGCAAGCGCTTCGAGGTCAACAACGCGATGCGCGAGCTGCACGGAGCGCTGCTCGACGCCGGGCTGCTCGCCGAGGTCTACATCCGCATGACGCGCGGCCAGGACTCGCTCGTCATGGACGCCGGCGACGCGCTCGACGCCGACCTCGCGGTGCGCACGATCGACTTCGCTTCGCTCTCGCTCGTCGTCATCGCAGCCGACGACGACGACCTCGTCGCGCACGCCGCGCTGCTCGCCGAGATCGACAAGGCGAGCGGCGGCCGGACCGTCTGGCGCGCGCTCGCGGCGGCGTCGGCGCATGTCGCCATGGCACAATGAACGCCTCTCGCGCGCGACACGCAGCCGCGCCGCGCGGGCGGTTAGCTCAGGGGTAGAGCACGTCCTTCACACGGACGGGGTCGCAGGTTCGAAGCCTGCACCGCCCACCAACAATCGACAACTTGGCAGCGCGGTTGGTATCAAAAAGGTACTCGACGGCGCGCGCCGCGGCGCTGGCCGAACCGGCCGAATTACAGCTTTCTTTGGAAGAAGCGAACCACACGCTCCCGCGCTAGGAACGCCTGATCGACGTCGGGCGTGAATTGGACCGCCGGCACGACGCCCGTGCTGAAAAAGCTGCCCTGGTCCGCGAACGGGTCGTTCACCACGATCGGAACCATCAGGCGGTCCCAAGCGTGCGTCGCCCCAGGATAGGCGTTTACTCGCACGACCCAGCCATTGCTGGGATTCACCGATGCCGCCAAGGCCTCACAGGGTGCGCTGCTGTTGTCGTAGCCGTCCTTCGTGCCGACCTCGATCAGCACCGGAGCGCCGGTGAGGTTGATCCACTGCACGCCGAATTGCGCCGGCGTCAGACCCAGCTTCGCGAACAGCGCGGTGTTGTTCCACGCATAACAGACCGGGTAGTGCGCGACGTGGGCCTTGAACGTGAGCCCGTTGCCGTACGTGCTGGAGTACAGGCGCTCGGCTGCACCCATGCTGACCAGCCCGCCCCACGAAAAGCC
>DATJIM010000372.1:0-27002 GCA_035493195.1 Caldimonas sp.
ATCGCGGTGGTGCCGTTGCGGAAGACGTACGCGGGCGCGGTGCGTTCGGCGAACGTGGCGCCTTCGATGCGGAGATAGAGCTCGTTCTCCGGCGCGGTGCTGGATTCGAGAATCGTGCCGCCACGCGCGGCAGCGACCTGCGCCGTGATCGTCGCCAGAAACGCCGGCTCGGAATGCGCCCCGGCGGGGACCACGCTGACGACCACCGCCCGCGCCTCGATGCGCAGCCGGTGCCAGCGGTCGACCGGCCAGCGCGACGTCGGCATCGACGCCAGCGCCGGCGGAACGAGATAGGTGCCGACATCGCCGGCCCAGTTGCCTTCGCGCAGCAAGAGTCCAGGCTCGGCAGCGCTCGCGGCAGCAGCGGCGAGCAGACCGATCAGCGCGGTGGCGATTCGCTTCGACATGGCGTCCTCCTGTAGGGCGGCGCCAGTGTGAAACTCGGCGATGAAGCGGCAACGAAGCCGCGATGAAGCCGACGCGCTAGCGCAGCGCGCCGATCACCGGCTCGGGACGCATCCGTTCCATGACGTCGGCGACGACGACGGCCGAGCGCTGCGGGATCATGAGCAGCGTCTCGAGGTCCTCGTCGAGGCTGACGTCGAGCAGGTAGCCCATCGCCCAACCGACGTGCTCGCGCTCGGCGACGGTGCCTTCGCTGAGGACGCGCACCTCGCGGTGCCGCGGATCCGCGGCGATGCGGCGCGCCAGCGTCTGCACGCTCGCGCGCTCGCCTTCGAGCACCTGCGCGAAGCAGCGTCCGGCGAGCAGCAGGCATCCGGTGACGCCGAGCCGCTCGTTGCTCGAGCGCCAGCGCGCGAGCAGCGGCTCGATCGCCGCGTGGTCGTACGGCGTGGTCGCGCGGCTGACGTAGAAGGTCTGGAAGAGAGACATCGCTCGGCGGGCAGGGAGGCGTTCGATCGGCAGCGCTCGCCGGGCCCTCGAGCCGCCGGTCACGGCCCCGACGTGTCGGTCCTGAGGTCGATCTGGAACATGTCCTCGGCGACCATCTCGGGAACCCGCGCGCGCAGGTTGTCGTCCTGGCTCAGGTCCTGCGCGAGGTCCATCGCCTGTTCCGGCGTCAGCCCGGGGTTCAGGCCGACGAGCCGCTTCGAGCAGCGCGCACACCAGTCGATGTTCGAGCGGATGTACTCGACGCCCTGCTGGTCCCAGCGCGACTGGAGCGGAAGGGTCTGGTCGAACGAGGTGTGCATCTGAAGGACTGGCAGTGACGCGATGCGCAAGTGTCGCGTGGCCACCGCCCGCACGGCCGTGAAGACCGCCCCGTTCGTCGCCCCGCGGCTGTAACACGGCCGTCAACCGTGAAGTGTTCGGCGGCGCCGAGGCGTGTCGGCGCGCTGGGAGATACTTCCAAGCTTTCTCTCCTCTTCGGAGCTCGCATGAACGCACCCACCGATCTCGCGCGGCTGCTGCCGCGCCTCGAGGGCAAGGTCTCGCCCGAGGAATGGCAGGCCCGCGTCGATCTCGCCGCGGCGTACCGTCTCGTCGCCCTGTTCCGTTGGGACGATCTCGTCTTCACCCACATCACGGCGAAGATCGCCGGGACCGAGCACTTCCTCATCAACCCGTACGGGCTGATGTTCGACGAGATCACGGCGTCGAGCCTGATCAAGGTCGACATCGCCGGCAACGTGCTGCAGGAAACCAAGTTCCCGATCAATCCCGCCGGGTTCACGATCCACAGCGCGGTGCACGCGGCGCGCCACGACGTGCAGTGCGTGATGCACACGCACACGCTGAACGGCGTCGCGGTGTCGGCGCAGAAGCGCGGCGTCCTGCCGATCTCGCAGCAATCGATCTTCGTCCTCGCCGACCTCGCGTACCACGACTACGAAGGCGTCGCGCTGCGCGACGACGAGAAGCCGCGGCTGGTAGGCGACCTCGGCGAGCGCTCGTTCCTGATGCTGCGCAACCACGGCCTGCTCACCGTCGGGCCCGACGTCGCGACCGCGTGGCAGGCGATGTACATCTTCGAGGCGACGTGCGCGATCCAGCTGCGCGCACAGGCCGCGGGAACGCTCGCCGACGGTGAGTTGCTCGAAGTCGATCGCTCGATCATCGCGACCGCGATGGAGCAGCAGCGCGGCGCGACGCGAGGCGCCGGGCCGCGCGAGCTGCTCTGGCCCGGGCTGCTCCGCAAGCTCGACCGCATCGACCCGAGCTATCGCGACTGAGCCCTGCGCGCGCCGCACCTCCGATGCCGTCGAAGACCCGGGCGCGCCCGAGCGCCGAGCAATGCATCCTGGTGCTGCAGGGCGGCGGCGCGCTCGGCGCGTACCAGGGCGGCGTCTACGAGACGCTCGCAGGCGCCGCGCTCGCGCCGACGTGGCTCGCCGGCATCTCGATCGGCGCGATCAACGCCGCGCTGATCGCCGGCAACGCGCCCGAACGTCGCGTCGAGCGGCTGCGCGAATTCTGGGACGGCGTCTCGACGCTGCCGTTCGGCGTCGAGGCACCGCAGCTTCCCGACGGCATCTCGTCGCTCGGCCGCACCCGCGACGTCCTCAACGAGACGAACGCGACGATCGCGATGCTGTTCGGCGTCGCCGGCTTCTTTCAGCCGCGGGTGCCGCCGGCGCCGTTCCAGCCGCCGGGAACGCTCGCCGCGATCAGCTACTACGACACCGAGCCGCTCAAGCGGACGCTCGAGCGCATGGTCGACTTCGACCGCATCAATTCCGGCGCGGTGCGTCTCTCGGTCGGCGCCGTCAACGTGCGCACCGGCAACTTCCTCTACTTCGACAGCCGCGAGCGCAGGATCGACGTCCGCCACGTCATGGCCAGCGCCGCGCTGCCGCCGGGCTTCCCGCCGGTCGAGGTCGACGGCGAGTTCTACTGGGACGGCGGCCTCGTCTCGAACACGCCGCTGCAGCACGTCCTCGACCAGCCCGGCAGCAAGCGCAGGCTCGTCTTCCAGGTCGATTTGTTCTCGGCGCGCGGCGACATGCCGGCGACGATCGCCGACGTCGCCGAGCGCGAGAAGGACATCCGCTACTCGAGCCGGACGCGGCTCAACACGACCGTCGAGCTGAAGCGCCAGGCGCTGCTGCAGGCGGCGCAGCGTCTCGTCGCCAGGCTGCCGGCGCAGCTGCGGGGCGACCCCGACGCGAAGGCGCTGGCGCGGATCCCCGCCGACAGCGCGGTCACCGTCGTCCACCTCATCTACCGAAGCAAGCATTACGAGAGCCAGTCGAAGGACTACGAGTTCTCGCGCGCGTCGATGCTCGAGCACTGGAGCGCCGGCGTCGCCGACACCGCGCAGACGCTGGCCGATCCGCGCTGGCAGCACCGCAAGCCGCCGACGAGCGGCGTCGAGATCTTCGACCTGACGGCCGAGCGTCCGCTCGCCGCCACCGTCACCCCCGAACCACTTCCAGGAGCGAAAGTCGCATGAGCAAGCAGCTGCAGGACAGGATCGCGATCGTCACCGGGGCCGCGAGCGGCATCGGCCTCGAGATCGCGCGCACGTATGCCCGCGAAGGCGCCAAGGTCGCGATCGCCGACGTCAACCGCGACGCCGCCGAGACCGCAGCCGCGGCCTTGCGCGGCGAAGGCGGCCAGGCGATGGCCGTCGCCGCCGACGTCACCGACGAGGGCCAGGTCAACGCCGCGGTCGGCGCCGTCGTCGGCCAATGGGGCGGCGTCGACATCCTGGTCAGCAACGCCGGCGTCCAGATCGTCCATCCGCTCGACGAGTTCCCGTTCGCCGAGTGGAAGAAGATGCTCGCGATCCACCTCGACGGCGCGTTCCTGACGACCAAGGCGTGCCTGCCGCACATGTACGCTTCCGGGCGCGGCGGCAGCATCATCTACATGGGCTCGGTGCATTCGAAGGAGGCTTCGGTCTTCAAGGGTCCGTACGTCACCGCCAAGCACGGCCTGATCGGCCTCGCCAAGGTGATCGCGAAGGAAGGCGCGAAGCACAAGGTGCGCGCCAACGTCATCTGCCCCGGGTTCGTCCGCACGCCGCTCGTCGACAAGCAGATCCCCGAGCAGGCGAAGGAGCTCGGCATCAGCGAAGAAGAGGTCGTCAAGAAGGTGATGCTCGGCACGACCGTGGACGGCGAGTTCACGACGACCGCCGACGTCGCCGCCGTCGCCCTCCTCTTCGCGGCGTTCCCGACCAACGCGCTCACCGGCCAGTCGCTCGTCGTCAGCCACGGCTGGTTCATGCAGTAGGCCTGCTGGAGGCAGTCGCACCGGGCGACGCGTACCATCTAGCGGATGGACAGTCTCGACCTGCAGGTGCTCGTCCAGGCGCGCGACTGGCGCCGCGCCGGCCACGGCGTCTGGCTCGTCACCGTCCTCGAGACGTGGGGGTCGGCACCTCGGCCGCCGGGTGCGCTGCTCGCGATGCGCGACGACGGTCTCGTCGTCGGCTCGGTCTCGGGCGGTTGCGTCGAGGACGACCTGATCGACCGCGTCCGCAAGGGCGAGCGCGTGCGCACGCCTTCGCTCGTCGTCTACGGCGTCACCAAGGAAGAGGCGGCGCGCTTCGGCCTGCCGTGCGGCGGCAACCTCAGGCTCGTGCAGGAGCCGCTCGTCGACTTCGCGTGGATCGACGAGGTGCTCGAGCGCGCCTCGCGCCACGAGCTGGTCGCGCGTGTCGTCGACCTCGCGACCGGCAGCGTGAGCGTCGATTCCGCGCATCGCGGCGAGGCCTTCACCTTCGACGGCAAGACGATGCGCGCGCTCTACGGCCCGCGCTGGCGAATGCTCGTGATCGGCGCCGGCCAGCTCTCGCGCGCGCTCGCGCAGATGGCGCTCGCGCTCGATTTCGAGGTCATCGTCTGTGACCCGCGCGAGGAATACCACTTGACGTGGGACGTCTCGGGGACGACGTTCAGCACCGCGATGCCCGACGACCTCGCGGTCGAGCTCCAGCTCGATCCGCACACCGCGGTCGTCGCCGTGACGCATGATCCCAAGCTCGACGATCTCGTGCTGCTCGAGGCGCTGAAGTCGCCCGCTTTCTACGTCGGCGCGCTCGGCTCGCGCGGCAACACCGCAAAGCGCAAGGAGCGCCTGGCGATGTTCGACCTCAGCGTCGCCGAGATCGCCCGCCTGCACGGCCCGATCGGCCTCGACATCGGCAGCCGCACTCCGGCCGAGATCGCCGTCTCGATCCTTGCCGAGATCGTCGCCGTCAAGAACGGCGTCGCGCTGACGCAGAAGAAACCGGTCACGGCCGCGGCGTGATCCGCTGGCTGCGCGGCCCGCACGATCCGCTGCCGGACCCGGCGCGGGCGTTCTCGCCAGCGAGCGAGATTCCGGGGCTCGTCGCCGCCGGCGGCGAGCTGACTCCGGCGCGGCTCGACGAGGCCTACCGCAAGGGGATCTTTCCCTGGTTCAGCGAGGGACAACCGATCCTGTGGTGGTCGCCCGACCCGCGCATGGTGCTGCTGCCCGACGAATTCAAGCTCAGTCGCTCGCTCAAGAAGACGATCCGGCGGTTTCTCGCGACGCCCGGCGCGACGATCCGCATCGATGCCGCGACGCGGCGCGTCATCACGTCGTGCGCGACGGTCGCCCGCGACGGCGAAAGCGGCACCTGGATCGTCGCCGAGATGATCGACGCCTACGCCGCGTGGCACGCGCTCGGCCGCGTCCACAGCTTCGAGACCTGGATCGACGGTGAGCTCGCCGGCGGCCTCTACGGAGTCGCGATCGGCCGCATGTTCTTCGGCGAGTCGATGTTCGCGCGCCGCAGCGACGCGTCGAAGATCGCGCTCGCCGCGCTCGTCGCGTTCTGTCGCGCGCACGCGATCGAGACGATCGACTGCCAGCAGAAGACGCCGCACCTGGCGTCGCTCGGCGGCCGTGAGATCGGGCACGGCGAGTTCCAGCGGCGCCTCCGCAATGCCGTCGCGATGAGCGACGTCGCCGATTGGTCCTATGATTTGCGGTTGTGGGAGGAGCTGGGCCTCGGCGCCCCGCCGCCCGGCTCCCCGGCTTGCGAGGACAGCCGCCCGTGACCCATCCCAAAGAACTTCCGCTCGCGTCGCTGCAGTTCTACGCGACGGCGCCGTACCCGTGCAGCTACCTCGCGGGGCGGATGGCGCGATCGCAGGTCGCGACGCCGAGTCACCTGATCCACGCCGACGCCTACTCGGGCCTGGTCGCGAACGGCTTTCGCCGCAGCGGCATGTTCACCTATCGGCCGTACTGCGACGGCTGCCGCGCCTGCCTGCCGCTGCGCGTCCCGGTCGCGACGTTCGTGCCGACGCGCAGCCAGCGGCGCGCGCTGCGCGCGCACGGCGGCTTGCAGGCGCGAGTGCTGCGGCTGTGCTTCGTCCCCGAGCACTACCAGCTCTACCTGCGCTACCAAGCCGGCCGCCACATCGGCGGCGGCATGGACCACGACTCGGTCGAGCAGTACACGCAGTTCCTGCTCCAGAGTCGCGTCAACTCGCGGCTGGTGGAATTCCGCGAGCCCTCGACCGACGGCGAAGGCGCGCTCAGGATGGTCTCGATCCTCGATGTCCTGAACGACGGGCTGTCGGCGGTCTACACCTTCTTCGAGCCCCAGCCGAAGACGAGCTACGGTACCTACAACGTCCTCTGGCAGATCGAGCAGACGCGGCAGCTCGGGCTGCCCCACGTCTACCTCGGCTACTGGATCCGCGGCAGCGAGAAGATGGCCTACAAGGCGCGCTTCGGGCCGCACGAGCTGCTGGTCGGCGGCGAGTGGCTTCCGTCCACCGAGATGCGGGGGTGAGCATGGAATTCGACGTGACCCGCGAGCAGTGGGTCGATCGCTTCGCGCTGCGTCTCAGCCAGCTCGAGGTCGGCGCCGAGCCCGAGCAGTTCGTCGACTTCGCGACGACGATGTGGCCGTCGCACGGCCAGCTCGACCCGATCGTCGCCGCCGACGACGAGTTCGCGCGACGGCTCGGCAAGAGCGCGGCCGCGCGCGCCGAGTTCGCGACCACCGAGGGGCTCGGCGAGAGCGACTTCGAGCGCACCGAGCGGATCCCGGTCGAGCGCGTCCAGGCACCGGGCGAATACGTCCGCGACACCGACGAGTGGATC
Organism: Caldimonas sp.; assembly: GCA_035493195.1. Classification (GTDB taxonomy): domain Bacteria; phylum Pseudomonadota; class Gammaproteobacteria; order Burkholderiales; family Burkholderiaceae_C; genus Schlegelella_A. Next base: position 7,054 of record DATJIM010000372.1, read on the forward strand.
GCCCGCTGTGTCGCGCGCGTCCTCGAGCTCGATCCGATCATCAAGCGCGAGGAAGCGGAGCGCTCGGTGGGCGAGCTCGCCGCGCTCGAGCGTTGGCGGCTGATGAAGCCCGAGGCCGCCGCCGACCAGCTCTACACGCCGATCCGGCCGCGCTGAGCGTCTGCACGGGCGGCCGCGTCCCGGCACGTCGATTGCCGTAGCCCGCGATCGGGGACCTCGGGAGCAGATCGTGGCACAGGCAGCGAACACGCACGGCGCGGCGAACCAGGATGCGGCGGCAGCGACGCCGGACATCCTCTCGCTGCTCGCGGCCGACCACGCCGAGGTGAGCGCCGCGCTCGACGAATACGACGACATGGGCGAGGACGAGGACCAGTCGTCCGGCCGCCAGGAGCTCGCGCAGCGGATCTGCCGCATGCTGACGGTGCACTCGACGATCGAGGAAGAGTTCTTCTACCCGGCAGCGCGCAAGGCCGGCGTCGACCCCGACCTGCTCGACGAAGCGGGCGTCGAGCACGCCTCGGTGAAGCGGCTGATCGCCCAGATCGAGGCGTCCGATCCCGACGACCGCCTCTACGATGCCAAGGTCAAGGTGCTCGGCGAATACGTCCGTCACCACGTCGAGGAAGAGGAAGGCTCGCTCTTCGACGAGTGCCGACGCACCAAGATGGACCTGTACGCGATCGTCATGCCCATGGCGACTCGGCGAGCCGAGCTGATGCGGGCCGACGGGTCCGCCCCGCGCGGTCGCGGCAAGCGAGCCGCGAAGAAGGCGACCGACGCGGCCACCCCGGGCTGAGCCCCGATTGCCCGCCGGCCGACTTTTCGGTGCCGGTGGCACGGCGCGGCCGTGCCGAGATGAGAAAATCGCGAGATGGCGGATGACGACGTTCGGGTGCTCGTGGTCGACGACGTCGCGGATGCGGCAGAGTCGCTCGCCGAGACGCTCGAGCTGAGCGGCTACAAGGTCGCCGTCGCGACCGACGGCGCGCGCGCGCTCGCCCTGATCGAGGCCGAGCAGCCGCATTGCGTCCTGCTCGACATCGGCATGCCGGGAATGGACGGCAACCAGCTGACCCGGCTGCTGCGCGACCGCTACGGCGACGACATCGTGTTGATCGCGGTCACCGGACGCGAGCACGACGACGAACGCGTCTCCGACACGTTCGCGCGCGTCGACCACTACCTGCAAAAGCCGGTCGACCCGGAGCAACTCAGGAAGCTTCTGCCGCCGGTCGCCGGCTGAGCAGGATCAGGCCGCGGCGGCCATCTCCGCGCGCTCGGCGGCGAGGCGCTGGCCGAAGACCCTGCGGAAGTGCGCCAACGCGGCGTCGGCCGCGATCGCGAGCAACTGCGTCTCGGGCGCGCGGTCGAAGAGGCACTGCTGCGCCTCGATGATCGCCTTGTCCTCCATGAAGCCCTCGCGCAGGCTGTTGCACAGCGACAGCGCGATGTTCGGGTCGTCGAGGTCGAAGTTGTGGAGGTAGTTCCAGAAAAAGTGCGTCGTGCGCCGCGTCTCGGGCGTCATGAACTGGCAGTTGCGGTACTGCCGTGCGCCGGCGACGTTGCCCTTCTCGGCGCCGCTGCCCGCGGGCGCGAACATCGACTCGAGAAAGAAGATCCCCGGCACCAGCATCCGGCCGATGTTTCGACGGTCGACCTTGACGTCCTTGTCGCGGATCACCTTCTTGTGGAACGGCGGCGAATCGCTGTTCATGTGCCAGCGCTCGACGCGAAAGCCGTCGGCGAGGCGCTCGATCGCGATCGGCCGCGTCTGGTAGGCATACTCCTCGGAGCCGCCGAGCGTCTTGGTGTGGACGAACGCGAGGTGCGCGAAGTCGCTCAGGTTGTCGACGATGAGAAGCCAGTTGGCGTCGTAGTGCATGTACGCCGGCATGCCGCGCCAGCCCGGGTCGTGGAGCGGCCCGTAGTCGACGACGAGCGCGGGGTCGGCCTTCTCCGGGTCGCCCATCCAGATCCAGACGAGGTGGTCGCGCTGCACGATCGGAAAGCTGCGCACGCCCAGGCGCGCCGGGATCACCTCCTGGCCCGGAATCTGGATGCACTTGCCCGACGGGTCGAACTTCATGCCGTGGTACATGCAGCGGATGCAGTCGCCTTCGACGCGCCCCATCGAGAGCGGCGCACCGCGGTGGCAGCAACGGTCCTCCATCGCCATCACGCGGCCACTCTCGCCGCGGTAGAGGACGACGGGCTGCTCGAGGATCGTGCGCGCGAGCTTGGCGCCGTCGATCAGCTCGTGGTCCCACGCCGCGACGTACCAGCAGTTCTTCAGGAAGATCTCGTCGTTCGCTGTCATCGCGTCGTCTCCGCTCGGCCGGCGCACGAGCTCGGGCGCTCGATGCGGCGGATGCTCGCGATCGTAGCGCGCGCGCTCACTCGACCTCGAGCGTTCCCTTCATGGTCGGATGCAGCGAGCAGACGTACACGATCGTGCCGGTGCGGTCGGCGCGCCAGCGCCACGACTTGCCCTCGGCGATCGACTTCGAGTCGAACACGCCCGCCGCGGTCGCGGTGTGCGGGAACGGGTCGCGGTTCGTCCAGACGACGACATCGCCCCGCTTGACCTTGAGCGTCGCCGGCGCGAACTGCACCGCCTGCATGACGATCTCGTGCGTCGTCGCAGCGCGGTCGGCGGCGACCGCGCCGGCGACGATGCCGAGCCCGGCAGCCGCGAGCGCCGCCGCGACGACGACGCCGCGGCGCGGCGGGCGGGGCTGAACGCTACTTGCCAAGTTTCGCCTGCACCATCTTCGCGTGTTCGAGGTGGGCGACGAATGCCGGCCGGACCGTGACGAGCAGGTTCTTCAGCTCGGCGTTCTGGGCGCTCGGGATCAGCGTCTTGTCGAGGGCGTCGAGCACCGTCTGGTGGTACGCGATCTCGTGGTCGATGTAGGCCTTGTCGAACGCGGCGCCGCTCAGCGTCTTCAGGTTCTTGAGGTTGTCCTCGCCGCCCTTCTTCAGGCTCTCGCTCGTCGGGTTGTCCTCGGGCTTCACCTTGAGCTTGGTGACGAGCGCGACGGCCTGCTTGTTGACGCCGCTGTGGTCGGTGACCATCTGCTTGCCGAACGCCTTGACCTCGGGGTTGCTGCCCTTCGACTCGGCGAGCTTGCCGGCGTCGATGTCGACCTGGTTGGCAGTGACGACGATCGATGCGATCTGGGCGTCGTTCGGCGACTGCGCGAACGCGGGAGCGGCAAAGAGTGCGGCGGCCGCGACCGCGGCGCCGAACGTCATCTTCATGGTCATGGGAGTCCTCCGGAGTGGTCTTGGCTCCATTGGATGCGCCCGACGGCGCGGCTGTTCCCGAACCGGCGACTAGCCGGGAGGCTCCCCCGCCGCCGACAGGCGCGCCAGCACCGCGGCGACGATCCGGTCGCAGCGGGCGCCGGCGAACGCGAAGACGTCGCCGGTGGCCAGGTCGAGCTCCTCGGCAAGCGCGGCGCGCAGCATCGCGCGGGCGCGAAAGACGCGCGTGCGCACCGTCGCCGGCGGGATCTCGAGCGATGCCGCGACCTCGTCGATCGGCATCTCCTCGACCTCGCGGAGCATGAATGCCGTCCGGAACGCGAGCGGCAGCGCGTCGATCTCGCGCTCGAGCAGGCGGCGCAGCTGCGCGCGCAGCGCCCCGAGCTCGGGCGACGCCGCGGGTGCCTCGTCCATCGCGTCTCCCTTCGCCTCCCCGGCAGGCTCGCCCATGTCGTCGTGCAATCCGACGACGTTGTCGCGCCGGCGAGCTCGCAAGCGGCCGAGCGCCTGATTGATGACGATCCTGGTCAGCCACGTCGACAGTCGAGCGTCGCCGCGGAACGCCCCGAGGTTGCGGTACGCGGCGAGGTAGGCCTCCTGCAGCGCATCCTCGGCGTCGGCGTCGTCGCGCAGGATCGCGCGCGCAGTGCGGAAGAGCGCGCCGTTGTGGCGGCGCATGAGGATCTCGAAGGCGGCCGAATCGCCGCCGATGATGCGGGCGACGAGTGCGCGGTCGTCTTCGCCCGCGGCCGAGCGGGCGGTGTGGGCAGTCTGCATCCGCGATTGGATGCCGATCGGCACGCTGGCGTTCCCGCGACGGGATGCCCGGGCGAACCGCCTGTCGCTCAGGGCACGAGGAGGATCGGCTTCTTCGTCCGTGCCAGCACACCGCTGGCGACCGAGCCGAGGACGAGGCCGCCGAGCGCGGAGTGGCCGTGCGTGCCCATGACGATGAGGTCGAACGCCTCGCGCTCGGCGAGCCCGGCGATCTCCTCGGCGGCGTGGCCAGGACGGTAGACCGCCGTCAGGCTCCAGCTGCGCTTCGCCGCGACCGCGACGACGGCGTCGAGCACCTTCGTCGCCTCGTCGCGGTAATAGCCCTCGAGCGTCTGCCGGTCGATGTGTCGCGCAGCGTGCGGCGGCACGGGCGTGACGACGGTGAGCGCGGTGTACTCGTGCGACGGGCCGAGCAGCTCGTCGTGCGCGGCCAGGTACTCGAGCATGCGCTTGGTGTAGTCGCTGCCGTCGACGGCGAGCAGAACCTTCATCGCGGCCTCCCGGTTCGGATCGGCGCATTGTCCCTCCGCAGGCTGACCTCGCACTTGCGATTCCGCAGCGCTTGGACGCCCGGCGGCGAGCGCCACCGGCCTAAGGCCCGCGCAGGTGCTGGACGACGATGAGCGAGCCGATCGCGATCAGCAACGCGCCGCCGACGACTTCGGCGCGCTTGCCGGCGACGACACCGAGCACGCGGCCGAGCATCACGCCGGTCGTGACCATCGCGAACGTCGTCAGCCCGATCGCGACCGCGACGGGGACGATGGCGACGTCGATGAAGGCGAGGCCGACGCCGACCGCCATCGCGTCGATGCTGGTCGCGAACCCGGTGAGCGCCAGCAGCCAAAACGCGTGCCGGGTCGGACGCGCCGCGTCGTCGATCTCCGCGACGTCGGCACGCGCGCCGGCCCGGATCATCCGGACGCCGAGGCCGGCGAGGACGACGAACGCGATCCAGTGGTCCCACGCGGTGACCAGCCTGGCCGCGATCGAGCCGAGCGCCCAGCCGACGACTGGAGTCAACGCTTCGATCGAGCCGAAGATCGCGCCGGTGCGAAGCGCCTCGCGCCAGCGCGGCCGGTGCAGCGCGGCGCCCTTGCCGATCGCCGCGGCGAACGCGTCGGTCGACATCGCGAACGCCAGCGCGAGGATCGCAACGAACGTCATGACGCGATCGAGCGGCAAGGCGCGGACCGCCGCGCCGGCCGGCCAGCCCGGCGATCAGGAACGCCGCGTGCGCCCGGTGCGCCGCTCAGTCGGTCGCGCGGTCCCAGGCGTCGCGCGCGGCGAGCTTGGCCTGTTCCCACGTCAGCCGCGACTCGCCCTTGGCCATCGCCCAGTCCTGGCTGATTCTGCGCTCGGCCTGCTCGAACGTTCCCTCTGGCAACTCAGCGCGCGTTCGATAGCCGAGCTCGTAGGCCGGACGATAGTCTTCGTAGACGAGCGCGCTGTCGTAGTACGGCCGGTCGCGGTAGGCATCGTGCCAGTGGACATCCTCGACGTTCGGGTCGACGAGCTTCGCCGTCCCCTTGCCGATCGCGCCGCCGGCGACTGCGCCGACCGCCGCGCCGGCGACCATGCCGACCGGACCGCCCGGCGTTCCCGCGGCGGCGCCGACGACCGCGCCACCGCCGGCGCCGAGACCCTCGGCGAGGTGGTGATCGGCGATCGCGTTGGCAAGCTGCGGATTGATGAGCTCGGCAGCGCCGTCGCTCGCCTCGCCGCTAGCGACGGCGACGGGCTGGTCCTCGTCTGCACTGACGCCTTCGGTCGGGTTGGCGTTTTCGGCGATCTCCTTGCCGGCCAGCCCGCCGGCGATCGCGCCGACGACGCCTCCGGCGAGCGTGCCGAGCGGCCCTGCTGTCGAGCCGACCGCTGCGCCGGCGGCAGCGCCGCCGGCGGCGCCGAGGCCGGTGCCGAGCGGATGCGCGCCTGGGGTCTTGGTGATCGGATCGAGGTTTTCCGGATTCGACTTCGACATCTTGAGCTCCTGTGGCGCGAGCGCATCGGCGCGGGGATCACGCTGCGTCAACGATCGACGCGGCGGGCCATCCTCCGCCGCGGTCGAGTGCGGATGCGTCGGACGCGTCGCCGCGGCGCTGTAGGTCGAGCGCGCGCGAAGGGCAAACGGTCATGCCGCGGTTCCGCCTGCGCAACATGCGCCCGGACTGGCTGTCGATCGGCCGGACGAAGTGGCTGAAGACCAGTCGCAAGTTGCCTCGACTGCCGGGCGCTCTGGCACCTGCAGATCGAACGCCTAGTGGGCGGCGCAGGCTTTGCCGATCGCTCGCGCTGTCTGGACTCCAGTTCAATCTGCCGCGGTGATCTATCTGTTTTTGTTGCGGCCCCCCGGATCGCGTACGAAACGCCTGTAATGTTGCCGCCGCCCTTCGCGCAAACCGAGGCCGACCACCGACCCTTGTGACGATCGGAGTGCGTTTCGTCGCGCTGAGTGGCAGCGTCGCCAGCGGTCCCTGCATCACGATAGCGTCGACTCAAGAGTTGCAGGTTCCAATCGGCGCACTTCGGGGCAAGCGGATCCGAGGGCCCATAGGGCCCCCAAAAATCCCCCCACGGCGCTCTGGACCCATGAATAAGTCCGTGTCTATGCTGGTCCGTCTGCACTTTCGCAGACGCACGCACAGGAGCTGTAAAAATGCCAACGATCACAGCAATTACGCCGGCCCAAGAAGCCTGCAGTGCGCAAAAACTTCTGGAAGCGCTTCTGTCCGAAGAAGAGCGCAAGTTCGAAGCAACGGCGCAACACCCTATCTCGGTCGCCGCAATGGTATGCGGCTGCATCGAGAGGTAGGTTGAAGTCCGGCGAGAAGCGAGCTGCTTCGGACAGCCACTTCTCGCCTTTGGATCGCCGTCGAGCCGCGTCCTTGGGAGGCAAGCCATGCCGCGTCCCGTAGTAGTGTCCAGCGCTGCCGATCCGCAGCCCGTGCCATACATCGAAGATCTAGAAGAGGTCCGCGACTACATTCTTCACATGGACTTTTCCTGGCAGAAGTACAAGATGGAGAACGATCGCTTCGTCGTCGGATGGTCGAGGGCGAAGCTCGACTTCGCAGAAAAACAATACAAGAACTTTCTCTTTCTGTGGCGCAAGTATCGAGGCAAGCCCCTGCCACCGCCGTTTCAGGTCGATGACTTCTGGCACGGTCACATACTGCACACGAACCGTTATCACATCGACTGCATCGCCATCTTCGGCGAGTACCTCCATCACTATCCCTACTTCGGCATGAGAGGCGATGGGGATCGCGAGGGGCTGGAGAACGCCTTTCTGGACAGTCAGCGGCTGTATCGCGCCGAGTTCGGTGACTGGATCAGGGACTACGTCGACCTCCCGGCGGCGCCACCTCCGTCGGTCGAACAGTCGGCCCCGGCGGAGGCGACGCGATGACACGTGCGCAAGAGAACGGCGCCCTGATCTGCCACATTCAGATCGCGAAGGCGGCTACCAATTCGATGCGCCGAATACTTGCGAACAACGTTCCAGAGGCGGCACTCAAGATCTCCACTCTGAAGCTGCGTTCGCAAGATGGACTCGGGGTTACGACCCGTTCGGGTGTCCCTGAAATCGAGGCCCTGATCGACGACATAAGGCAGAAAGAGCACCAGCTGGCAGCCGTTTCAATGATGGTGCCGGTTGGCCTTCACGAGCATGTTGAGCGGCCGGTCACTTATGTCTCGATCATGAGAGATCCCATGAAGAGATGCCTGTCGGCAATCAACTTCGTCTACGCGAGGCGCGACAAACATCCCGCAGCAGAGCACTTTGCCAGCCTGAATTATTCCCCAGCACAGCTGATCGAAGCGCAGGAACTGCTCTTTATCAACGATCAAGTTCGGATGCTATCGGGTACGGAACAAAAGCAGATCACTCGAACGCATCTCGAAGAAGCCAAGCTGAACATCGATAAGCACTTCAAGTTCATCGGAGTTTCCGAAGCACCGGAGCAATGTTGGCGGCGTCTGGAGACTCTGTTTGGCTGGAAGACGGATCCCACGCTTGTGCTGAACAAAGGTACTTACGACCCATCGCTCTCCTTCACCGCGCGGGATCTCGAAGCCCTGCGCTCAGCGAATTCGTTCGATCAGCAACTCTACGATTGGGTCATAAGCGACTACCTTCCTCGGCGCCACGACATCACGCTCAGTCGCCAAACTTGCTAGTGCAATGAGAGCGTCAGGCAACCCTGCTTTCCTCCGGCGGGCCGTCATCGCCAATTGCTTGCTGGGCTCAATACAGAGATTCTGCGTTCCGGGGCCGGTACTTCAGCTGATCGCCGTGTCGCTGTTCGGGGTAACGGCCGTCCAGTATTCCTACGTTGCGACTGTCTTCGCCTTCCTGAGTTTCTTCCAACTCGCGGGACTGTATTTTCAGTATCGCTCCGACGCGTACCGTCCCTTGATCATTAGCTACGATGTCCGGATCGTCGCGCTACTTCTCTGCGGGGCCTCGTTTCTGTTGGCCCCCGATGCGACCCCCGCTGCAGCGCTCCTGTTCTTCGCCGCCGCGGCAGCAATCAACATCTGCCACATGACCGGCTTCAACGTTTCGTGGCCGTTGATCATGCGGGCGTGGACCACAGCCGAAGATCGCGGTACCACCATCGCGACGCTGCGGAGCGTGCAGGCCGCGTTCGCAGCCCTCATCGCCCTGGCCATTTCGGTCCTGGGATCGAGTGGGCACTTCAGGACATTTCTCATAGCACTGTTTGTCGTATTCGCCCTCTATTCATTTTTCTCGGCCCGCCAAGTGGCATGGATGAAAGAGACCGGCCCGCCGCTGACTCGCACATCCGGCACCGGCGGCGTCTTCGTTGCGCTCCGGCAAGACTTTCGGACGCTGTGGAACGATCCGATTTATCGCGCTCTGGCATTCATCGTCGCCGTCGCGAGCTTCTCGCTCATCCCGCTTCAGGTCTTTTTCCTAAGAGATGTGATGAGCATCGGCGAAGACAAGCTATTTTGGTTTGTGACGTCGATGGTTTGGGCAGGCATCGCGGCCACCCAAGCTTGGGGGCGGCTGTCCGACAAGCTCGGAACCCCCCGAACCCTGCAGCTGACGGCAGCTGCGAACGTCGTCGCCGTCCTGGCCATCTGTCTCATCGTGAGCTGGTGGCTTTTCACTGGTGAGCATCCATCGGTGCTGGCGTGGATTGCCGCAACGGCGCTTCTCGTGTCCTCCATCAGCTTTCAGGGATTCAGCATCGGCTGGTACAGCGCGGCGCTGGAGGTGATCCCCAAGGACTGCACATCGCTCGGAGTATTGCTGCTTTCGATCCTGACCGAGTTCGCGATTGCCGCCAGTGCCTTCGTTGTCGGCTTCATTCGAGAGTGGTCGACGTCGAGCGTTCCGGTTCGGGAGCTCTCCATCGCTGCAATCCTGCTGGCCGTCGCGCTAGTCACGTACGCTGCCACCGCGGCCTGGACGCTTTCTCGACGTCGCGCGACGACGACCCAGGCGGTGGCGTAGCGCGCAACCGTGAAATCGGGGCCGTTGTCGGTCGGCGAGGCGTCCGGGCTTCCGGACTGCAGAACCGACTTGGCTCGCTGGCTGTCGGGCAGTGCCCTGCTTGCCTTCAGCGCCAGCGCAGTTTGCCAAGGGACTTCGCCGCCGCCCCCGTCGCCAGCAACGCAGCAGCTCGCTCCTGTGTCGGTCAGCGGTCGAAAGGATGTGGGCGAAGGCTCCGGCACGCGCACTGTTTTCCAAGGCGAAGAACTTCGCCGCTTCGGCGATCCTACGTTGGCAGATAGCCTGCGTCGCATCCCGGGGATCAGTGCGACCGTCAACCCAGACGGGACGCTCGACATCCGTCTGCGCGGGATGGGGTCCGGATACACACAGATTCTTCTGGATGGCTTGCCGCCGCCGCGCGGATTTGCGATCGAGTCGCTGGACCTGCAATCGATCGAACGTCTTGAGGTCGTTCGAGTGTCAAGCGCCGATACGAGTGCAAGGGGCGTTGCGGGAACGATAAACATCGTGCTGAAAAAGGCGGGGGCGGGACAATCGAACTCTGCGAAGGTGAGTGTTGGTACCGAGCACGATCGGCCCCAAGCTGACGTGAGCGGCCAATGGAACGCGGGCACGCCAGACCTACGATATGGCGCAACCTACTCACTCGGTCACGAACTTCACGTCCGAGATGGACACGTCGAGCTTGACCGCGCTGATAACACCGGCACCGCGTCCTATCGAGGCACCACGCGCGACGAACTTCGCTTCGATGCGGCGAGCGTCAATCCCAATGTCGTCTGGCACGCCAACGACCGTACGACCCTGTCTGCGGCGGCAACTTACCGGTGGTCGGACCTCGCCGACAGGACCGGCCAGAAAGGTGCATTCAACTCTCTGCTGCCCTTTCCGAATTCCGACTTCGAGCTGACAGGAACGACGACCTTTTGGCAGCTATCGAGCACGGTCGTCCACAGTCTAGAGGACTTCTCGAGAGTTGAATTCAGGCTAGCTGCATCGCGGAACGTGCGCAATAGAAGCACGATGCTGGTTGGCAGCTCGGACGCGGGTGAGGTCCTGCTCAATCGGCAAATCGACTCCCGCCTGACCGATCAAGTCGTCGTTCATCGCGGTTCCTACCAGCCAATTGAACTACTGGGCCCCGGGCATGTCGTCAAAATAGGATATGACGCCGAACTCACAACTCGAACGGAGGTCGTGGAGAACGTGCGCTATTTGGTGGGAACCGGCCCTAACATCGGCGGCCTGTTTTCAGCGAGCATCGACACCCTCGCGACGTTTGCACAGGACGAGTGGCAGCCGTACGAAGCGCTGCTTGTGAATGCAGGCATCAGAACCGAGACGACCCGGATGCGCGCCGCTGACCCGGCAGATGTGGATGTAGGTACCACCAAGACAATCCTGGCTCCGTCGATAAAGGCGACATGGCAGTTGGGTTCGCCTGATCGTCAGCTCCACCTATCGGCTTCCAAGACCATCAGGCAGCCGAGCCCTCGCCAAATCATCCCTCGCCGATACTTCTCCAATAACAACAGCCCTGTGGAACCGGACTATGTAGGAAACCCGCAGCTCCGGGCCGAGACCGCTTGGGGAGTCGACGCGCTATTGGAGATCAACGACAGGCCCGTGAGCTATTCGGTGGGGGCCTTCCTACAGCGGGTCAACGACGTGATCGTCGAAGAAACATCCCTTGTTGACGGGCTATGGACGCAGTCACCGCGAAACCTGGGACCCGCCTCGGTTGCTGGCCTGACCCTAGGGTTCAAGTCCAATGTCAGGAAGTGGGCGGCAGACGCTCCTGACGTGGACATCAAAGCAAATTTCGGCAGGAATTGGTCCGCAGTCGATCGTGTCGAGAGGCCCAACAATCGGATAGCGACTCAAACTCCGACCACGGCTACCGTCGCGCTTGACTATCAACGATCTGCGGCATTTACGGCTGGCATCGCCTTTTCACTCCAGACTGGAGGCACGACCTGGACCACCAATCAGACGGCCGTGTATCGTGGCGTTAGGCGGTCCTTGGATGTGTTTGCGGTGAGACGATTGGACAAGGAGTCTCGGATTCGAATCTCCCTCACGAATGCGCTGGCTCAAGCCGAGCTCGAAGCGACGGCGTTCCAAAGCCCCGGATTCGCCGAGACGAGACTCGCATCGACCCACACCAACCGGGCTGTACGAATAGCGCTCGAAGCGAACTGGCGGTAGCGCTCGCGATAGCTGATTGCAAGGGTTCAGATCGTCGGCCCGCGATTGCCGTCGGTGACTCATCGGCAGACCGCGCGCTTTCAGTCGCGCTGCGGTCGTCCGAAGCGCCAGCGACCCTTTGACTCGATGTCTCGTTTCGATGCAGCGGGATCATCGATCCTGCGGATGACGCGGCGCAGCGGATCCCAGTCAGAATCCGGCAATGGCCATGCACGCGTTGGTCTTCACCGATGTCGTCGACAGCACGATGATCGTCGAGCGACTGGGTGACGAACGTGCGGCGCAGCTCTGGGTCGAGCACGACCGTCGCGCGCGCGAGCTGCTGGCACGACACGGCGGCCGGGAAATCGACCGCACCGACGGCTTCTTCGCGCTGTTCGAGAGTATCTCCCACGCTGCGCGCTTCGCGCTCGACTATCACGAGGCCCTTCGCGGCCTTGAGGTGGCAGCGCGCGTCGGTCTGCATGTCGGCAACGTGACGCTGCGCGAGAACGCGCCGGTCGACGTCGCACGCGGCGCCAAGCCCGTCGAGATCGAAGGCCTTGCGAAGCCGTTCGCTGCGCGCGTGATGGCGCTCGCGCGGGGCGGCCAGACGCTGCTCAGCGCCGATGCCCGCGCCGCGCTCGGCGATCCGGCGATCAAGGGCGCGGTCGTCGACAGCCACGGGCACTTTCGCCTGAAAGGCATCGAGCTGCCCGTCGAGCTGTTTGAGATCGGCGTCGAGGGTCTGAACGAATTCGCGCCGCCTGCCGACACCCCCAAGGCGTATCGCGTCGTCCGCGCGGGCGACGTCTGGGCGCCGATACGCAGCGTGCGCCAGAACCTGCCCGCAGAGCGCGACGCCTTCATCGGTCGCGCCGCCGAGCTGCGCCGACTCGCTCAACGGCTCGATGACGAGGCACGGCTCATCACCGTGCTCGGCCCGGGCGGCATTGGCAAGACCCGCTTCGTCGCGCGCTACGCGCGGACCTGGCTCGGCGACTGGCCGGGCGGCGTCTACTTTTGCGACTTGAGCGAGGCTCGCACGCTCGACGGCGTGTACAGGGCCGTCGCGATCGCGCTCGACGTGTCGCTCGGCAAGGCCGAGCCCAGCGTGCAGCTCGGCCACGCGATCGCCGGCCGCGCGCGCTGCCTTGTCATCCTCGACAACTTCGAGCAGGTCGCGCCGCACGCTCCCGCGACGGTCGGCGCATGGCTCGACCGAGCGGCGGAGGCGAGCTTCGTCGTCACGAGCCGCGAGCGTCTGCACCTGCGCGGCGAGACGCCGCTCGCGCTCGACCCGCTGCCGCTCGGCGTCGACGCAATCGAGCTGTTCGTCGCGCGCGCCGCAGCCCAACAGCCGGCATTCGCTCTCAACGACACGAACCGCGCAGACGTCGCCGAGGTCGTCCGCCTGCTTGATGGTCTGCCGCTCGCGATCGAGCTTGCCGCCGCCCGCATCGGCGTGCTGTCGCCGACGCAATTGGTGGCGCGCATGCGCGACCGTTTTCGCCTGCTCGCCGGCACGCGCGACGCCGCAGCGCGGCATGCGACGTTGCGTGCCGCGATCGACTGGTCATGGGAGCTTCTCGCACCGTGGGAGCAAGCTGCGTTCGCGCAATGCTCAGCGTTCGAAGGCGGTTTCACGCTTCTGGCCGCCGAGGCCGTGCTCGACGTATCGCAATGGCCGCAAGCACCCGAAACGCTCGATATCGTCCAGGCCCTTGTCGACAAGAGCCTGGTGCGCACCGACGTCCGTGCGGGAACACACCGCTACGACATCGACGAGCCGCACTTCGGCATGTACGTCAGCATCCACGAATACGCACGGCAGCGCCTCGACGATTTTGGCCGCGACGGCGCCGACTGGCGTCATGGAACATGGTTCGCCGGATTCGGCAGCGACGCGGCGATCGACGCGCTGGCCGGCCCCGACGGCATGCGCCTGCGCCGTTCGCTAACGCTTGAGCTCGACAATCTGGTCGCCGCCTGTCGTCGCGCTGTCGATCGCGGCGACGGCGCCATTGCAGTCGGCAGCTTTCGCGCCGCCTGGGAGGTGCTGGCGCTGCAAGGGCCGTTCGTGCTTGCCAGTCATCTGGCGATGCGGGTGCTGGCGCTCCCGCTGACCGACGAGATGCGCGCGACGATGTGCATGATCGCCGCCATGGCCGCTTGGCGCGGCGGGCAAGGCTCGGCCCCGCTCGCGATGCTCGAAGAGGGCTTGGCGCTTGCGCAAGCGCTCGGCGATCGGCGTCGTGAGGCCGGCATCCTGCGCAACATGGGGATCCTGCTTCACCAGCAAGGCCATCCCGAGCAAGCGCGTTCGCGGCTCGAAGCCTCGCTGGCGATCGCTCGTTCGCTCGGCGACCGGCGCAGCGAAGGCCCGATGCTCGGCAACTTGGGTGGCCTGCATGACGAACAGGGCCGCGCCGACGCTGCGCTCGCGCACTACGTCGAGGCGCTCGAGGTGCTGCGCGAGGTCGGCAACCGCCGCGACGAGGGCGTGGTTCTCGGCAACCTCGCGGCATTGATGACCGACCAGGGCCGGTTGTCGCAGGCGGCCGTTTACTACGAGCAGGCGCTCGTGATCCATCGCGAAGGCGGCAATCGGCGTGACGAAGGCGGCGTGCTCGGCAACATGGGGGTGATGTACCACCAGCTGGGCCAGAGCGACAGCGCTCGGGCTTGCTACGAGCAGGCGCTCGCGATCCACCGCGACATCGGCAACCGCAACATTGAGAGCAGCATCCTCGCGAACCTCGGCGTGTTCGAACGCGAGCGTGGCCGGCCGGACGCGGCGCGCGCTGCTTTCGAGCAGGCGCTGGTCATCATCCGCGAGGTGGGCAACCGGCGTGTCGAGGGCGCTGTGCTAGGCAGCATCGGCGTCTTGCACCTGCACGCCGGACGCATCGAGGAGGCGCTCGAAGCCTTGCGTGCCGGCGAGCGGCTGCTGCGGGAGATTGATGATCGGTTCGAGCTCGCGAAGCTGCTTTGCGCGCGTGGGCAGGCCGAATGCGCGCTCGGCGATTGCGACACCGCTCGCCAAGCGCTCGCCGAAGCAGAAGCCGCAGCGGTTGCCCTCGGCAGCGAGCCTGATTCGGAACTCAGCCGCGAGGCGGCGCGTCTTCGCGAGAAGCTCGCTGCGCAACCGAGTTGAGGACGCAGCGCAAGCGCTGATGTGCCTTCAGGCAAGCGGAAATCGATGGCCAAATTTGATGGGCCTGAAGGCGTGGCTTCGATGGCCCTCTCTGAGGTGTCGATGCCCGCGGTACGATCGCGGCCCCGCACCCGCGAGCACCGTCCTGACTTCGAGGATTGCCATGTCCATCGCCATCCGACCCCTCCTCCGCGCTCTGCTGCCAATCGCGTTCGCGTCTGCCGCGCCGTTCGGTGCGGTGCCCGCGCAGGCCGCCGACGACATCGCGGCCGGCTCGCTCACGAACAGCCCGCCGATGATCGCTTACGCGGCCGACGGCACGACGCTGCAGGGAATGATCGTGGACCTCGCGGCGGCGATGAGCAAGCAGATGGGCCGCACGATCGTCTTCAAGCCGATGGCGTTCCCGGCGCTGATCCCGGCGCTCGAAGCGAAGAGCATCGACATCGCGTTCACTGTGATGAACGACACGCCCGAGCGCGAACAGGTGCTCGACTTCGTCGACTTCTTCAACTTCGGCACCAAGCTGCTGGTCAAGAAAGGCAACCCCGAGAAGATCGAAAGCCTCGAGACCGCGTGCGGCAAGACCGTCTCGACGGTGCAAGGCTCGACGCAGGTGAAGCTCGCCGAGGACATGAGCGCCGCCTGCACGAAGGCCGGCAAGCAGCCGATCTCCGTCATGCAGTACGCGCAGCCTTCGGACGCGCGCCTGCAGGTGCAGACCGGCCGCGTCGGCGCCTTCCTCGGCAACTCGCCGGTGATGGTCTATCTCGCCAAGACGGCCGGCGACGGGCAGGTCTTCGACGTCGTCGCCGGTCACGAGTACCAGCCGGTGCCGATCGGCATCGCCGTGCCGAAGTCGAACACGGTGCTCCGCGACCAGCTCAAGAAGGCGCTCGACGCGGTGATCGCCGACGGCACCTACCTGAAGATCCTGCAGAAGCACGGGCTCGAGGGCGGCAACATCGGCAGCGCGGCGATCAACGGCGGCAAGAACGTCAAGATCTGAGACCGCGGCCGTGCCTGCCGTGGCGCCGCGCCGGGTCGTGCCGCTGCGCCGCCCCGGCCTCTGGCTGAGCAGCGCCCTCGTCGTCGCCCTCGCCGGGGCGCTGCTCGTGTCGGTGTGGAACAACCCGCACATCGACCACCGTGCGATCGGCCAGTTCCAGTTCGCGCCCGCGATCCTCACCGGCCTGCGCGTCACGGTCGTGCTGGCGCTCCTGGCCGCGGTGATCGGCGGCGTGCTTGGCGTGCTGCTCGCAGTCATGCGGCTGTCGCCGAGCCCGGTGCTGCGCCTCTTCAGCGCCGCCTACACGTGGCTGCTGCGCGGCACGCCGCTGCTGGTGCAGATCCTCCTCTGGGGCAATCTGGCGCTGCTGTTCCAGCACATCGGCCCGTTCGACACCAACGCGCTCGTCACGCCGTTCGTCGCGTCGGTTGTCGCGCTCGGTTTGAACGAAGCCGCGTACATGGCCGAGATCGTCCGCGCGGGCATCCTCTCGGTCGACCAGGGCCAGGTCGACGCGTCGCTCGCACTCGGCATGTCGCGCGCGCTGGCGATGCGCCGGATCCTGCTGCCGCAGGCGCTGCGTGTGATCATCCCGCCGTCGGGCAACCAGTTCATCTCGCTCCTCAAGGCGACCTCGCTCGTCTCGGTGATCGCGGGCGGCGACCTGCTCACCGCCGCCGAGAACATCTCGTCGGCGAACCTGAAGACGATCGAGCTGATGCTGGTCGCGACGTTCTGGTACCTGGTGCTGACGACGATCACGAGCCTCGGCCAGTACCTCGTCGAGCGTCGGCTGGCCCGCTCGGGCACCGGCCTGCGCAGCCGCTGATGGACACCGCCGCGGCGATCGTTGCGGGCGCGCGGCCGATGGTGCGGGCCGAAGGCGTGCACAAGCGCTACGGCCGCGACGAAGTGCTGAAGGGCATCGACCTCGAGGTCGCCGCCGGCGAGGTGCTCTGCCTGATCGGCCCGTCGGGATCGGGGAAGAGCACGTTCCTTCGCTGCATCAACCACCTCGAAAAGATCGACGCCGGCCGGATCGAGGTCGACGGCGAGGCGGTCGGCTACCGCGAGCGCGGCGACAGGCTCTACGAGATGCACGAGCGCGACGTCTGCCGCCAGCGCGCCGCGATCGGCATGGTGTTCCAGCGCTTCAACCTGTTCCCGCACATGACCGTGCTCGAGAACCTGATCGAAGCGCCGCTGCGGGTGCGCGGCGAGCGGCGCGACGCCGCCGTGGCACGCGGCCGCGCCCTGCTCGATCGCGTCGGCCTGCTCGACAAGATCGACGCCTATCCGGCGCGGCTCTCGGGCGGCCAGCAGCAGCGCGTCGCGATCGCGCGCGCGCTGGCGATGGAGCCCAAGCTGATGCTGTTCGACGAGCCAACGTCGGCGCTCGACCCGGAGCTCGTCGACGAGGTGCTCGCGGTGATGCGCGGCCTCGCCGACGACGGCATGACGATGATCGTCGTCACGCACGAGATGACGTTCGCGCGCGACGCCGGCGACCGGGTCGCCTTCATGGACGGCGGCGTCGTCGTCGAGCACGGCACGCCCGAAGACGTGCTGGGACGTCCGACGCACGAGCGCACGCGCAGCTTCCTGGCTCGGCTGCTCGCGGGCGCGCCTCATCGGACCAGCAACCAGCCGGCGACAGGTCCCGAGGCGCGCGGCCCTGACCCGCACGCAAAGCGTAGTCGTTGACGATCGCAACGCTAGGCCAGATGACCTGATTCAGCGTGGCTGCTTTTGCAGGCCGAGCATCTGCCGGGCGGTCGCATAGCCGTACTTGTAGCTGGCGCTGTTCGGATGAAAGCCGTCAACGGCGAAGTGCGTCCGGCGACGTGCTCGGAAATGAGCGACGTGCGCAGGCGCCGAGAAGTCGACGAAAACGACCTCGTGACGAGCGGCTGCGGCCGAGAATACCCGCGCCGCCGCGCGCGAGCGCATCGCCATCAGCCATGCATAGGGCCGCGGAAACAGCGGCGCGAGCCCGAGGTCCGGAGGACCCAGCCAAACTGTCTGCACCGCGAGCTCGGCCAGCTCGCGCAGCAAGGTGTCGCAGTCGATGGTGAGCTGAGTGAGGGGCGTGCCGGCAACGACGTCATTGGCGCCGACATGCAGCAGCGCCAGATCGAACTGCAGGCCGGCCTCGATGCACGTGCGGACCTGGGAGATCGCTCGGGCGACCCGCGTCCCGGAGACAGCGACGTTGACGATATCGGCGTCCGGATAGTCGGCAGCGAACAAGCCCGCGATGGACTCCTCGGGACGCCCCGCGCCGACGCCCACCCCGGTGCTGTCGCCCAAGATCAACACAGTCGCGCCCTTCGCCGACAGTCGCCGCTCGAAGCGTTGTCCATTCTTGGCGAAGCGACGGGCGCGTGCGACGCCGCTCCAGAAGATGGCGATCTCGAGCAGCACGCCGGCGAGCGTCAGCGAAGACAGCGCCAACGCTGCCGTTGCTACGGTGGTCAGCTTCGACGAGTGAGCTGCAGCGCGTGGACATTCCGCCGCTTGCTCCTCAATGCGGACGGTCATTTGCTCGAATCAGACTCGGTGTCCGGGAAAATGCCGGGCCTCGAGTCACCGATCGCATGCTGTCCTTCAGCGACCTTTTCGGGATCGAGGTCACCGAGGTGCGGCCAGAGCCTCTCGCCCAACTGGCCGAGCCTGGGCGATCTGTCGCCGAGCCTGGTCATGTGGATCACGAACGCATCGATCCACGACGCCTTGTCCATTGATCGAAATGAATTTGAGATTCGATGCTCGCGCTCCACGCACGGCAAGGGCGAGCTCTCGCCTAGGCCGCTTTCTTGACCTCCTCGAGATGGGCGAGCGTCTGCTTCTTGCCAACGGTTCTCAACGCGACCAGTGTCGGCAGAAACTTGCGATGCGGCCTGGCGTTGCCGCTCTCCCAGTTGTAGATCGTCTGCGTCGATACGCCGAGCAGCAGTCCGAGCTCGCCCGCAGACAAGCCGAGGCGCTTGCGGTGGCCTGCGAGACCCTTGGCGCTGAACCGCATTCCCTCGGGGATCGACTCGTCGTTCGCCGCCGTGGGCGCCGCGGGGCGCGCGGTTCTCGCGCCAGCACGGAGCTGGCGCTCGACGTCCGCAACGCGGCGCTTCAAAGCCGCGATCTCGCTGCGGTACGCGGTCGCGGCTTTCTTGAGGGCCGCGGTTTCGCGACGCAATTCTTTGCGAGCGACGCGAGCGATTTCCTGCTTGAGGATCGATGCAATGTTTGGCATGGTCAGGAGATTGCCTTCAAAGGCGCGATCCTAAACGCGATCCCAAGAACCTTTGCAACCAAGTTTTCCACGCGACCGCCAGATTTCCGACAGACGCTGCTGGCCGTATCCGGTCGAAATAACAGAACGAATCGAAGCAGCTGGGAGGCAGGGCTCAGCGATGTGAAGGCCGGACAACCGCAGGCAGCGCCTCCGCAGGAGCGTGCTGAGGACGCTCGGCCAAGTGGGCCTTGCCACAACCCGAGCATCGCCACGCTAGGCTGCACCGTGGGCTGGCGGCTGACGAAGCGGCGCACTCGGTGTCACTCACGCTTTGTTGGAGCTCGAGACACGTCGAGGAGTGCCCAGCGAGGCCGCGAACGCGGCCAGATCACCCGGTCTGCGGAGCATCTTGTCCACCTCGGCCGCATGCATCTCCTCGGCCATGATCATCCCCCGCGCGAATTCTTCCAGGGCGACCGAGTTTCCCGCGACGAGATCGAGCAGTTCGCGGTACAGCGCGAGCGCCTGACTCTCGGTCTCCAGCGATTCGCGCAGCATGGCGCCGATGTCAGTCTGGTGGCTGTCCAACAGCGCGCCGATGCCGAGCGAGGGATATTCGCCCAGATTGGTGATCCACTCGCCGATCTGCTGCGCGTGCAGCATCGACTCGTCGGCTTGGCCGCGCAGCCACGAGACGATCGGGATGCGGCCGAAGCCGAACACGAGGAACGAGTAGTGGGTGTAGCGCACGACGCCGGCAAGCTCGGACTCGAGAAGCCGGTTCAGCACGTCGACGACTTTCGACTTGTCCATGAAGGCCACCTCA
>DATJIM010000373.1:0-2585 GCA_035493195.1 Caldimonas sp.
CGCGACGTCAAGAGCGGCCGCGCGCAGTTCACGCAGACCGTGACGTCGCCCGACGGTGCGAAGAAGAAGACGTCGAGCGGAAGCTTCGAGTTCTCGCGACCGAACCGCTTTCGCTTCGCGTACGTCAAGCCGTTCGAGCAGACGATCGTCGGCGACGGCGAGAAGGTCTGGATCTACGACGCCGACTTGAACCAGGTGAGCAGCCGCAAGCTCGGCCAGGCGCTCGGCGCGACGCCCGCGGCGCTGCTCGCCGGCGGTGGCCTCGAGCGCGACTTCGATCTCTCGCCGTTGCCGGCGAAGGACGGCCTCGACTGGGTCGAGGCCAAGCCGAAGGCGAAGGACGGCGCGTTCCAGTCGGTCCGCGTCGGCTTCCAAGGCACGACACTCGCCGCGCTCGAGATCGTCGACAGCTTCGGCCAACGCTCGCTGCTGCGCTTCAGCGCGTTCGTTCCCAATGTCGCGATCCCGGCGGAGACGTTCCGCTTCACGGTGCCGCCGGGCGCCGACGTCATCGAGCAATAGGCCGGGGCTCCCGGTCGGCATGGCGAACTCGAGCCTGGCGTCGCTGCCGCTCAGCCGGCGCGCGACGCGACGAGGACCGCGTTCGTTCCGCCGAACGCGAACGAGCTCGAGAGCGCGTGGCGAAGCGCCGGCGCGTCGCGCGCCGCGCCCGTCACGAGGTCGATCGCGAACGCCGGGTCGACGACCTCGGTGTTCGCGGTCGGCGGCAGCCGTGACGCGACGAGCGCACACGCCGCGGCGAGCAGCTCGACCGCGCCGCCGGCGCCGAGCAGGTGGCCGAGGATCGCCTTCGTCGACGTCACCGGCACTCCGCGCGTCCCGAACACCGTCGCGATCGAAGTCGCTTCGGCGGCGTCGCCGGCGAGCGTCGCGGTGCCGTGCGCGTTGACGTGGCCGATCTCGGCCGCACCGAGCCCGGCGTCGGCGAGCGCCGCCCGCATCGCGCGCACCTGTCCTTCGGCGTCGGGGTTGGTGATGTGCACGCCGTCGCAGTTGCTCGCGTAGCCGGCGAGCTGCCATTGCCACGACGCGCCGCGCGAGCGCGCGTGCTCGATCGATTCGATCACGAACGCCGCCGCTGCCTCGCCGAGCGCGAAGCCGGCGCGGTCGCGAGCGAACGGGCGGCACGCGTGCGCCGCGACGTCGGCGGTCGCATCGGCTGCGATCGGCGCAAGCACGCGCATCGCCTGCCAGCCGGCGACGACGCCGTCGGTGAGCAGCGATTCGCTGCCACCGACGACGGCGACGTCGATCGCGCCGGAGCGGATCGCCCGCATCGCCTCACCGATCGCAACCGCCGACGACGCGCACGCGCACGCGTAGGCGAGCGCCGCGCCGCGGGCGCGGAAGCGCACCGCGAGCTCGGCGGTGGGCGCGTTCGGCATCGTCGTCACGACGCTCGTCGGCCGCATCCTGCGGTGGTCGACGTAGACGGTCTTCAGCGTCGTCTCGAACGTCGACGCGCCGGCCATCCCACTGCCCCAGAAGACGCCGAGCCGCTCGCCGTCGACGCTGCCGTCGACGAGCCCGGCGGCGCGCGCGGCCTGGTCGGCGGCGGCGAGCGCCATCGCGGTTGCGCGGTCGAGCGGAATCCGCGAAGGCGATTGCACCGCAAGGGCGTCGAAGTCGACGGCGGCGATCGGCACGGGCGGAACGTCGAGGCCGACGAGATCGACCGTGTGCGCGCGAACCGCCGAGCGACCGGCCATGACCGCGTCGGCGAACGCGGCGACGCCGACGCCGATCGGGCTGACGACGCCGCTGCCGGTGACCGCGACCGGCGCCGCGGCCCGGCTAGCCGGCGACATCGCGGCTCGCCTTGGCCGCGACGGCTTCGTCGATCAACGCCGCGAGCTGCGCGAGCGTGACGCCGGCCTGGCGCGGATCGAGGCGCTCCTCGGGGATGCGGACGTCGAAGCGGTCCTCGACCGCGAAGACGAACTCCATCAGCGCCAGCGAGTCGAGGCCGAGCTGGTCGAGTGCCGCTTCGGGTGCGACGGCCGCGGCGTCGACGTGGAAGCTCTCGATCAGCACGGACGAGATCGCGGCGAACGTCGGCGGATGCATGCGCTGGCTGTTCTGAGGAGCGCGCATCTTATGTCCCGCATCGCGACCGCGCCGGCCGAGGCGGCAGAATCGGACTGCGCTTCCCTGGCTTCTTCCGTGCCCCAGACCTCGCTCGAACTCGGCTTCGCTGACGCCGCCGTGCCGCTCGCCGAGCGGCTGCGGCCGACGACGATCGACGAGGTGATCGGCCAGCGCCATCTGCTCGGGCCCGGCAAGCCGCTGCGCGTCGCGTTCGAGTCGGGGCGGCTGCACTCGATGATCCTCTGGGGGCCGCCGGGCGTCGGCAAGACCACGCTCGCGCGGCTGATGGCCGACGCGTTCGCCGCCCAGTTCATCGCGATGTCGGCGGTGCTCGGCGGCGTCAAGGACATCCGCGAGGCGGTCGAGCGCGCGCACGCGGCGCGAACGGCAGGGCGCGCGACGGTCGTCTTCGTCGACGAGGTGCACCGCTTCAACAAGAGCCAGCAGGACGCGTTCCTGCCGCACGTCGAGTCGGG
>DATJIM010000374.1:0-2574 GCA_035493195.1 Caldimonas sp.
CATCAGCCCCATCGCCTCGCTGTAGGTGACGAGCATGTTCCAGAAGTCGGCGCGCTTGCCGATGCCGTACTGCGGGCCGGCGAGCGGGACGTACTCGAACCAGCCGGCGTCGGGGCCGGTGTTGGTCGCGAACGCGCCGAACAGGAGGAGGCCGCCGAACAGGTACAGCCAGTACGCGCACGCCGACATCCGCGGGAACGCCGTGTTCCGCGTCCCGATCATGAGCGGGACGATGTAGAGCGCGAAGCCCTGCATCACCGGGACGGCGAACAGGAACATCATCGTCGTCCCGTGCATCGAGAAGAGCTGGTTGTAGAAGTCGGGGCCGAGCAGATGGCTGTTCGCGGTCGCGAGCTGGTGCCGCATCAGGCCGCCCATGACGCCGGCGAGGCCGGCGAAGAAGAACGCGGTGACGACGAAGCGGAGCCCCAGCGTCTTGTGGTTGTTGATCGAGAGCCAGCCGACCAGGCCGGGCTTTTCCTGCCAGGTGCGCTCGAGCTCTTCGGCGGCGCGCGAGCCGGGGCCGTCGCCGTCGCGCACCATCGGGCGGTGGGCGGCAGCGGCCGATCGCGTTCGCGCGCGCTTGCGCGGGCGCGGTCGCGAGGGCAGCGCGCCGACGCTTTCCATCACTCGAGCGATCCGAGGTACGCCGAGATCGCGGCGAGGTCGTCGGCCGCGACGTCGATCGGCGGCATGTCGACACCCGGCTTGAACTTCTGCGCGTTGGCGATCCATTCGGCGCGCAGCTTCGGCGTGTTCGCGACCGCGCCCGCGCCGAGCCAGCCGCGCCCCGCGACATGGGTGAGGTCGGGCGCGCGACGGCCGCCGGCGCGCGTGCCGACGATCGCGTGGCACATCGCGCAGCTCGTCTGCTCGACGAGCTCGCGGCCGCGCGCCTGCTGCGCGTCGCTCGGCGCGTGCGCCGGCTCGCGCTGCAGACTGCGCCAGCGCTCGTAGCGTTCGGGCGTTTCGGCGACGACGACGAGCGCCATCTGCGCGTGCTGGTAGCCGCAGAACTCGGCGCACTGGCCGCGGTACGTGCCGACGCGGTCGGCGCGCACCGCGATCGTCGACTCGCGGCCGGGGATCAGGTCCTTCTTGCCGCTCAGGCTCGGAACCCAGAAGCTGTGGATGACGTCGTCGGCGCGCAGCCGGATCAGCACCGGTCGCCCGACCGGAACGTGCAGCTCGTTCGCGGTCGCGAACGTCTGCTCCGGGTCGTGCGGCTCGTAGTGCGCTTCCCACCAGAAGCGGTGGCCGACGAGGTCGATGTGAACGGCGTCGGCGAGCGGCAGCGCCGAGAGTGCGCGATCGGCGTAGAAGCTCGCGAACAACAGCACGAGCAGCAGCACCGACGACCCCGCGATGCCCCAGACGACCGAGCGGCGCAGCGCGGCTTCCTTGCGCGGTTGTGCGTCGAGGTCGGCGGAGGCACGCTCGGTCGCGCGCGGCGCGCGCCAGAGCGCGATCGCGAGCGCCGCCATCGTCAGCGCGAAGACGACCGTGCAGACGACGAGCATCGCGTTCCAGAGATGGAAGAGCGCGAGCGCCTGCGGACCGGCGGGTGCGAGCGCGTCGTGGATGCCGTTCATTGCGGGCGGCCGCCAGCCGCCGACGGCTTCACCGTCTCGGGCTTCTGCGGATCGAGGAACGACTCGGGGGTTCGCGTCAGGAACGCGTCGTCGCGGTTCGGTGCGGCGTCTGCCGAAGCGAGCCCCGCCATCGAGCGGACGTAGGCAGCGAGCTGCCAGATCTGGTCCTTCGGGATGCGGCTGCCGAACGCGGGCATGCCGTTCGGGCGCCCGTACGCGATCGTCTGGTAGACCGTGCCGGCGTCGCCGCCGTAGATCCAGACGTCGTCGATCAGCGCGGGGCCTGAGCCGCCGCCGCCGCCAGCGCCGTGGCAGCCGCTGCAGTTGTACCAAGTCCAGAGGCGCTTGCCGGCACTCGTCCCGTACGCGTTGTGCTCGTAGCGGCCGACCATCGCCGCGGCGTTCGCGATCTCTGCCTGCGACGCGGCTGCGCTCGCGGCGCCGGCGACGACGGCGCCCGGCTTCGGCGGCAGGAAGTCGCGCGTCTCGCGCTGGCAAGCGCCCGTCGCTGCGGCGACGACGGCGACGACGGCGAGCAGGCGCGCGCGTTCGAGTTCAAGGAAGCGCGAAGACATAGAGCATGCCTCCCTTGGTCGTTCGCTCCTTGAGGTCGCGCATCGTGTTCGCGAAGCCGCCTGCCGCGCTGCCGTCGCGCGTGTCGAGGTCGCCGGCGACGACGGCGCCGGCCCAGCCGCCGACGCCCGAGAGCACGGCGACGTACTGCTTGCCGTCGGGGCCGCGGTACGAGATCGGCTGGCCGACGATTCCCGAGCCGGTCTTGAACTGCCACACGAGGCGGCCGCTGTTGGCATCGACCGCCTTGAACCAGCCGTCCATCGTTCCGTAGAAGACGAGGTCGCCGGCGGTCGCGAGCGCGCCGCTCCAGACCGGCAGGTCTTCGTCGATCACCCAGCGCGCCTTCGCCGCCGCCGGATCCCACGCGGTGACGCGGCCGCGCCGGCCGCCGGGTCCGGGCTTGATC
>DATJIM010000375.1:0-3847 GCA_035493195.1 Caldimonas sp.
CCACGCGACGCGAAAGCGCGCGATGTTAGCGGGGCGCTCGCGATCGGATCGTGGCGCATGGGATCGGGACGGCAGGGCACCCTGCTTTGCTCCATATCCCCCGGGCCTGGCCTGAACGGCCGGCCCTCCTCCTCTACTTCCGCAAAGCAGGGTGCCCTGCCGTCCCGATCCCGTGAAGCACGCAATCGGACGCGATCCCCGCCCCGCTAACATCGCGCGCTTTCGCGTCGCGTGGAGACTTCCCTGGACCTGATCCTGCTCGCCAAGGCCGCCGTGATGGGCATCGTCGAAGGGCTCACCGAGTTCCTTCCGATCTCGAGCACCGGCCACCTCATCCTCGCCGGCTCGCTGCTCGGCTTCAGCGACGACAAGAGCAAGGTGTTCGACATCGCGATCCAGACCGGCGCGATTCTCGCGGTCGTGATCGTGTACTGGTCGCGCCTCGCCGGCGCGGTTGCCCATGTCGGCGACCGCCCGGCGGCGAGACGCTTCCTTCTCAACGTCCTGATCGGCTTCCTGCCGGCGGCGGTGATCGGGCTGATCGCGTACAAGGCGATCAAGGCGCATCTCTTCAACGCTCCGGTCGTCGCCGCCGCGTTCATCGTCGGCGCGCTGATCATCCTCTGGGTCGAACGCAGCGCGCGCTTGCAGGTGCGCATCGCCGAGGTCGACGACATGACGCCGCTCGACGCGCTCAAGGTCGGCTTCGTGCAATGCCTCGGCATGATTCCGGGAACGAGCCGCTCGGGCGCGACGATCATCGGCGGCATGCTGCTCGGACTGTCGCGCAAGGCAGCGACCGAGTTCAGCTTCTTCCTCGCGATCCCGACGCTGATCGGCGCCGGCGCGTACAGCCTGTGGAAGGAGCGCGCGCTGCTGTCGGCCGCCGACCTGCCGCTCTTTCTCGTCGGCTTCGGCTTCTCGTTCGTGTTCGCTTGGCTCTGCGTGCGCTGGCTGCTGCGCTATGTCTCCACGCACACGTTCGTTCCGTTCGCGTGGTACCGGATCGCGTTCGGCGTCGTCGTCCTCGCGACCGCGTGGAGCGGCCTCGTCGCCTGGCAGGGGTGAAGCGGCGGCGCTGCCGCGTTGCATTCCTTTGCCGCATGCGAGCCATGAGAAACGACCGTTTGTGCCGAGCGTCCGGCGTGTCGACAGTCGCGCCATGGCATTCCGCGACCTCATGTCTCCCGGCGCCGGCTCGTCGCCCACGCAAGCCCCCGGACGGCGTGCGCCCGACGCGGCGATCCGCATCCGGCCGGTCCTGCCGAGCGACCTCGAACTCGAGCGCCGATTCGTCTACGGCCTGTCGGCGCGCAGCCGCTACCTTCGTCTGCTCTCGGGCCGGCAGCTGCAGCCCGGCGAGCTCGAGCGATGGACCCACATCGATCCGGGCCGCGAGATCGGCCTCGTCGCGCTCGTGGGAGTCGGCCGCGACGAGGAGGAGGTCGGCTTCGCGCAAGGCGTCGTCGAGGACGCCGCCGAAGGGCGCTGGGACTTCGCGATCGTGATCGCAGACGCCTGGCAGGGCCGCGGGCTCGGCCGGATGCTGCTCGGCAAGCTCGTCGAGGCGGCGCGCAACGTCGGCGCGGCGACGCTTTCGGGAATCACGCTCGCCGAGAACCACGCCATGGTCATGCTCGCGCGCAAGCTCGGCTTTTCGGTTCGTCGCGAGGACGGCGACGCGACGCTGTTGCGCCTCGAGCTGCGACTCCGGACGGACGCGCTCACGAGCGCTTCGTGAAGACGAGATCGCGGACGCCGTGACCGCGGTCGATGCCGCGTTGCTCGAACTTGGTCAACGGGCGCGCGGCAGGCCGCTCGGCGTAGCCGGTGCCGGCGGCGTTGACGAGCGACGGCTCGGCCGCGAGCACCGCGAGCATCTGCTCCGCATACGGCTCCCAGTCGGTTGCGCAGTGCAGCGTCGCGCCGTTGGCGAGTCGGCTCGCGAGCAGGCGTACGAACGGCGGCTGGATCAGCCTGCGCTTGTGGTGCCGTTTCTTCGGCCACGGGTCGGGGAAGAAGACGTGGACCCCCGCGAGCGACGCCGGCGCGATCATCGACTCGAGGACCTCGACTGCATCGTGCTGGACGATACGGACGTTCGCGAGCGCGGCCTCGCGGATGCGCTGCAGGAGCGCGCCGACTCCGGGCGGATGGACCTCGATGCCGACGAAGTCGACGTCGCGCCGCGCTGCAGCGATCGCCGCGGTCGCTTGCCCCATGCCGAAGCCGATCTCGACGACGACCGGCGCGACACGACCGAACAGCGTGGCGAAGTCGATCGGCGCCGGCCGGAACGGCACGACGTAGCGCGGCGCGAGCGTCGCCAGCGCGCGCGCCTGGCCCGGGCCCATGCGGCCGGCGCGAACCACGAAGCTGCGGATCGGCTTCGTGCCATCGCGCTTCGATTGCTCCGGATCCGAGGTCGTCATGCGTCGTCGATTCGGCTTGGTGCTCGATGCTAGAGGGCACTGTCGCAGCGAGAGCCGCTCCCTATAATCCGCGCGGGCTGCGGGTGTAGTTCAATGGCAGAACGGCAGCTTCCCAAGCTTCATACGAGGGTTCGATTCCCTTCACCCGCTCCAGTCCTCAGCGCCCGCCGCCGACCTTGAGCCGGCGCTCGAGCCGCAAGCTGTAGCGCGACATCAGGAAGCTCGCGACGAAGTAGATCGTCGCGACGAAGAGGTAGCCTTCGATGAAGAAGTCGCGCCAGCGCGGGTCGCCGAGCGCGAGGCGGAGCGACCCGGTGAGGTCGTACATCGAGACGACGGCGACGAGCGACGTGTCCATGAACGTCGACAGCAGGTTGTTGACGAACGCCGGGATCGCGGCGACGAGCGCCTGCGGCAGCACCACGGCGCGCTGCACCTGCCACCAGGCGAGGCCGAGCGACGTCGCCGCTTCGGCCTGCGTACGCGGCACGCTCTGCAGGCCGCCGCGCACCGTCTCGGCCATGTATGCCGCCTGGAAGAGGACGAGGCCGGCGACGACGCGCCAGAACGGATCGATCCGCCACCCTGCGGGCAGCACGAGCGGGAAGACGAACGCCGAGACGAAGAGCACGGTGATCAGCGGCACGCCGCGGACGAGCTCGATGTAGCCGACGGCGAGCGAGCGCAGCACGGCGAGCGACGAGCGCCGCGCGAGCGCGAGCGCGATGCCGATCGGCGTCGCCGCGGCCATCCCGATCAAGGTCAGGATGACGGTGAGCGGCAGACCGCCCCAGCGGTCGGTGCCGACCGGCTCGAGGCCGAGCACGCCGCCCGCCATCAGCGCGAAGAAGACCGCGAACGCGATCACCCAGCCGACGGCGAGCAGGCGCGCGCCGCGTCGCGTCCAGAGGGCAGGCGCCGCGGTCGCGAGCAGCATCGCGACGACCGCAGCGGTCGCGATCGCGGGGCGCCACTGCTGCTCGAACGGATAGCGGCCGAACACGATCAGCCGCCACTTCTCGGCAACGAACCCCCAGCACGCGCCTTCGCGCGCGAGCGCCTTGCACGCGGCGTAGTCGGGCGTGGCGACGGCGCGCAGCACGCCCCATTCGACGACGTGCCAGCCGGCCCAGCCGAGCAGCGCGACGAGGATCAGCGTGACGAGCGCCGCGCTCGGACTCGCGAACAGGCGCGCGCGCAGCCGCGTCGCGAGCGGCGCGCGCAGCGGCATCGTCGTGGTGGCGTCCACGCGTTGCGACTCAGCGCGGCGCGCGCGTCACGCGCGCGTTGACGACGCCCATCACGACCGCCACGACGAGGTTGAGCGTCAGGTAGACCGCCATGATGACGACGATCGCCTCGAGTGCCTGGCCGTTCTGGTTGATCGACGTGTTGGCGATCGAGACCAGGTCGGG
>DATJIM010000376.1:0-18670 GCA_035493195.1 Caldimonas sp.
GCCGAGCGCGAGCGCGCCGACGTCGCCCATGAAGACCTGCGCCGGATGGGTGTTGAACCAGAGGAACGCGAGACCCGCGCCGGCCATCGCGGCGCAGAAGATCAGCAGCTCGCCGGCGCCCGGGATGTACGGGAACAGCAGATAGCGCGACATGTCGGGACGGCCGATCACGTACGCGAAGACGCCGAGCGCCGAGCCGACCATCACGACCGGCATGATCGCGAGGCCATCGAGGCCGTCGGTGAGGTTGACCGCGTTGCTCGCGCCGACGATGACGAAGTAGGTCAGCGCGATGAAGCCGAACACGCCGAGCGGATAGCTCACCGACTTGAAGAACGGCACGATCAGGTCGGCCTTCGGCGGCAGGTCGTTCGAGAAGCCGCTCTGCACCCAGCGCAGGAAGAGCTCGAGGACGCGCAGGTTCGACGTCTCGCTGACCGAGAACGCGAGGTAGAGCGCGGCGACGATCCCGATCAGCGACTGCCAGAAGTACTTCTCGCCCGACCGCATCCCCTCGGGGTTCTTCTGCACGACCTTGCGCCAGTCGTCGACCCAGCCGATCGCGCCGAAGCCGACGGTGACGACCATGACGATCCAGACGAACCGGTTCGACCAGTCGAACCAGAGCAGCGTCGAGACGCCGATGCCGAGCAGGATGAGGACGCCGCCCATCGTCGGCGTGCCGCTCTTGAGGTGGTGCGCCTCGATTCCGTACGAGCGGATCGGCTGGCCGATCTTCAGCGACGCCAGCCGGCGGATCACCCACGGCCCGAAAACGAGGCCGATGACCAGCGCCGTCATTGCGGCCATCATGGCGCGGAAGGTGATGTATTCGAAGACGCGCATGAAGCCGAACTCGGGCGACAGCGCGCGCAGCCACTGCGAGAGGCTAAGGAGCATCGCGCCTCCGCTCGCAAGCGGCCTCACGCATGCGGGTCTCCCGTTTCTCCGGTGAGCGCGGCGACGACGCGCTCCATGCGCATGAAGCGCGATCCCTTGACGAGGATCGAGTCCGCCTGCGGTGCCTCGTCGAGCGCGGCGATCAGTTCCTCGACGGCGAGGAACGCGCGCGCGCCGGCGAAGCCGGCCACCGTGTTCGCGCTCTCGGCCCCGACCGCCCAGAGGGACTCAATGCCGCGCTCGTGCGCGTAGGCGCCGACCTCGCGGTGGAACGCCGGACCCTGGTCGCCGACCTCGCCCATGTCGCCGAGGACGAGCCAGCGCGGCGCCGGCAGCGCGGCGAGGACGTCGATCGCGGCGCGGGCCGAATCGGGATTGGCGTTGTAGGTGTCGTCGATCAGCGTCGCCTCGCTGCCGCGGCGGACGATCCGCTTGGTCTGCGAGCGGCCGCGGACGGCACGAAAGCTCTCGAGCCCGCGCACGATCGCGTCGAGCGGGCAGCCGGCGGCGAGCGCGGCCGCGCTGGCGGCGAGGGCGTTGCGGACGTTGTGCACGCCGGCGACGTGGAGCGCGAATGCCGCCGCGCCTGCCGGCGTCTGCATCTGCACGAGCGAGTGGTCGCCGTGCCAGGTCGCGCTTGCGCTGACGTCGGCGCCCGTGTCGTCGAGCGCGAACGTGACGACGCGGCGATCGCCGGCGATCTCGCGCCACGTCGCCGCGTGCGCGTCGTCGGCCGGAAAGACGGCGACGCCGTCGGCGCCGAGCGCTTCGATCGCGCTGCCGTTCTCGCGCGCGACGGCGTCGACGCTGCTCATGAATTCGAGGTGTTCGCGCTGGGCGTTGTTGACGAGCGCGATCGTCGGCGCCGCGATCTGGGCGAGCCGCGCGATCTCGCCGACGTGGTTCATGCCGAGCTCGACGACCGCGGCGCGGCAGCCCTGGCGCAGGCCGAGCAGCGTCAGCGGCAGGCCGACGTCGTTGTTGAAGTTGCCCTGCGTCGAGAACGCCGCGTCGCCCACCCAGGCCCGAAACATCGCGGCGATCATCTGCGTCACGGTCGTCTTGCCGTTGCTGCCGGCGACGGTGACGAGCGGCATCGTGAAGCGGCGGCGCCATGCAGCCGCGAAGTCGCCGAGTGCGCGGCGGCTGTCGGCGACGAGCAGTCCCGGCAGCCCGGACTCGTCGAGGCCGCGCTCGGCAAGCGCGGCGACCGCGCCGCGCGCCTTGGCGTCGCCGAGGAACGCGTGCGCGTCGAAGCGCTCGCCGCGCAGCGCGACGAAGAGGTCGCCGGCGGCGATCGACCGCGTGTCGCTGTGGACGCGCGCGAACGACGTCGTGCCGCTGCCGACGAGCTGGGCGCCGGGAACGAGCCGCGCCGCTTCGGCAAGCGTCGTCATCGTCGCCTTCGCCGCCAGCGCGCCAACTCCGCCTGCGCTTCGCGCGACGAGCGCCGCATGGGCGTGACGCGCGTCGGAGAACGGAAGGCGCGCGCCGGCGATCTCCTGGTAGTCCTCGTGCCCCTTGCCGGCGAGCAGGACGACGTCCTCGGCGGCGGCGCTGCCGACGGCATGGCGGATCGCATCGGCGCGGTTCTCGATGACGTCGACCTCGTCGTGGCCGATCGCGCCGGCGAGGATCTGCGCGAGGACGAGGTCGGGCGACTCGTGGCGCGGGTTGTCGCTCGTCAGCACGACGCGATTCGCGAGCCGGCACGCGATCGCGCCCATCAGCGGTCGCTTCGCGGCGTCGCGATTGCCGCCGCAGCCGAACACGCACCAGAGCTTGCCGCCGCGCGCGCGGGCGAGCGGCGCGAGCGCGGCGAGCGCCTTCTCGAGCGCGTCGGGCGTGTGCGCGTAGTCGACGACGATCTCGGGGGCAGCCTCGGCCGCATCGGCGACGACGCGCTGCATCCGTCCCGGAACCGGCGTCAGCGCCGCGCACGCACGTGCTGCGGCGGCGAGCGGGATGCCGAGCGCGCGCAGCGCGCCGATCGTGCAGAGCAGGTTGCTCGCGTTGTAGTCGCCGATCAGCGGCGCTGCGATCGCGACGCGGTCGTCTCCTTCGACGACGTCGAACGCGAGGCCGTCGCGGCCATGGCGCAGGTCGACCGCGCGTAGCCTCGCGTCTTCGCCGCGCGTCGAGATCGTCCAGCACGCGAGCTCGCGCTCGGCGAGGGTGGTTGCGAGCTCGACACCTTGCGCATCGTCGAGGTTGACGACCGCGGCGCGCAGCCCGGGCCACGCGAACAGCTGCGCCTTCGCCGCCCAGTACGCGCGCATGTCACCGTGGTAGTCGAGGTGGTCCTGGCTGAAGTTGGTGAAGACGGCGACGGCGACGCGCGTTCCGGCGAGGCGATGCTCGACGATGCCGATCGACGACGCCTCGAGCGTGCACGCCGTGAAGCCGCGGTCGACGAAGTCGCGCAGCGCGTTCTGCAGCATCACCGGGTCGGGGGTGGTGAGGCCGGTCGAGCGGAGCTCGCCCGCAGAGTCGCGGCGCGGCGGCTCGCCGATGCCGAGCGTCCCGATCACGCCGGCTCGCCTGCCGACGCTGCCGAGCGCCTGCGCGATCCACCACGCGGTCGATGTCTTGCCGTTCGTTCCGGTGACGGCGACGACGTCGAGCTGCTCGCTCGGCGCGCCGAGGAAGCGGCTCGCGACGTCGCCGGCCGCCGCCTTGAGGCCGTGCAGCGCGGCGACACGCGGCTCGCGCTCGAGATCGAATCCCTCGACGCCGTCGGCCTCGACGATGCAGGCGCTCGCGCCCGCGGCGAGCGCCGCGCCGACATAGCGGCGGCCGTCCGACGCGCGCCCCGGCCAGGCGACGAACGCGTCGCCGGGCGTGACGCTGCGGCTGTCGCTGACGAGCGCGCGCGCGCCGCGGAGCACCAGCCACGCGTGCGCGGCTTCGCGCGAGTCGAGCCTGGCCATGCCGGGTGCGGGAGGGTGCGCCACTAGAAGCTCTCGTCCTCGGCCGGGATCTCGTGCGAGACGATCTGCGGCTTGACGTCGAGGTCGGGCTGCACGCCCATCATCCTGAGCGTCTGCTGCACGACCTCGCTGAACACCGGCGCCGCGACGTCGCCGCCGAAGTACTTGCCGGCGCTCGGCTCGTCGACCATCACCGCGACGATGATCCGCGGGTGCGCGATCGGCGCCATGCCGACGAACCATGCGCGGTACTTCTTGGTCGCGTAGCTCGCGCCTTCCTGCTTGTACGCGGTGCCGCTCTTGCCGCCGACCGAGTAGCCCATGACCTGCGCCTTCGGCGCGGTACCGCCGGGCAGCGTGACGAGGTGCAGCATGTCGCGCACCGTCGCCGCGGTCTTCGGCGAAAGGACGCGGATCCCCGACACCGGCGTCGCCGGTGCGGCGCCGATCGGGCGCGTCAGCGTCATCGGGATCAGCTCACCGTCGTGCGCGAACACCGTATATGCGTGCGCGATCTGGAACAGCGACGCCGACAAGCCGTAGCCGTAGCTCATCGTCGCCTGCTCGATCGGCCGCCAGCTCTTGTACGGACGCAGCCTTCCGGTGACGACGCCGGGGAAGCCGAGCTGCGGCTTCTGGCCGAAGCCGACCGCGCTGTAGAGCTCCCACATCTCGCGCGGCGAGAACGTCATCGCCATCCGCACCGCGCCGACGTTGCTCGATTTCTGGATCACCTCCGAGACCGTGAGGTTGCCGTGCGGATGCGAGTCGGTGATCGTCGAGCCGGTGAGCGTCATCTTGCCCGGCGCGGTCTGGATCACCGTCTGCGGCGTGACGCGGCCGGTCTCGAGCGCCCACGCGGCGATGAACGGCTTCATCGTCGAGCCCGGCTCGAACGTGTCGGTGAGCGCGCGGTTGCGAAGCTGAGCGCCGCTCAGGTTCCTGCGGTCGGCGGGCGCGTAGCTCGGGTAATTCGCGAGCGCGAGCACCTCGCCGGTCTGCGCGTCGAGAACGACGACGCTGCCGGCCTTCGCCTTGTTCGCAGCGACCGCGTCGCGGATCCGCTGGTACGCGAAGAACTGCACCTTCGAGTCGATCGCGAGGCCGATGTCCTCGCCGGCGACCGGAGCGACGCTGTCGCCGACGTCCTCGACGACGCGGCCGAGGCGGTCCTTGATGACGCGGCGCGTGCCGTCCTTGCCGGCGAGCTCCTTCTCGAACGCGAGCTCGACGCCCTCCTGGCCGCGCTCCTCGACGTTGGTGAAGCCGACGACGTGCGCTGCGGCCTCGCCTTCCGGGTACTTGCGCTTGTACTCGCGGACCTCGTGAATGCCCTTGACGCCGAGCGCTCGCACCGCCTTGGCGACCGGATCGTCGACCTGACGGCGCAGCCAGACGAAGTTCGGGTTGTCGTTGAGCCGGCTCTCGAGCTGCGCGCTCGTCATGCCGAGCAGCGTCGCGAGGCGCGCGCGGCTCGCGGCGTCGCCTTCGAGGTCCTTCGGGATCGCCCAGATCGACGGCGCCGGCACGCTCGCCGCCAGGATCAGGCCGTTGCGGTCGACGATGCGGCCGCGGTTGGCGGGCAGCTCGATCGTGTGCGCGTAGCGGATCTCGCCCTGCTTGAGGAAGAACGGCGCGTCGATGATCTGCACGTAGACCGCGCGACCGAGCAGCAGCGCGAAGCCGAGGCCGACGAGCGCGACGAGCAGCTTCGAGCGCCACGGCGGCGTCGGCGCGGCGAGCAGCGGGCTGGTCGAGTAGTTGACGCTGCGAACGCTCGCTGCCGGCCGCGCCTTGGCGGCGTTCCTTTTCGCGAATCCGTTGTTCATGGCGTCGTTCCGCTCGCCGCTGCCGACGCCGCCGCCGGCAGCTCGACGTAGTAGGTCACCGCCGGAGTCGCCGCGCGCATCGCGAGGCGGTCGCGCGCGGTGCGCTCGACGCGCAGCGGTGTCGCCTGCGAGCGCAGCTCGGTCTTCAGCCGCTCGCTGTCGTTGTCGAGCGCACGCTCCTCGCTCTGCGCCTTGTCGAGTTCCGCGAACAGCCGCCGCGACTCGTACGAAACGCGAACGAGATAGAGGCTGCTCGCGATCAGGACAAGCAGGAGAACGACGTTGAGCCGCGTCACGCGACGCTCCCTTCGGCGAACGGCACCGCGGTGCGCTCGGCGACGCGCATCACCGCCGAGCGCGCGCGCGGGTTGGCGGCGGCCTCGGCGTTGCCGGGGCGGACGCGTGCGATCGCACGCAGCCGCGTCGGCCGCGGCGGCGCGAACGGCGCGCGGCGATCGACCTCGCTCCTGCTCTCGCGCGCGATGAACGTCTTGACGATCCGGTCCTCGAGCGAATGGAAGCTGATGACGACGAGCCTGCCGCCCGGCGCGAGCAGCGCGAGCGCGGCGCTCAGCGCGTGCGCGAGCTCGTCGAGCTCGGCGTTGACGAAGATCCTCAGCGCCTGGAACGTGCGGGTCGCCGGGTTCTGGCCGGGCTCGCGGGTCCTGACCGCACCAGCCACGACCTCGGCGAGCGCTGCGGTGGTGCGAACCGGGCGCCCGCTTTCGCGGCGAGCGACAAGCGCCTTTGCAACCTGTGCAGCAAACCGTTCTTCACCATGTTCGCGGATCACCTCGGCAAGTTGGCGCTCGTCGGCGCGTGCGAGGAAGTCGGCGGCACTCTCGCCGCGCGTCGTGTCCATCCGCATGTCGAGCGGCGCGTCGAAGCGGAACGAGAAGCCGCGCGCCGGATCGTCGAGCTGCGGCGACGAGACCCCGAGGTCGAGCAGGACGCCGTCGACGGCGTCGATGCCGAGCTCGCGAAGTGTCGCGGCGAGCTGCGAGAACGGCGCGTGGCGGATCGCGAAGCGCGGGTCGGCGGCGAGCTCGGCATCCGCGAGCGCGCTCGCGACCGCATCCGGGTCGCGGTCGATCGCGACGAGCCGTCCGCGCGCCGACAATCGCGCGAGGACGGCGCGCGCGTGGCCGCCGCGTCCGAACGTGCCATCGACATAGATGCCGTCGTCGGCGGTGACGAGCGCATCCACCGCTTCGCGCAAGAGAACGCTGACGTGCTGCACGGACGGATCGACGGCGCTCAGAAGCTGAAGTTCTTCAGCGATTCGGGCATCGGCGAGCGCATCACCTCTGCCTCGTGGGCGGCGTGTCGCTCGGCGTCCCAGAGCTCGAAGTGGCTGCCCATGCCGAGCAGCATCACGTCGCGCGCCAGCCCCGCCGCAGCGCGCAACTCGGGCGCGATCAGGACGCGCGACGATGCGTCGATCTCGACGTCCATCGCATTGCCGAGGAAGACGCGCTTCCAGCCGCTGGAATCCATGGGCAGCGAAGCGACGCGATCGCGAAAGAGCTCCCATGCGGGCCGCGGGAAGATGAGGAGCGACCCTTCGGGATGCTTGGTGACGGTCAGCTGATTCACGCCCATCGCGGCGAGCAGCTCGCGATGGCGCGCCGGCATCGCAATCCTGCCCTTGGCGTCCAGCGTCAGCGCAGCAGGGCCTTGGAAAACGACGTTCGCCACAAAACCCCACTAAAGTGCACTTCATGCCACTGTAGCGGAGCACTCTCCGAGGGTCAATCGTTCGACGCCATAAAAAATCAATGGAATCAATGACTTAGTCGGGCATTCCCGGCAATCGACGCCCGCGCAAAAAGCGTTCAAAAATAAGGACTTGCGGGGCACACTGAAAGACAGCGCTGAGGAGTGCCACCGTCGCGCCTGCCGCGCGGCAGCGTTCTTACCGCTTCAATTTCGCGGTACTACCGCACGTCGCGCAGCGTCACCGCGGCGGCGAGCGGCCGAAATCGCCAGCGAGCGAGCGAGCGCCACGCGCCAGCAGCGTCGTGTCGAAGCCGACCGCGACGAACAACGCGCCAGCGGCGAGGTAACCGCGCGCGCGCTCCGGGTTCGTCGCGAGGATCCCCGGCGCCTTGCCGGCGGCGAGCACGGCGGCGATGCCGTCGTCGATCGCCCGCAGCACGTCGGGATGGCTGGCGTTGCCGAGATGGCCGAGCGATGCCGACAGGTCGGCGGGACCGAAGAAGACGCCGTCGACCCCCTCGGTCCGCGCGATCGCAGCGACGTTGGCGATGCCTTCCGCCGACTCGACCTGGACGAGGACGCAGATCTCGCGCTCGGCGTGCTCGACGTAGCCTTCGACGTTGTTCCAGCGCGAGGCGCGCGTGATCGCGCTGCCGAGGCCGCGGATGCCGCGCGGCGCGTAGCGCGTCGCAGCGACGACGTCGGCCGCCTGCGCCGCGTTGTGCACCATCGGCACGAGCAGGGTCTGGACGCCGATGTCCAGATACTGCTTGATGAGCGCGGTGTGGTGTTCGACCGGCCGGACGATCGGGCTCGTCGGGTACGGCGCGAGCGCCTGCAGCTGTGCAAGCACCGTCTGCACGTTGTTCGGCACGTGCTCGCCGTCGACGAGCAGCCAGTCGAATCCGGCGGTCGCGACCACCTCTGCTGCGTACGGGTCGGCGAGCGCGAGCCAGAGGCCGATCTGCGGCTCGCGCCTCGCGAGGGCTGCCTTGAACGCGTTGACGGGAAGCTGCATCGGCCGCCTCAGGCGAAATGGAACTCGATCGCGCCGAGCGCGCCGTAGTCGACGTTGAAACGGTCGCCGCGCGACGCGGCGATCGGCCGCGTGAACGAGCCCGCGAGGACGAAGTCGCCCGCATTCAGCTGCTCGCCGTACGCGGCGATCTTGTTGGCGAGCCACACGATGCCGTTGCCGGGATGGTCGAGCACGCCCGCCGCGAGCCCGGTCTCCTCGACGACGCCGTTCTTCGCCAGGATCGCACCGACCCAGCGCAGGTCGATCGCGTCGGGGCGCACCGCAACATCGCCGCGGACGACGCCGGCGTTGGCGGCGAAGTCGGCGATCGTGTCGAAGACCTTGCGCGGCGCCTTCGTCTCGCGGTCGAACTGCTCGATTCGCGCGTCGATGATCTCGACCGCGGGAGTCACGACGTCGGTCGCGGCGAGGACGTCGGCAAGCGTCACGCCCGGCCCGCGCAGCGGCCGCGCCAGGACGAACGCGAGCTCGACCTCGACGCGCGGCGCGATGAAGCGGTCGAACGGCACCGCGCCGGGCGCGAAGAACATGTCGTCGAGGAGCGGAGCGAAGTCGGGCTCGTCGATCTGCGAGGCCTGCTGCATCGCGCGCGACGTCAGGCCGATCTTTCGACCTCTGACGACACGACCTTCGTCGAGCCGCCTTCGAACCCACGCGCGCTGGATCGCGTAGCCGTCGTCGATCGTCATCGACGGATGGCGAAGCGAGAAATGGCGGACCTGGATGCGCCGCCGCGCCGCCTCGTGCAGCTCGGCAGCGAGCGCCGCGATCGTCGCTTCGTCGAGCATCGGCGCTAGCGTCCTGCGAACAGAGGATGCAGCGTGCCGTGCTTGGCATCGAACACCGGCGCGCCTTCGTCGATCTGCAGCGTGATGCCGAGCGCGCGCTTCGCGAGCAGGTCGGCGAAGTGCGCGCGGACGACGGCCATCATCGCCTCGCCGGCGGTGTCGACGAGGGCGCGCTCGCGACCGCGCGCGATGCGGGCGTTGATGTAGACGAACGCGCGGTCGGGCGCGCCATCGGCGACCGCGAACTGCGCCGCCGGATAGGCAAGCACGCGCGTGCCGCCGATCGGGAAGACGCGCGCTCCCGAGCCGTCGCGCTGGGAAACGAGCACTTCGGCGAGCGCCTTGCAGAGCACGCCGACGTTGGCTTCGGGCTCGAGGTTCGCGGTGTACTGGACGACGACGTGCGGCATGTCTGGCGCCTTCTCACTGGATCGACATCGTCGCCACCGTGCAACCGACCGAGAAGATCGGGATCGGCGCGTAGTGGCGCAACTCGCCTCGCCCGCGCGCCGCGGCCGCGACGGCGATGAAGGTGCGGATCTCGAAGCCGCCCTGGCCGGCGTCGCGGTACGTCTGCGCGTCGCTGTAGTCGAGCAGGGCGGCGCGGTCGTTGCGCGACCAGCGGTCGAGGAATTCGCGGTCCCACGCCTCGTTGACCTTCCCCGAGTCGGGCGTCGCCGGCCAGTGCGAGATTCCGCCGGTGCCGACGAGCGCGATCCGCTCGGGCACGGCGTCGGCGGCGCGCCTGAGCGCCTCGCCGAACGCCCACGCGCGCGGCAGCGGCGTCAGCGGCGGGCCCTGGCAGTTGATGTTGGCGGGGACGATCGGCACGTCGAAGCTCGGCGTCAGGAAGTGCAGCGGCACCATGATGCCGTGGTCGAACTTCCACTCCTCGGCGAACGCGACGTCGACGGTCTTCATCACTTCGCCGATCAGCCGCTGCGACAGCGCAGCGTTGCCGGGAATGCGCGTCCGGGAGATGCCGAGCCACGCCGGGTCCTCGATCGGGCCTTCGTAGTGCTCTGCCATGCCGATCGCGTACGCCGGCATGTTGTCCATGAAGAAGTTCGCGAAGTGCTCGGCGCCGACGACGACGAGGGCATCGGGCCGCGTGGCCCGCAGCGTCTCGCCGAGGCGATAGAGCTCGGCATGGAGCGCGTCCTTCTTCGCCGGGTCGGCGAGGTGCGCGCGGCCCGTGATGCCGGGCGCGTGGCTGCAGATCGCGGCGAAGACGAGGCCCATCTCAGACGCCGGCGACCTTCTCGTCGGTGGACGTCGTCATCGCGTAGACGCCGGCGCGCACGGGCCCGTGGCGGCGGACGCCTTCGCGCATCGCCTCGATGTAGTCGGCCCACGGCATGCCGACGAGCGCCGCGAAGTGCATCAGCAGCTGGCCGTTGACGCCGAGCACGTACAGCTTGCCGACGTCGCCGGCGAGGACCGCATCACGCTCCTCGGCGTCGAGCTCGTAGCCTCCGACGAGCGCCGGCAGGTCGTCGCGGTAACGCTGCTGCACCGTCGGGTCGCGGTTCAGGTGGTAGAGGAGCTTCTGCGTCGCGTACAGGCTCACGTCGTACCCCAGCGCGGAATGTGATGGTCCGTGATGCTCACGCACACGTTCTTCGGCTCGCAGAAGACCTCGAAGCTCCACGTCCCGCCTTCGCGCCCCGTCCCCGACGCCTTCGTGCCGCCGAACGGCTGGCGCAGGTCGCGAACGTTCTGGCTGTTGACGAAGCACATCCCGGCCTCGATCGCGGCGGCGACGCGATGCGCCTTGCCGATGTCCTTCGTCCAGACATAGCTCGACAGGCCGTAGCTGACGTCGTTCGCCTGCGCGATCGCGTCGGCCTCGTCGGCGAACCCGATCAGGCACGCCACCGGCCCGAAGATCTCCTCCTGCGCGATCCGCATCCGGTTGTCGACGTCGACGAAGACGGTCGGCAGCACGTAGTTGCCGGCGCGCTGCGCCGGCGGCAGCTCGGGCCGGTCCAGGCCGCCGCAGACGAGCTTTGCGCCTTCCTCGCGGCCGAGCGCGATGTAGCTGCGCACCTTCTCGAGATGCTCGCGGCTGATCATCGGGCCGACGATCGTCTTCTCATCCATCGGATCGCCGACGCCGATCCGGCGCGCGCGCTCGGCGAAGCGCGTCGCGAACTCGGGCAGGATCTTCCGCTCGACGAGGATGCGCGAGCCCGCGGTGCAACGCTCGCCGTTGTTCGAGAAGATCATGAAGACGGCGGCGTCGAGCGCACGCTCGAGGTCGGCGTCGGCGAAGACGACGAACGGGCTCTTGCCGCCGAGCTCCATCGAGAACTTCTTCAGCCCCGCGCTGCGCACGATCCGGTTGCCGGTCCGCGTCGAGCCGGTGAAGGAGATCGCGCGAACGTCGGGGTGCGCGACGAGCGCCTCCCCCGCCTCGCTGCCGAAGCCGTGCACCACGTTGAGGACGCCCGGGGGCACCCCCGCCTCGAGCGCCAGCTCGCCGAGCCGCGCCGCGGTGAGCGGCGACAGCTCGCTCATCTTCAGCACCGCGGTGTTGCCGAGCGCCAGGCACGGCGCGACCTTCCACGTCGCCGTCATGAACGGCACGTTCCACGGCGAGATCAGCGCGCAGACACCGACCGGCTGGAACAGCGTGTAGTTGAGGTGCGTCGGTGTCGGGTACGTGTGGCCGTCGACGCGCGTGCAGATCTCGGCGAAGTAGTGGAAGTTGTCGGCCGCTCGGGGCACCAGTTGCTTGCGCGTCTGCGCGATCGGCTGGCCGGTGTCGTGGCTCTCGGTCGCCGAGAGCTCGGGGACGTGCTTCGCGATCAGCTCGCCGAGCGCGCGCATGACGCGCGCGCGCTCGCTCGCCGGCGTGCGCGACCACGCGGGGAACGCCGCCTTCGCGGCGGCGACCGCGGCGTCGATCTCGGCCGCGCCGCCGCGCGCGACCTCGGCGAGGACGTCCTGCGTCGCCGGGTCGATCGTCTCGAAGTAGCTGTTGCCGCCGACCGCCTTGCCGGCGATCAGGTGCTCGACTCTCATGTCCGCGGTCCTCGTAAGTCTGCTTGCGCGCGTCCGAACCGCTCGTCGCCGACGATCCGGTTGGCGAGCCTGCCGAGGCCTTCGATCTCGCAGACGACCTCGTCGCCGGCGCCGACGTCGACGACGCCTTCGGGCGTTCCGGTCAGGATGACATCGCCGGTGTCGAGCGTCATGAACGCGCTCAGGTATTCGATCAGGGTCGCGACGTCGAAGACGAGGTCGCGGGTGTGGCCGCTCTGCGTCTGCTTGCCGTTGACGAAGGTCGCGAGCGAACGCGCCGGGGGCCACTCGACGTCGCTCGCGTCGACGAGCCACGGCCCGAGCGCCGTCGCGCCGTCGCGACTCTTGACGCGCAGATTCGGGCGGTACCAGTTCTCGAGGTAGTCGCGGACGGCGTAATCGTTGGCGATCGTGTAGCCGGCGACATGCTCGATCGCACGCTCGCGCGAGACGCGCCGTGCCGGCTTGCCGATCACGACCGCGAGCTCGCACTCGTAATGCATGAAGGTCGCGTCCGTTGGACGGCGCGTCTCGCCGCGATGACCGACGAGCGATGACGGTCCCTTGAGGAAGACGAGCGGCTCATCCTGCTTCGCGAACGACAGCTCCTTGGCGTGGTCCGCGTAGTTGAGGCCGAGCGCGATCACCGTGCCGACGTCGAACGGAGGCAGCCAGACGACGGCGTCGTCGGCGACGACGCGGCCGTCGGCGAGACGGATCGCAGCGTCGCCGGCGGGCATCGCTTCGTGCAGCGCACCAGCGTACGCGACGCGTGCGCGCCTCATGCCGCGGCCCGATCGGCGAGTGCGACGCGCGTCTCGAGCCTGCCGACGCACTCGATCTCGACCGCGACGCGGGTGCCTGCGCGCACGCGCGGCGCGTCGGGAGCGCTGCCGGCGAGGACGACGTCGCCGGGCGCGAGCGTCATGAAGTCGCTGATGTCGGCGACGAGGCGCGCGACGCCGCGGACCAGCTCCGCGCTGCTCGTCGCCACCGCGAGCTCGCCGTCGACGAAGGTGCGGACCGCAAGCGCGCCGGCGTCGCCGACGGCATCGCGCGCGACGACGGCGGCGGCGAACGCGCACGACGCGTCGCGCGCCATCGCGCGGATCTGCGGTCGGTAGTGCGATGCGTGCGGCACGGTCGCGTCGCAGGCGACGAGATAGCCGGCGACGTGCGACAGCGCGTTGGCGGCGCGGACCGCGCACGCGGTCCGCGCGATGACGATGCCGAGCGAAGCGCCGACCGCGAGCTCGGCGGCGGCGTCGTCGACGAGCAGCGCGTCGCCCGCAGCGACCAGCGCATGGCGCGGCTTGATCGCGAGGACGACCGCCTTCGGCGCGCCGCGGTACGGCGGCGCGAGGACGGCGTCGCCGAGCGCGGCGAGCGAGTCGCGGTGGTTGAGGAGCGCGGCGACGACGGTGCCGCTCAGCCGATACGGCGGCACATCGCAGCGGACGGCGAACGGCGCGAGCGACATGGCGCGACGCTCAGCCGAGCGGCGAAACGCCGACCAGCCAGCGGTGCCCCCCGAGCAGCAGGATCGCGTACACGGCGAGACCGCCGACGGGCGCGATCGCATCGTTGGCGGGGCGCGGCGGCGCGGCGGGCACCGCGTGCGCGTTCTCGGGCGCACGGCGTTTGACGGAGATCCGGTCGGCGACCGCCCAGACCAGGAAGCCGCCGAACAGCAGCACGTCGGCGAGCGTGCCGTTGGCCAGCAGGTGCGCCGTCGCCCAGAGCTTGACCGAGAGCAGCATCGGGTGCTTTGCGGCAGCCTTGATGCGCCCCGGAAAGTAGGTGGCGATGAAGAGCGGAAAGACCGGCAGCATCACGAGCAGCGCCAGATGGCGCAGCATCGTCGGCGGCGTGTAGAGGACGACCGGCGAACGGCGCGCCATCCCGAAGCCGACGACGATGAGAACGAGCCCGATCGCCGAGACGATCGAATAGATGCCCTTCCACGGTTGCTCGCCCAGGCGCGCGGCGGTCGCGGTTCGCCACCCCGGAGCGACGATCGAGACGCTGTGGATGCCGAGGAAGAGCGCGAGTCCGACGACGAGGACGAGCATGCGCCATTGTGGCGCGGATCGCCGTCGGCCCGCGGCGCTCAGGCCGGGCGTCGCTGCGGCGCCGCGGGGCGCAGGTGCGGCTTCACCCACAGCCACGCGACGACGCCGATCGACATCATCGCGAGCGATGTCGCGGCGAGCGCCAACGCCGAATGCATGACGAGCGGCGCGACGACGCCGGCGACGACGCCGTTCGCGGTGCTGCCGACAAATGCCTGCAATGACGAAGCCATGCCTCGACGCTCGGGGACGAGGTCGAGAACCATGAGCGTGACGACCGGGACCATCGTCGCCCAGCCGAACGCGTAGAGCGCGATCGGAAAGAGTGCCCACCACGGCGACGGCGTGAATAGCAGGTTGAGGACGACGTTGACGGTCGCGACCGCGGCCATGACGACAAAGCCGTAGCGGATCTGGTGGGTCGGCTTGACGCGCCCGGCCATGCGGCCCGACACGAAAGCGCCCGACGTGATGCCGGCGATCGTCAGAACGAAGAACCAGAAGAACTGCGCCGGCGCGAGACCGAGGATCTCGCCGAGAAAGATCGGCGCCGACA
The DNA here is from genome assembly GCA_035493195.1 of Caldimonas sp. Taxonomy (GTDB): domain Bacteria; phylum Pseudomonadota; class Gammaproteobacteria; order Burkholderiales; family Burkholderiaceae_C; genus Schlegelella_A. Next base: position 14,861 of record DATJIM010000376.1, read on the forward strand.
GCACGTACAGGAACATGCCGTTGAACGGGATGCCGCTCGCGAGCGCCAGCATCAGGAAGCGCGGGTTGCTGGCGAGCGTCCAGTAGCCGCGCAGCAGGTTGGCGACGTTGAACGGCTGACGGTGCGTCTCATGGAGCGTTTCCGGCAACAGCCTCCAGTTGAGCGCGAAGAGCGCCACGCCGACCGCGGTCAGCAGCCAGAAGATCGCGGGCCAGCCAGCGTGGACGAAGAGAAACCCGCCGACCATCGGCGCGATCGCGGGCGCGACGCCGAAGTAGATCGTCACTTGCGACATGACGCGCTGCGCGTCGGCGGGCGGGAACATGTCGCGGATGACCGCGCGCGACACGACGATCCCCGCGCCCGCCGACATCCCCTGCACCGCGCGGAAGAAGACGAGCGCACCGATGTGACTCGACAACGCGCAGCCGACCGACGCCAGCGTGAACACCACGAGGCCGCCGAGCACGATCGGCCGCCGGCCGAAGCTGTCCGACAACGCGCCGTGGAACAGGTTCATCACCGCGAAGCCGAACAGGTACGCCGAGAGCGTCTGCTGCATCTCGACGGGCGACGCGCCGAGCGCCTCGCCGATGCCGGTGAACGCCGGCAGGTAGGTGTCGATCGAGAACGGCCCGAGCATGCCGAGGCACGCGAGCAGGATCGCGAGCGCCCAGCTCGGCGCCTGCCAGATCGTTCGTGCGTCGGGGTTCATCGCGTCGGCTGCGGTGGGCCATGGCACGCAGCGCGCCAGGCCCTGCAAGCGAAAGTGTGAAGCGAGCCGATAGGCCGGATTCTGTGCGGGCGCGCGATCTTGCGATCGCGGCCCGTGGCCGCCATTCGTCTGGGCCGGGCATCGCTGCCCGGCTCGATGCTACCTACCCGCCGGCTCGTGCGGGACCACACTTCGAAGCGAACGCCGAAGCGTTCGCCCGCGCCGGCCTATTTGGTATTGCTGCGCGTAGAGATTGCCCGTTTCACCCGACGCCGCCTTGCGGCAGCGCCGACTCGTCTCTGTTGCTCTGATCCTCACCTCGCGGTGGACAGCCGTTAGCTGCTACGCCGCCCTGTGCAGTCCGGACCTTCCTCGCGCGCCGCCGAAGCAGCGCGCGCGACGACCTGGCTCGCTTCACCCTGCGATTATCGGCGGCCCCTTGCTGTGTTGCCTGAACGCATCGCAGAGGTCCGGCTCGGGGGCTCGTCGGCGAGGGCGCGCCGGCAGACGCCTAGAATCGGGCACTGCGGGGCCACGAGCCCGCTCTCGCTCGCGTCAACCGATCGGCCGTTGGCGCGTTTTTCGTGTTGTCTCGCTCTTGGATGCATGGCACGGGGGCGGCGACTCATGGAAGCCCCTTCCATTCATGCAACGATCAGGAGTAACCAGATGAAGACCAAACTCGTTTTGGGAGCAGTCGCCGCGGCGGTCGCCGTGTTCTCGCAAGGCGCGTTCGCGCAAGCTTCGTCACCGACCCGCGCCGAAGTCAAGGCGGAAGCCAGGAAGGGCGCGATGGCGCCCGCCGGCGAAGCGACCGGCTCGGTGACCCCGGGCAAGGGCTCGAACACGACCAAGGAAGAGCGCAAGGCCAAGACCAAAGCCGACCGTGCGTCGGGCAACCTGAAGGCCACCGGCGAAGCCGGCGACCTGAAGGGCACCCAGCCGGGCAAGGGGTCGGAGGTCGACCGCACTGCGCGCAAGGCCGACACCAAGGCCGCGAACAAGGCCGGCAAGCTGACGCCTGCGGGCGAGGCGGCAACGCCGTCGAGCGAAAAGCCGATGAAGTAGGAGCTGATGGCGCCAATCGGCGCCGACAGCCGGAAAGGCGACTCCCTGGAGTCGCCTTTTTCTTGGCCGCTCGCCGCGCTCTTTCTCAGCCCTTTGGCGAAGCGCGCGCCTGCCGGATGTCGCGCACCGAGACCTCCGACGTCCTTTCCTTGTCGAGCTGGAACAGCTCGCTCGCCTTCAACAGCTTCGTGATCGTCGCGTAGCCGTAGTTGCGCGGGCGAACGCCACGCGGCCATTGCTCCCGTTCATGGTCCGAGTCGCCATGCCAGCGTCTCGCCGCCGCGCAGCGGCTTCAGCTCGGCGTCGCCGAACGGCAGCGACGCGGGCACCGTCCACGCGACTTTCTTCAGCGTCACCGTCGACGCGTTCGGCGGCAGGCCGTAGAACGCCGGCCCGGCGAGGCTCGCGAATGGTTCGAGGCGGTCGAGCGCGCCGGCGGCATCGAACGCCTCGGCGTAGAGCTCGAGCGCGCAGAACGCGGTATAGCAGCCTGCGCAGCCGCTCGCGTGCTCCTTCAGGAGCGCCGCGTGCGGTGCGCTGTCGGTGCCGAGGAAGAACCGCCCCGATCCCGACGTCGCCGCGGCGACGAGCGCCTGGCGATGCTCCTCACGCTTGAGCACCGGCAGGCAGTAGTAGTGCGGCCGGATGCCGCCGGCGAAGATCGCGTTGCGGTTGTAGAGCAGGTGGTGCGCGGTGATCGTCCCCGCGGTCAGCGGGCCGGCCGAGGCGACGTAGTGCGCGCCCTCCTTCGTCGTCACGTGCTCGAGGACGATGCGCAGGCCCGGGAAGTCGCGGCGCAGCTGCGCGAGGTGGCGATCGATGAAGACCGCCTCGCGGTCGAAGACGTCCACCGCAGGGTCGGTGACCTCGCCGTGGACGAGCAGCACGATTCCTTCGCGCTCGGCGGCGGCCAGCGTCGCCGCGACCTTGCGCAGATCGGTGACACCGGCATCGCTGTGCGTCGTCGCTCCCGCAGGGTAGAGCTTGATGGCGACGACGCCGGCCGCGCGCGCGCGCGCCATCTCGGCGGGCGGCGTCGCGTCGGTCAGGTAGAGCGTCATCAGGGGCTCGAACGCCGTGCCAGGCGGCACGGCGGCGAGGATCCGCTCGCGGTAGGCGAGCGCCTGCTCGACCGTCGCGACCGGTGGCTTCAGGTTCGGCATGATGATCGCGCGGCCGAACTGGCGTGCGCTGTGCGGGACGACCGAGCGCATCGCGGCGCCGTCGCGCACGTGCAGGTGCCAGTCGTCGGGTCGAACGATCCTCAGCGTCTGCGTCACCCGCCGATTGTCCCATCCGCGCGGGGACCGGCCGTGGCCGAACGCCGGCCGCTCGAATACACAGAACCGAGAATGTCGGCGGCGCCGCCACGAGCAACACTAGGCAACCGTCAGCCGCAAGGAGCATCCCATGGCCCGACCCGATGTCCCCGCCGCCTCGCCCGCCGCCTCGCCCGCCGCCACGGCCGATCCGCTCGCACGAACGACCGTCACCTGCATCCTGCCCGTCAAGGACATGGCGCGCGCGCGACGCTTCTACGAACAGTCGCTCGGGCTCGTGCCGGCCGGCGCCAAGCCCGACGGCAAGTTCGTCTACCGGCTCGGCGCGACCGAGATCGCGCTCTTCCCGCGCGAGGAAGGGACGAAGGCGACGCACACCGCGCTAAGCTTTCGTGTCGACGACATCGCCGCCGCGGTGCGAACGCTCGGTCAGCGCGGCGTCAAGTTCGAGGACTACGACTTCCCCGGCCTGAAGACGGTCGAGCACGTCTGCGTGCTCGGCGCCGAGAAGGCGGCCTGGTTCACCGACCCGGAGGGCAACATCCTGTGCCTGCACGAGGACATCGCCTGACCGCCTGACACCCGCCTCGCGCCGGCGCTGCCCGGCGCTCAGTGCTGCAGGATCTTCGAGAGGAAGTCCTTCGCGCGCGGCGAACGGCCTTCGGGATTGCCGAAGAACTCGTCGCGCGTGCAGTCCTCGACGATCTTGCCGGCGTCCATGAAGATGACGCGGTGGCTGACCTTGCG
>DATJIM010000377.1:0-10430 GCA_035493195.1 Caldimonas sp.
CGGTGCTGTGGTGCGCGCTGTGCGAGACCTTCGTGCCGTGCACCGTCGACGCGAAGCGCGTCGTCGTCCTGCCCTTCGGCGCGACGTAGACGACGACGGTCTGGCCGGGCGCGAACTTCGCTCCCGCGCCGACGTCGTTCCACTGCGCGACCTGGCTCGCGCTCACGCGATAGCGGCGCGCGATCGTCTCGACGCTGTCGTGCTTGCCGGCGCGCAGGCTGACCTTGCGCAGCGGCGGCGCGTCGGGCGCGAGGATCATCGTCGCGTTGTCGGCGACCGTGCTCGAGACGTCGATGATCTCGCCGCTGCCGCGACGCGGCACGAGCAGCGTCGATCCCGACTTGATGACCATGCGCGCCGGGATCTTGTTGACGTCGCGGAGCGCCTCCTCGTCCATGCCGACCGCCTTCGCCGCCTCGGCCGGCTTCATGTTCTTCGGCGCGACCCACGTCGTCCACGTCGTCAGCGGCCCGCGGTAGAGCGGCAGCTCGCGAACGAAGCGGTTGGCGTTGTCGTAGGGGAGCAGGATCTGCGGCGTCCCGGCGGCGAGGATGACCGGCCGGTTTATCTGCGGATTGAGGTACTGGAACTCCTCGACGGGCAGGCCGGCGAGCTTGATCGCGAGCGCGACGTCGATGTCGTGCTCGATCGGCACGCTCAGGAAGTACGGGTGGTTGTAGAGCTCGGGCAATTGCAGGTTGAAGTCCGCCGGACGGCTGACGATGTTCTTGACCGCTTGCAGCTTCGGCACGTAGCCCTGCGTCTCGGCGGGCATGCGCAGGCTCTGGTAGTCGGTGGGCTTGCCGGCGCGCTGGTTCTTGGCGATCGCGCGCTGCACGCTGCCCTCGCCCCAGTTGTAGGCGGCGAGCGCAAGGTGCCAGTCGTTGAACATGCCGTAGAGCTTCTGCAGGTAGTCGAGCGCGGCGCGCGTCGACGCCATGACGTCGCGGCGGTCGTCGCGGAAGACGTTCTGCTTGAGCTCGAAGTTGCGCCCGGTCGACGGAATGAACTGCCACATCCCCGAGGCGCGAGCCACCGACATCGCCTGCGGGTTGTAGGCGCTCTCGATGAACGGCAGGAGCGCGAGCTCGGTCGGCATGTTTCGCTTGTCGAGCTCTTCGACGATGTAGAAGAGGTAGCGGCCGCCGCGCTCGGTCATGCGCGCGACGTAGTCGGGCCGCGACGCGTACCAGCGCTCTCGGTCGCGGACGAGCTCGTTGTCGAGGTCGGGCATCGCGAAGCCGCGGCGGACGCGATCCCAGAGGTCGACGCGCGCGGCGCGGTCGTCGAGGTCGAGCCGGACGTCGGGGCGCACCGGGTCGACCGGCACCGGCGGCGCGACCGATTCTTCGGCGAGGGATGCAGCGGCTGCCGACGCGGACGTCGTGGCGGCAGTGGCCTGCACGGCCTGCGCCGCCTGCGCTTGCTTGACGCTCCTGACGTCAGCCGGAGTCGCCGGGGTCGCGTCGACCGCGACCGGCGCTTCGGGGGCCGGCACCGCCGTCGGCGGTGTCGACACCGACGCGCAGCCCGCCAGCAGGACAAGGGGCAGTGCGAGCCATCGCAGGGTTCGCGCCGCCGCCGCGGGCCGCGTGTCGGGATGCTTCGTCATCGGAAATCGTTCTTCCAGCTGCGTGGCGCAGCGCGCACGTCGCCGGCCTCGTTGCGCCGCCAGCCGAACAGGGTAGCCCGGCGAGCGACGTTCGTCGCGCTGTCGGCGGCGAGTTCGGGGTAAGCGATGTGTCCGCGCGTGTGCGCGGGCGCCATCGTCGGCGGGCAGGCGCGACGTTCTTCACGAACGACGCACTGCGCCGGGTCGCTTGCACCGCGGCGGGGGCGCGCTCGGCGGGTCACTAGAATCGCCGCGAGTCCATCGCTGCGGCGCATGCAGTCGTCGGTGAACGCGGGCAGTGCGGGCAAGCTCATGACTGAAGGCGCGATCATACAGTTGCCCCAGTGGCTGCGGTCTCCCGTCGGGCAGGTGTTGCTCGAGTGGGAGCAACGCCATCTCGACAGCGCCGTCGCAGATCTGTTCGGATTTCACGCGTTGCAGTTCGGCTTGCCGCAGCTCGATGCGCTGCGCGCCAACCGCATGCCGCACCGCTGGCTCGCAGTGGAGTCGGCCGGCAACGATGAAGTTCCCGCGGCCGATGCGAGTGCAGCATCGAGTGCTTCGCCCGACGCCGAACCGACGGTCACCGCGCCGCGCGTCCACGTCGTCCCGCCGCCGACGCTGCGCTGCCACTTCGACGCGCTGCCGTTCGCTGCCGCGACGCTCGACCTCGTCGTGCTGCCGCATGCGCTCGAGCTCGCGCGCGACCCGCATCTCGCGCTGCGCGAGGTCGAGCGCGTCCTCGTCCCCGAGGGCCGCGCGATCATCGTCGGCTTCAACCCGGCGAGCCTCTGGGGGCTGCGCCAGCGTCTCGGCCGCCTGCGTCGCCGGCTGGCGCCGCGCTCGTCGAGCGAGCTGTTCCTGCCGCACGCAGGCGAGTTCGTCGGCTACCGGCGACTGCGCGACTGGCTGCGCCTGCTCAGCTTCGAAGTCGAGGCCGGACGTTTCGGCTGCTATGTACCGCCGGTCCGGACGAGCCGCTGGCTCGCGCGCTTCGCCTGGATGGACCGCGCCGGCGAGCACTGGTGGCCGGTGTTCGGCGCGCTCTACTACATCGTCGCGGTGAAGCGCGTTCGCGGCATGCGCCTCGTCGGTCTGATTCGCAACGATCGCCTCAAGGCGCACGCCGCGCCCGCGCCGGTCGCCGTGACGCAGCACAAGACGCGCGCCGTCGCCGAGCTCGACGAGGCCGGTCGATGAAGTGGACCGCGTACACCGACGGCGCGTGCGCGCCGACCAACCCCGGCCCGGCCGGCTGGGGCGCGGTCGTCATCGCGCCCGACGGAGACGAGGTCGACCACTTCGGGTTCATCGGCCTCGGCACCAACCAGATCGCCGAGCTGACGGCTGCGATCGAAGGGCTCGAACTCGTGCCGCCCGGCGCCGACGTCGAGCTCGTCTCCGACAGCCAGTACGTGCTCAAGGGCCTGACCGAATGGCGATCGGGGTGGGAGCGGCGCGGCTTTCGCAACTCGAAGGGCGACCCGGTCGCCAACCTCGCGCTCTGGAAACGCCTCTACGCCGCGGCCGATGCGCGCCGCGTCAGCGTGCGCTGGGTGCGCGGCCACAACGGCGACCGCTGCAACGAGAAGGCCGACGCGCTGGCCAACAAGGCACTCGCGCTGAAGACGCGCAGCGCCGCCTGACGGCGGCGCGCGCCCTCAGGGCAGGCCGCGCTCGACCTCGAGCAGCTGGAAGCGCGCGAGCGCGAGGTTCGTGCGGTGCTTCTCGAGCAGCGCGACGAGCACGAGATCGGCGTGGCGCTGCAGCGAGCGGACGAGGACGTGGCGCGCTCCTGCCGTCGTGATGATCTCGTCGATCGGATCGGCGAGGCCCATCGTCTGCGCCGCGTCGCGCTGGCTGGCGAGCACCTGCGCGCACGCCGCGGCGGCGCGCTCCATGTCGATCGTCTCCGGGTCGCGCGCGTCGTGCGCGAGCACGAGCCCGGTCGCGGAGTCGACCAGCGCGCAGCCGAGCAGGCCGTCGAGCTTCTTCAGGCTCGCGAGCGCCTGCTTGCCGCGTGCCGCGTCGAGGACGCCGCGGTTCGGCGCCGCGCCCGCGACGGTGGCCTCGGCGTCGGCGGGCTTGCCCGACGGGGTCTTGGGATCGATCTCACCGACCTTGATCGGGAAGTCGCTCGTGCCGAGCATGGGCGAGACCGCGGTGTCCCAACCAGGCTGCACCTTGACCGAGTTCCAGACGTTGAGCATCGCGTTCCACACCGACGACGCGCTCGTCATCGGCTCGCTCACGATGTGAACGCGCAGCCGCTCGGGCCACGTGATCGCGTGCACCTTGACGTCGATCCAGTCGGACGACGGCGGCAGCTGGAAGAGCAGGTGCGGGCAGCGCCACGTCGCCAGGCTGGTCGCATGGCGCAGCGACGCGAGCAGCGCGTCGATCGCGTGCGGCTGCATCGGCCCGATGATCACCGCTGTCATCTGGCTGCGCTCCATCAGCGCGACCGGGATCTCGGCGTTCTCGGGGCCCGGCGCGCGGACGTCGGCATGGAAGATACGAAGCGTGTCCTCGTTGCGGCGGACGAGCATCGTCCGCTCGATCATCGCGATCGTGCGCAGTGTCGTGTGCTCGCGCAGGTGCAGCTTCTCGATCGGGCGGCCGCCCGCATCGGAGAGCGCCTTGATCACCGACGAGGCCCAGACGCCGACCGGGTCGAGCAGCGTGATCATCGACGTCGCGGTGTCGAGGTCGGCCCGTGTGGTCGCGAAGTGCTCGCGGATCGCCTGCGCCGGAGAGCCGGTGACGACGAGGTCGCTGACGTGGCGGTCGATCATCTGACCGCGCTCGTTCACCTCGGTCGCGATGCTCTCCATGATCGCGGTCGCCGCGAAGTCGGGGCTCGTGTTGACGACCTGCGTCTCTTCGAAGTCGCCCGACTTCGCCTTCGCGTCGCGCGCGGCTCGCAAGTCTCCGAAGAGGGATGTCAGCATGACTGCTCCTGTGGCGAACGAGGCTGTTCGAGGCCTCATACGCAGCTCGCAGTCTAGGCGGGTCGAACAACTACGTTCTGTTACAGCCGACACACGGCAGCAGCCAGCGGACGGGTGGCCGCCTCTTGACAACGCGGTTCAGATCTTCTTGACGCGACCGCTGCCGGCGATCGCGACCTGCGGCGTCGCCGCGCCCGTGTAATGCACATCGCCGCTGCCGGCGATCGAAGCACTGAGCGCGTTGTCGGCGCGCACTCGCACGTCGCCGCTCCCAGACACCGCCACCGTGACGTCCGCAGCCGCGAGGTGTTCGGTGTCGGACCGTCCGCTGCCGCCGATGTTGACGCCGAGCTTCTTCGCCCGACCGCTCGCGCGAAAGCTTCCGCTGCCGCCGATCGCGACCGCGAGCTCGCCGACGTCGAGGTCGTCGAAGCCGATCGAGCCCGAGCCGCCGATCGCGGCGTCGAGCTTCGCGGTCTTGAACGCCTTGCCGTCGATCGTTCCCGATCCGCCGACGGCGACGCTCTCGAGGCGAACGACGTCGACCGTGACGACGATCTTCGTCCGCGGCTCGATCCGGACGTTTTTCGCGAGGTCGATCCGCAGGCTGCTGCCGCGCACCGACGTCTCGATCAGCGGCAGCACGTTGTCGTCGGCGACGATCTCGATCGCTTCGCGCGACGCGGGCCGCAGCACGACGGCGAACGGTCCGCCGACCTCGACCCCGGTGAAGGCACCGACGTCGCGGCGCTGGGTGGCCGCGACACCGGAGCCGCGCACCAGGTCGGCGGCCGTGGCCAAAAGCGGCGCCGCGAGGGCGGCGAGGGCGGCGAACGCGAGCAAGGGGCGGCGGGTCGGCATGGTCGTGTCTCCTCGAAGGCGATCCGCGATGCTCGCGCTGAGCGCGGTGCGGGCGCCAGCGCGGTGCGACGGAATGCGTCGCCGCGTGTCTGCATTGCATGGCGCCGCGACGGGCGGCAGCGAAGCCCTCACGCGCGACGGCGCGGCGCGTGCCGACTACGATAGCGTCTTGCCGCCGCCCGAGGGCGCGTCGAGCCGCCGAACGCCGACTCCATGAGCACCTCCGCACCCCCGATCTCCGCGGCCTCCAGCCGCCGCGACGACGCCACCGTCATGGGCCTCGTCGGCCTCGCGCACTGCGTCAGCCACTTCAGCCAGCTGCTCCTGCCGCCGCTCTTTCCGTGGCTGAAGGACGCGTTCCACGCCAGCTACGCCGAGCTCGGCCTCCTGCTGACGGTCTTCTTCGTCGTCTCGTGCTCGGTGCAGGCGCTGTCCGGCTTCGTCGTCGACCGCTTCGGGCCGCGCCCGATCCTGTTCGGCGGCATCGCGCTGCTCGCCGCCGCCGCGTTCGGCTTCGCGGCGAGCAGCAGCTATGCGGCGATGCTCGCGTCGGTCGTCGTCGCCGGCGTCGGCAACGGCGTCTTCCATCCGGTCGACTACACGCTGCTGAACCGCAAGATCCACCCGTCGCGACTCGGCCACGCGTTCAGCGTCCACGGCATCACCGGCAGCCTCGGCTGGGCGCTCGCGCCGGCGATGCTCGTTCCGATCGCCCTGGCATCGTCGTGGCGCGTCGCGCTCGCGTCGGCGGGCGTGCTCATCGTCGTCGTCCTCGTCGTCCTGATCGCCAACCGATCCCGGCTGACGATCGCGCTCGCGACCCCGGCGACGCCGAAGGCGAGCGAAGGCAAGGCAGCGGCGAGCTTCGGCTTCCTCGCGATTCCCGCGGTCTGGATGTGCTTCGGCTTCTTCTTCCTCTACGCCGTCGTGCTCGGCGGCATCCAGGCGTTTGCCCCCGAAGCCGCGCGCCAGCTGCACGCGGTGCCGGCGCGCTGGGCGGCGATGTGCCTGACCTTCTACATGGTCGCGAGCGCGTGCGGGATGGTCGTCGGCGGCTTCATCGCCGCCGACCCGTCGCGCTGCGAGCGGATCGTCGCGATCGGCTTCACGGTCGCGGCGGCGATCGCGCTCACGATCGCCTACGCGGCGATCGCGCCGTACGCAGTCCCGGTGCTGTTCGCGGCGATGGGGCTCGCCGCGGGGATCGCGGGGCCGTCGCGCGACCTCATCGTCAAGCGCGCGTCGCCCGAGAACGCGACCGGCCGCGTCTACGGCGTCGTCTATTCGGGGCTCGACATCGGCCAGGCGTTCGCGCCGCTCGTGTTCGCGCCGCTGCTCGACCTGCACCGGCCGGCAGACGTCTGGCTGGGCATCGCGATCGTGCAGGCGCTGATGATCACGACCGCGGTCAACGTCCGCCGCGCGCGGCGGACCGCGCTCGCTCCCGCCGCCGCCTAGCTCAGACGCACGATCGGTGGCGCGCGATGCACGTCGCGAGCACCTCGTCGTCGGCACGCTTCCACCAGTTCTCGGCCGAGAAGATCTCGACCTCGCTGTAGCCCGCGAAGCCCGCCGCCTCGACCCAGCCGCGGATCTGCGGAATGTCGATGACGCCGTCGCCCATCATGCCGCGGTCGTTGAGGAGGTCCGTCGTCGGCACGAGCCAGTCGCAGACGTGGAATGCGAGCAGGCGATCGCGGCCGGCGCGCGCGATCTGCGCCTCGAGCTTCGGGTCCCACCAGACGTGGTAGACGTCGACCGCGACGCCGAGCGCGGCATGGCCCGCACCGTCGACGCCGTTCGCGTTGCCGCGTGAAGGATCGAGCGCATCGCAGAGGTCGAGCGCCTGCTCGAGCGTGTTGACGCAGGCGCGGTCCGCGGCGTACATCGGATGGAGCGGCTCGATCGCGAGCGGCATCTTGGCCGCGCGCGCGTGTTCGAGCGTCGCTGCGATGCCGTCGCGGACGTCGTTGCGCGCGGCGACGAGGTCCTTCGACAGAGGGTTTCCTTCGAGCGCTCCCGGCAGGCTGCCGACGACGAGGACGAGGCACGCCGCGTCGAGCGCGCGCGCCTCGTCGATCGCGCGCAGGTTGTCGTCGAGCGCGCGCCGGCGGCCGGCGGCGTCGAGCGCGGGGAACATGCCGCCGCGGCAATAGCCGGAGAGCTCGAGCGCGTGCGCGCGGACGAGCGCGACCGTGCGGTCGAGGCCGATCGCGTGCACCTGGTCGCGCCACGGCGAGATGGCGCGGATGCCGTGGCGTGCGCACGCGTCGACGATGCGGTCGAGGGTGCCGGCGCCGCGCAGCGTCGCCGTATTGATCGAGAGCCAGCGATGGTCGGTCGAGAAGTCGCGCATGCCGCGCATCGCGGTCGTCAGCCGTCGACGCCGTGCAACGCCAGCAGCTCGCGCATCCGGCCGACCGCGAGCTCGGGCTGCTCGAGGAGGCCTGCGCCGTCGGCGAGCCGGAACGCCTCGGCGAAGTGGACGATCGAGCGCGCGCTCTGCTGGCCGCCGACCATCGTGAAGTGACGCTGGTGGCCGTTCAGCCAGGCGAGAAAGACGATGCCCGTCTTGTAGAAGCGCGTCGGCGCCTGGAAGACGTGGCGCGAGAGCGGCACCGTCGGCGCCAGGATCGCGTGGAAGCGGTCGACGTCGCCGGCGGCGAGGGCGCCGAGCGCAGCGCTCGCGGCCGGCGCGATCGCGTCGAAGATGCCGAGCAGCGCGTCGCTGTGCTGCTGGTTGCTCGCGCCACCGACGCCGTCGCCGGCGATCAGCTCGGCGTAGTTGAAGTCGTCGCCGGTGTACATGCGAACGCCCTCGGGCAGGCGGCGCCGCATCGCGATCTCCTTGTCCTTGTCGAGGAGCGAGATCTTGATGCCGTCGACCTTGCCGGGGTTGGCGGCGATGATGCCGAGCGCGACGTTCATCGCGCGATCGACCGCGTCGCCGTGGTTGGCGTCGGCGCCGAGCCAGTAGCCGGCGAGCGCGGGGTCGAACATCTCGCCGAGCCAGTGCAGGATCACCGGCTGCTTCGACTGCATCAGGACACGGTCGTAGACGCGCTCGTAGTCGGCCGGGCTTTTGGCGACGCGCGCGAGCGCGCGGCTCGCCATGACGATGAGCTTGCCGCCGTGGCGCTCGATCGCCGCCATCTGCTCCTCGTAGGCGCGGATGACGTCGTCGACGCTGTTCGCGTCGGCCGGATCGAGGTGGTCGGTGCCGCAGCCCGACGCGACGAGCGCGCCGGGGACGTCGCGCGCGGCGTCGAGCGAGCGACGGATCAGCTCGAGCGACGTCGGCCAGTCGAGGCCCATGCCGCGCTGCGCGGTGTCCATCGCCTCGGCGACGCCGAGGCCGAGCGACCACAGGCGCTGGCGATAGGCGATCGTCGCGTCCCAGTCGATCGCCGCCGTGAGCCATGGATCGACGCTCGCGAGCGGATCGGAGACGACGTGCGCCGCCGAATACGCGATGCGTGTGAAAGGCCTCGTCGCTGCGGTCGCGGCGAACGGCGCACCGCCGCGCAGCGCGTACGCATCGAGCGTGCCGCCCGAGACCGGAAGCTTGAGCGTGAGCGGGAAGGCCATCGCGACGCTCCTAGACCGCGAGCGGCTGGACGTCGATCCAGCGCCGCTCCTTCCAGCTCGCGAGCGCCGCCTCCACGAGCTGCACGCCCTTGGCGCCTTCGACGAGCGTCCACTTGTACGGTGCGTTCTCGACGACGTGACGAATGAAGTGCTCCCACTGGATCTTGAAGCCGTTGTCGTAGCTGATCGACTCGGGGACGTCCTGCCACTGCGAGAAGAAGTTCGTCGGCTGCCTGACGTCGGGGTTCCACACCGGCCGCGGCGTCGCGACCTTGGGTTGGATGCGGCAGTCGTGCAGGCCGGCGACGGCGGATCCCTCGGTGCCGTCGACGTGGAACGTGACGAGGTCGTCGCGGCGCACGCGCGTCACCCACGACATGTTGAGCTGCGCGACGATCGGCTCACCCGAGAAGCCTTTCAATTGCACCGTCGCGTACGCGGCGTCGTCGGCAGTCGCCTTGTAGGGCTTGCCGTCTTCGTCCCAGCGCTGCGGGATGTGCGTCGCGCCGACGCACGAGATCGACTGCACCTCGCCGAACAGGTTGTCGAGGACGTAGCGCCAGTGGCACATCATGTCGAGGATCATGCCGCCGCCGTCTTCGAGGCGGTAGTTCCACGACGGCCGCTGGATCGGCTGCAGGTCGCCCGGGAAGACCCAGTAGCCGAACTCGAGGCGCAGCGAGAGCATGCGCCCGAAGAAGCCCGCGCGCCGCAGCATGTCGAGCTTGCGCAGCCCCGGCAGGAAGAGCTTGTCCTGCACCGCGCCATGCTTCAGGCCCGACGCCTGCGCCATGCGCGCGATCTCGATCGCCTCGCCGAGGTTGGTCGCGATCGGCTTCTCGCAGTAGACGTGCTTGCCGGCGCGCAATGCGTCGGCGAGCAGTCGGGGCCGCATCTGCGTCGTTCCTGCGTCGAAGAAGACGGTGTCGTCGCGGCCCGCGAGCGCCGCGTCGAGGTTGGTTCCGAAGCGCTCGATGCCGTGGGCACGCGCGAGCGCCTCGATCTTCTCGGCGTTGCGGCCGATGAGGATCGGGTCCGGCATCACGCGGTCGCCGTTCGCGAGCGCGACGCCGCCTTCGGCGCGGATCGCGCAGATCGAGCGGATGAGGTGCTGGTTCATCCCCATTCGGCCGGTGACGCCGTGCATGATGATTCCGAGTCGTCGCGTCGCCATGAGCGTCCTTCGTGTGCTGGTCGTGGGTCGTCGCTCAGACGAGCGATTCGCGGATGCCGCGCAGGTAGCCGGCGGCGAACGCCGCGGCGCCGGCGCCGTCGGGAACGTAGTCGAACGGCTCGACCGCCACGGTGCGGTCGTATCCGTTGCGCTGCAGCGCAGCGAAGATGGGCGCGAAGCGCATCGCGCCCTGGCCGGGCGCGCGCCGGTTCGGGTCGTTGACCTGGACGTGACCGATGACGCC
>DATJIM010000378.1:0-2329 GCA_035493195.1 Caldimonas sp.
CGCGCCTTCTACGTCGACAAGCTCGCCGAGGGCATCGCGACGATCGCGGCGGCGTTCTGGCCGAAGCCGGTGATCGTCCGGCTCTCCGACTTCAAGAGCAACGAGTACAAGAAGCTGATCGGCGGCTCGCGCTACGAGCCCGAGGAAGAGAACCCGATGCTCGGCTTTCGCGGCGCGTCGCGCTACGTCAGCGAGTCGTTCGGCGAGGCGTTCGCGATGGAGTGCGAGGCGCTGGTGCGCGTGCGGCGCGACATGGGCCTGTCCAACGTCGAGGTCATGGTGCCGTTCGTTCGCACGCTCGGCCAGGCCGAGCGCGTCGTCGCGATGCTCGCCGAGCACGGCCTGAAGCGCGCCTCCGCCGGCGGCAGCGACGGCCTGCGCGTCATCATGATGTGCGAGGTGCCGAGCAACGCCGTCCTCGCCGAGGCGTTCCTCGAGCACTTCGACGGCATGTCGATCGGCTCGAACGACCTGACGCAGCTGACGCTCGGCCTCGACCGCGACTCCGGCCTCGAGCTGCTCGCGCGCGACTTCGACGAGCGCGATCCCGCCGTCAAGGCGCTGATCTCGCGCGCGATCGCGGCATGCCGCGCGACCGGCAAGTACATTGGCATTTGCGGCCAGGGGCCGAGTGACCATCCCGACTTCGCCGACTGGCTCGCCGACGAGGGGATCGTCTCGATCTCGCTCAACCCGGACAGCGTCGTCGAGTCGTGGAAGCGGCTCGCGCAGCGGCGCGCGGTGATCTGATCGTCGCTGCGCTGCGGCGCGACGTCACAGCGTCAGCGCCATGTGCAGCTTGTCGTGGTAGCGGCTGCCGATCTTGAGCGCGCGCTGCAGAGTCCCGTAGGCGACGAAGCGGTGCCGCTCGTAGAGGCGGACGGCCGATTCGTTCTCGGCGGTGACGGTGAGCGTCAGCATCTCGAGGCCGGCGTGGCGCGCTTCGGCGATGCACGCCTCGAGCAGCATCGCGCCGATCCCGCGCCCGCGCGACTCGGGGCGGACCATCATGCCGATGACGTGGCCGATGTGGCGGACCTTGACGCGCGCCTCGCGTTCGCAGCCGATCGCGCCGACGAGCCGCCTGCCGCGCCACGCGCCGAGGACGAACTGGCCGCCGTCGACGCGATCGAGGCCGAGCCGCGGCAGGTAGTCGGCGGCGTCCTTGGCGGCTTCACTCTCGGCGTCGGACGTGAACGCCTCGGGGTGCAGCGCGAGCATGTCGTCGCGCAGCCGCTTGTAGTCGGCGAGATCGGCGGCGCCGAGCGGACGGATCTGCGGCGCGGCGTTCACCCGCCGATGTAGTGCATCTCGACGCGGCGCCCGCCGCTGCCGTCGTCGGCTTCTGCGCGTCCACGGAGCTCCGAGTAGCGGTCGCTGCGCTGCTCCCAGACCAGCCCGATCGCCGCCGCGAGCTCGGCGTCGCTCGCGCCGCCGCGGACGAGCGCGCGCAAGTCGTGGCCGCGGCTCGCGAACAGGCAGAGGAAGAGCTTCCCTTCGGTCGACAGGCGCGCGCGGTTGCACTCGCTGCAGAACGCGTGCGTGACGCTCGAAATCGTGCCGATCTCGCCGGCGACGCCGCGCTCCACGTAGCGCCAGCGCTCGGCGGTCTCACCCGGCGCCGACGGCGGCAGCGCTTCGAGCGCGAACACCTCGCCGATTCGCCGGATGACCTCGCTCGACGGCAGCACCTCGTCCATCTTCCAGCCGTTGGTCGCGCCGACGTCCATGTACTCTATGAAGCGAAGCGCCAGGTCGCGGCCGCGGAAGTGGCGCGCCATCGGCACGATCTGGTCGTCGTTGGTGCCGCGCTTGACGACCATGTTGACCTTGATCGGGCCGAGACCGGCGCGCTCGGCGGCGTCGATCCCGCGCAGCACTTCGGCGACCGGGAAGTCGGCGTCGTTCATGCGCTTGAAGATTGCGTCGTCGATCGCGTCGAGGCTCACCGTGACGCGCTTGAGCCCCGCCGACTTCAGCGCCGCCGCCTTGCGCTCGAGGAGCGAGCCGTTCGTCGTCACCGTCAGCTCGAGCGACGAGCCGTCGGCGCAGGTCAGCTCGGCGAGCATCGCGACGAGGCGCTCGACGTCGCGTCGCAGCAGCGGCTCGCCGCCGGTCAGGCGGATCTTGCGCACGCCGTGGGCGACGAAGAGGCGGGCGACGCGGACGATCTCCTCGAACGTCAGCAACGACGAGTGCGGCAGGAACGCGTAGTGCTTGTCGAAGACCTCGCGCGGCATGCAGTACCCGCAGCGGAAGTTGCAGCGGTCGGTGACCGAGATGCGCAGGTCGCGCAGCGGACGCGCGAGGCGGTCGTGCAGCACGCCGG
>DATJIM010000379.1:0-19322 GCA_035493195.1 Caldimonas sp.
TGCCGAACGTGCGCTCGAGAACGCCGTAGTAGACGTCGCCGTCGGGGCCGACCGTCGGCGATGCGCTCGAGTCGTCGCTGACGCGCGCGAACGTTCCGGTCGAGGGATCGAGCAGCAGCGTGCTCGCCTTGACGGCGAACGTCGTGCTGTCGAGGGCGACGAGGTAGCCGCCTTGGACCGCGCCGGCGACCGCGGCGGCGTTGACGGCGACGTAGACGGTCTTGCCGTCGGGCGACAGCGCGGGCGCGCTGTTCATCGCGACCTTCTGGACCGCCGGGTCGCCCGCGATCGCGCTCGCCGACGCCCAGGTGCCGTTCCCGTTCGCGTCGACGCGCGCGATGCCGCTGACGAGCCCGGCCGGATTCGCTGCGGTGACGAAGAAGCCGAAATAGGCGTTGCCCTGCGCATCGACGGTGATCGGCGTGTTGACGAAGACGCCGGCGTCGAACGCCGCCGGTGACGCCTGGTACGCGGCCAGGCCGTAGAAGGCGACGGTGTACGGAGTCCCCGTGCCCGAATCTGCGTTGTCCTTGACCCAGAGCCGGCCGCCGGAGCCGGGGAAGAAGAGCCGGTTCGTCGACGTCAGCGCCGGGCCGTAGCTCGGCACCCAGTTGTGCGGCGGCAGCACGTAGTCCGACAGCGCCGACCAGATCTGGCCGCCGTTGACTCCCGAGCGCGCCTCGACGCGAAAGCCTCCCGCCGCGGTCGTCTTCACCGGAACGACGACGGTGTTGTGCGACGTCACGACCGGCGAGCCGTAGTGGATGAGGAGCGAGCCGTCGGCTTGCCGCGGCGGCGCGAGGTCGACCGGAGTCATCCAGGCGATGCGGTTGAGGTCCTGCGTCGCGATCGCGCCCTGAGCGCTGTGCTGCGCGTCGTGGCCGTAGCCGAACCACGCCGGGCCGTCGACTCCGGGTGCCGGCGCGACGCCCGAGCCTCCCGAACCGCCGCCGCCGCCGCCGCAGCTCGCGAGCGCGACGCTGACGACCATCGTTGCGACCAAGACTCGGCGCTGGATTCGGAACGAAGTCGTGCTGGTCGGGATGTTCATGGCGTGCGCTGCGAGTGGCCGGCGCGGCGATGCTGCCACAACGGTAGCGTCCGACGCCCCCGATGGTCTCGACGCTTGCCACGCCCCTGGGGGCGATGGCGCAGCGACGTTCGCCTTCGCAAGATGCGCCCCGTTCGTCACTCAAGGACCGGGAGGATTTCATGCAAGCGATGTCGATGCGTCAGGACACGAAAGCGTGGAAGGCGCAGGTCTGGATCTCGTTCCTGCTCGCCGCGCTGCTGTGCGCGATCGGACTCGCGTGGCTGCCCGGGCGCGAGATCGACCGCGCCTTCATGGTCATGGGCTACGTGTTCTGCATGACCGCGGCGTTCGCGCTCGCCAAGTTCGTCCGCGACAACGAGCGGCGCGCGGTCGACACGCCGCTCTGGCGCGTCGTCGTCTGGGGCGGCTTCTGCGTCGCGATGGCGCTCACCGGCTGGGGCCTCGTGCAGATGGAGATCAACCCGACGTACCGCGCGTTCCTCGGCGTCAGCTGGCTGTTCCTGATCTCGGGCTGCTTCACGCTCGCCAAGACGCTGCGCGACGCCCACGACCACGCGATCGCGATCGTCGCCGACGCGAACCGCTCGCAATGCGCCGCCTGCGAGCGCGGCTGATCGCGCACGCACCGTCGTCCGCGCCAGGAGTTGCCATGAGCCCTCATCTTCGACGTTTCCCTTCCCGCGTCGGGCGCTGCCGCCGTGCCGCCGTCGCGCTCGCCGCATCGCTGGCGCTCGCAAGCACCGGCGTTCGCGCGCAGTCGGACGCCTCCGCTGCGGCGAGTGCGCTGTCGACGCTGCCGATCGCGGTCTCGGTCGCCGCGCCGGTCGCGATCCTCTCGACCGGCGCAGCGCTCACCGTCGTCGCCGTCGAAGCGACGAGCACCGGCGTCGTCTGGGTGCTCGAACGGAGCGCCGACGGCGTGCGCGCCAGCGTCCGCATCGTCGGCCGCGGCGTTGCCGATGCATCGATCGCGGTCGGCACGGTCGTGGTCGCGACCGCGGTCAGCACCGGCTGGGTGCTCGCGGCGGCCGGCCAGGCGATCGCGTTCATCCCCAACGAGCTCGGCCGCGCGCTGCTCTACAACGAGAGGATCACGCGATGAGCCGCGCGCTGCGTGCGGTCGCCGTGGCCGCGGTGGCGTGCGCGTTCGCGAGCGCGGCGACCGCCGGTCGATCGTGCGAGCAGCGGCCGCCGACCGCGCTGGCGGTGACGCGCGCGATGGACCTCGCCGAGCGCACCGCGATACGGCTGACGCAGAGCGGCGCCGACGTCGTCGTCATCGCCCGTGCCGGCCAGAACCTGAGCGAATACGGCCTCCGCTACTCGCACCTCGGCTTCGCCTACCGCGAAGGCGAAGGCAAGACCGCCGTCTGGCGCGTCGTCCACAAGCTCAACGAATGCGGCACCGCGCACGCGTCGCTCTATCGCCAGGGCCTCGGCGAGTTCTTCCTCGACGACCTCTGGCAGTACGAGGCCGCCGTCGTCGTTCCCACGCCGCACATGCAGGCACACCTGCGCATGCTGCTCGCCGACAACGTCGCCGTCGCGCGGCTCGACACGCCGGCGTACAGCGTCGTCGCCTATCCGTGGTCGTCGCGCTACCAGCAGTCAAACCAGTGGGCGATCGAGACGATCGCGCTCGCCGAGGACCCGGCCGCGGCGACGCGCGAGCGCGCGCAAGCGTGGCTTCGGCTGCACGGCTACGAGCCGACGACGCTGCACCTTTCGGCGTTCACGCGACTCGGCGCGCGCCTGACGCGCGCCAACGTCGCCTTCGACGACCACCCGAACGAGAAGCGGTTCAGCGATCGCATCGAAACCGTCACGGTCGACTCGGTCTTTCGCTGGCTCGAGCGCGACGGCCTCGCCGGTCCCGCGACGGTGATCCGTTAGATTGGCGGCAGCGCCGACCGAGCGTCGAAGGGAGTTACGCCTTGACCACGAACGCCGACCTCGCCGAGCCGCTGCCGCAGGCGGCGCCGCACGCGCACCCGAACCAGTTCGCGCTGCTCGGGCAGCGGCGCTTCGCACCGTTCTTCTGGACGCAGTTCCTCGGCGCCGGCAACGACAACCTGTTCAAGTTCGCGTTCACCGTCCTCATCACCTATCAGCTGCAGGTGAGCTGGCTCCCGCCAACGCTTGCCGGCCTGGTGATCGGTGCGCTCTTCATCCTGCCGTTCCTGCTCTTCTCGGCGACGAGCGGGCAGCTCGCCGACAAGTACGACAAGGCGCGCCTGATCCGCTTCGTCAAGACGCTCGAGATCGCGATCATGGCGCTCGCCGCGTGGGGCTTCATGCGCAGCGATCCGATCGTCCTTCTCGCCTGCGTTTTCCTGATGGGGCTGCACTCGACGCTGTTCGGCCCGGTGAAGTTCGCCTATCTGCCGCAGCACCTCGATGAGCGCGAGCTCACGGGCGGCAACGGCATGGTCGAGATGGGCACCTTCGTCGCGATCCTGCTCGGCAACGTCGCCGGCGGCCTGCTCGTCGCCGTGCCGGGCGGCGTGCACTACGTCGCCGCGGGGTGCGTCGCCGTCGCCGTGCTCGGACGGCTGACGGCGCAGGCGGTGCCGACATCGCCGTCGACCGACCCCGGCCTCGTCATCAACTGGAACCCGGTCACCGAGACGCTAAGGAACCTCAAGCTCGCGCACGGCAATCTCGTCGTCTTCCGCTCGCTGCTCGGCATCTCGTGGATGTGGTTCTTCGGCGCCGCGTTCCTCGCCGAGTTCCCGGCGTTCGCGAAGGAGGTGCTGCACGGCGACGAGCAGGTCGCCTCGCTGCTCCTCGTCGTCTTCTCGGTCGGCATCGGCGTCGGCTCGCTGCTCTGCGAGGTGTTGTCGCGCCGCCATGTCGAGATCGGTCTGGTGCCGTTCGGCGCGATCGGGATGAGCGTTTTCTCGATCGACCTCTACTTCGCGGCGCGCGGACTGCCGCCGTCGACGGGCTACTCCGTCGCGACGTTCGTCGCCGAGCCTCACCACTGGCGCGTCATGGCCGACCTCGCGCTGCTGTCGCTGTTCGCCGGCTTGTACAGCGTGCCGATGTACGCGCTGATCCAGATGCGCTCGGCGCCGAGCCATCGGGCGCGGATCATCGCCGCCAACAACATCTTGAACGCGCTCTTCATGATCGCCAGCGCGCTCATCGTCGGCGTCCTGCTGAAGCTCGGGCTCACGATCCCGCAGGTGTTTCTCACGGTCGGCGTCCTCAACGCGATCGTCGCCGGCTACATCTTCCTGCTCGTTCCGGAGTACCTGATCCGCTTCTTCGCGTTCGTCGTCGCGCGCATCGTCTACCGCTTCAAGGTGCGCGGCGACGAGCACATCCCGACCAGTGGGGCGGCGATCCTGGTCTGCAACCACGTCAGCTTCATCGACCCGGTGCTGCTGATGGCGGCGAGCCCGAGGCCGATCCGATTCATCATGGACCACGAGATCTTCCGCATTCCGCTGCTCGGCTGGTTCTTCCGGCTCGCCAAGGCGATCCCGATCGCGCCGCAGAAGGTCGACCCGCAAACCTACGAGCAGGCGTTCGCACGGGCGAGGCAGGTCCTCGACGAAGGCGACCTCCTGTGCATCTTCCCCGAAGGCGCGATCTCCCGCGACGGCGAGCTCGGCGAGTTCAAGGGCGGCGTGATGCGGCTGCTCGCGGCGAACCCGGTGCCGGTCGTTCCGGTCGCGCTGCGGAACATGTGGGGATCGTTCTTTTCGCGCGTCGAGGGCCGCGCGATGTCCAAGCCGTTCAGGCGCGGCGTCTTCAGCCGAGTCGGCCTCGTCGCAGGCGAGCCGATGCCGGCGGCAGCGGTCACCCCCGCAGCGCTGCACGAACGCGTCGGCAGGCTGCTCGCGTCGTGATCGCGCGTCAGCACCAACGACCGCTTTCGACCCCACCCGGGGGCAGGTTGGACGATCAATCGTCCTTGATCACTCCGTGTCCGTGCTGCCAGAGCGAGACGATCTCGCGGTGCTCGGGGATGTTTTCGAGGAAGCTCCTGCGCCAACCTTCATCGACGATTCGTTGAGCTTCGGACATCAGCGCGCCATGTGCGTCCTCGAGCGCTGCTCGTGCCCGTTTGTCGCCGCACCGCGCCCACACCTTGTGCGTCGTCAGCCGAATCCAGTGCTCCATGGATCCCGCGAGTCGACCGCCTCGGCCGCCGGCCCCCTCGTCGCGCGCGTGCGCGTACGCCAGCAGGCGCTCCAGCGCCTGCACGGCTTCTTCACTGCTGCCATGCATCAGCGCGAGACGCGTCTGGCCTTCGAGCGCGTCGAGGACCGCCGCCGGGTACGCGATCTCACGGGCCAGGATCTCCATCCGTCGAAAGTCCTCCGCTGCCTCGTCCCATCGACCGAGCATCAGGTCTGAATTGCCCAGAGCTGCCAGTGCCGACGATTGGTACTGCCGCGATCCCACTTCGATCGCGATCGCGAGCGCAGCCTCGGCGGCGGCGCGCGCGCGGGCTCCCTCGCCTTGGCGCAGCAACAGTTCCGCCATGCTGCACAGGACGTGCCCCTCCATCTCCCGGATACCGAGCTCCCGGTTGCGCCTGAGGGCGTCCTCCAGGTGCTGCTTGGCCTGAGCATCGCCACCAAGACGCAGGAAGATGAGGCCGGCGTTGGCGTAGAGAACGGCCTCGATCCGGCGGTCGTCGATCTCTCGACCGAGCGCCAGTCCTTGCAGGAGATAGTCGAGCTGACTTCCCGTATCCCCGCTCAACTCGCTGCAGATGCCCAGAGCATTGAGCAGGAACACCTCGAGACGCTTGAGGCCGAGCTCGCGGGCCCGGCGACGACCCAGCTGCGCGATCTGCTCGCCTTCGAGGGGCCTGCCCTGGTTGGCCAATGCCGTGGCGAGCCGTGTCTGCGCAAGCAACAGAAGCACGTCGGCGCCCGTTCGCATGGCGATCGACACCGCCTTGCGCGCCTCGGCCTCCGACATCGCGTAGTCACCCGTTCGCATCGCGATGTCGGCACGTCGGTAAGCGGCTTCACCCCGCAACTCGTCGTCGCCGAGGATCTCGGCAAGCTCGGTCAATGCATCGACGTCGGCGCGTTGCTCGACGCGGCGGCCCTGCAGGTCGAGGGTGCGCTCCCTGGACGCCAGCAGGCGCCAGCGCACCTTGTCGTCCCCGGCGGTGGCGAGCTTGAGGCCGCGCTCGATGAACTCGAGCGACATCTCGTTGGCGAAGGTGCGGGCGGCGTGCTCTGCCGCGAGTGCGAAGTACTCGCAAGCCCGGTGCAGCTCGCCGGCCTTCTCGAAGTGTTCCGCGGCGATCGCGATGAAATCGTTGGCGCGAGCACCGGTCATCCTCGCGAACCACTCCGCCGCGCGTGCGTGAGCCTTCTGGCGCCGGCTCTTGATCACGGTTTCGTACGTGACCTGATGCAGCAAATGGTGGCCGAAGACGTATTCCAGCGCATCGTCCTCGATGAGGCCGCCATCGACCCGCTCCTTCGGGCTGATGAGCTGGCGTTTCGCGAGCGGAGGCAACTTCCGCTCGGCACCCGGTTCGACGAAGGCGACCGCCTTGTCCCAGAAGGTGAATCCCACGACGGCGCAGACCTGGGACGCCTGACGTTCGTCGCCAGGCAGAAGGTCGAGCCGCGCTTGCAGCACACCGGTGAGGGTGCCCGGAATCTGCGTCGCCATGACCTTCTCGGCGTCGACACGCCAGCCCTCCGGGGCTGTCACAAGCGCGCGCGAGTCGATCAGCATCTTGACCGACTCCTCCATGTAGAAGGGATTGCCCTCGGCGCCCTTCGTCAGCAGCGTGCGCAGCGCGGGAGGAACGCGCGGGACTCTCTGCAGCAGCTCGCTCGCCAGCTCGTCGCTCATCGCTGCGTCCAGGGGCGCGAGCTGGATGCGGGTTGCGGCAGCTGCAGGGATCGACTCTCGGCGCTCGAACAACGTGGGCCGGGTGGAGCTCAGGATCAGCATGGGAACGTTCGAGGACGTTCGGACCAGGTACTCGACGAAGTCCAACGAGGCGTCGTCGGCCCAGTGCAGGTCCTCGAGCATGAGCAGGACCGGTGCCGCGGCGAGCGCGCTGATGCGGTCGAACGCGAGGGCGGCTGTCCGAAAACCGCGCGCACGAATTTGGCGGGCATCTTCCGCGATCCCCGCGACGTGCCGGCTCGCCGAGAAATCGAGCCCGATCATCTGGCCCAGCAGATGCGCGTGTGCCGCGGCCCCTTCGGCTCCTTCGTCGGCGATGAACAGCGGGACGATGAATCTCTCGAGCTTGCTCTTGGCGACGTCCATCGAGTCCGCGTCCTGGATCTGCAACCTCCACGCGAGGATGTCCCGCAGCAGGCCATAGGGCTGGCGCTGCATTTGCGGCGTCGCACGCCCCTGGAGCAGCTGATAGGAGTCGCGGCGCGTGTCGGTCCATTTCTGGAATTCATGGAGCAGGCGACTCTTGCCGAGACCGGCGTCGGCGACGATGCAGATGCAAGCGAGTTCGGCGCCAGGACGAAAGAGCCGCTCGAAGCCGTCTCGCAGCATCGCGAGCTCGGCCTCGCGGCCGATCATCCGCGTCTCGATGTCTTCGACGCCGCGGGCGGCGACGCGGAACGATCGCGCCTTCACGCTGCGCACCAGGTACGTGATGACGGGCTCCTGCAGGCCCTTGACGTGCAAAGGCGGTTGCGCGTCCACGTCGAAGACGCCGCGGACGTGGAGGTACGTGCTGTCGCTGATCCTCAACGTTCCCGCCGGCGCGGTCTGCTCCATCCGGGCGGCAACGTTGACGGCGTGTCCACGAATCGTCGCCTCGGCGTCGACGCCGCCGCCGAGAAGGACGGTGCCGGTGTGCACGCCGATTCGAACGTCGAGGCCAGGCAGCCGATGCCGCGCCTGGACTTCGCGTGCCATGGCGCGGGCTTCGTCGAGAATTGCGAGCCCGCATCGGACCGCGCGCTCTGCGTCGTCCTCCTGCACCGCCTCGACGCCGAACGCGGCGAGCACGCTGTCTCCGGCGTATTGCAGGACTTTTCCGAAGTGCGCATCGACGACTGCGGTGAAGCGAAGAAGAGCTCCGTCGACCAGCGTGCTCAGCTCCTCCGGATCCAGCTGGCGGCCGAGCTCGGTGGACCCGACGAGATCCACGAAGAGGACGCTGACCTGCTTGACGACCTGCTGGTCCGTCGTCGCGACGCGCTGCAGGGCGCTGAGTCGAGCGCGGATCGGACCGACAACCGATTCGAAGACCGATTCGCCCAGCAGGAAGCGCTGCGTCTCCAGGAGCGCGAGCGCAGCTTGCAGTCGCTGCTCCTCTTCTGAGGGCGCCGATTCCATGCGCAGGCGACGGGCGATGTGAGTGCCGCGCGACAAACAGTGGCGCACACATCTTGGTGTCCGTGCTTGCGCGCGTCAAGCACTCGCCGCGAGATTCCTGACGTCAGGCTGACGACGACGATCGAGCAAAACAGCAATTGACGAGTCGCGAGCGGGGATGCAATTCTCATCGCATCAAGAGCGCATTCCTGCGGCTTGAGTCCCGCACCATGCGGTGCACAAAGAGGAGACGAGGCATGAAGGTGTTCCATACGCTGCGCGCCTGCCTGCTGGGCGCTGCGCTTCTCTCGACATCGGCCATCGCGCTGGCGCTCGAGTCCGACGAGATGCCAGCGGATGGCTTGAAAGGCATGAGCGTGAAGAGCGACGCATCGCTGCGCTCGCGAGGTTTCCGCAGCCGCATCGGCCAGGGGCATACCAACTCCGGTACGCCGTTCCTCGACACGCTACTCAACTGGAACGGACACTTTCGCGCGGACGGCGTCGATCAGAACGGCGCGTCGCAAGTGATCTGGTACTACAACATGATCGGCAACCGTCCCGAGCTGGGCGGGACGACCTGGGTCAACGCGCCGATCGTCCCGGTGACGGTGGACCTGCGCAACGCCGATGGCACGCCGCGATTTGTCAATGGTCACCCGTTGATCTCGAGTCCGGCACAGTACGTACAGCCTGTGCTCGACTCACCGGTGTTCACGAACGCGACGTACAGCAGCAGCCCGGTACCGACGCAGATCACCGACGCCGTCATGCGCGCTGAATTCGATCATTCGGCGAAGAAAGACTGGCACACGCTGCTGCAGCCCTCCGTGAAGACCGGCCGGACGATGGTGCTGCTCAAGGGAACGTACCAGTTCAGCCTGAACGCCGACGGCACCTGCTGCCGCTTCATCCTCGTGGACGGCAACGCGTTCGCCAACGCACTCTTCCCGTCGTTTCCGGGCGACGTCTCGACGGTGATCGGCCAATCCCAGGCTGCCGGCGAGATGACGACGCAGGATCTCTCCACATTCCTCTTCCCGAACACGTTCCTGTACGACGGCACGCCCAGCAACTGCTGCGTCCTGGGTTTTCATTCGTTCGATTTCGAGCCGGTGGGCATCGGTCAAGCGTTCGTGATGGACTATTCGAGCTGGATCAGCCCCGGTCTGTTCGGCGGTGGATTCCAGGACATCACGGCGTTGAGCCATGAGATCGCGGAGACGTTCAACGATCCGCTCGTCTCGTTCGACGGCGTCCACAACATCACGCCGTGGTGGCTGGCTCCGAACGGCCTCTGCCAAGACAACCTCGAGACGGGCGACGTCATCGAAGGTCTGTCGAACGGCGTCTACCCGATCACCATGCCCAACGGCTTCACTTACCACCCCCAGAACGAAGCGCTGCTGCAGTGGTTCGCGTTCGAATCGCCGTCGAGCGCGATCGGCGGCGCCTACAGCTATCCGAACACCAGCACGCTCACTGCGCTCTCGACTCCACAGCGGGTCAACTGTCAGTAACGCGGGCGAGATTCGTGTCGCGGCCCGAGGGCCGCGACGTGTGCCGTTCTTCGCCTCAGCCGACCAGCTCGTCGGCACGCGCGAGCACGGCGCTCGGCAGCTGAATGCCGATGGCGCGCGCAGTGGCCCGGTTGACGCCGAGCTTGAAGCGCGCCGCCTGCTCGACCGGAAGGTCGTGCGGGCGCGCCCCGCGCAGGATGCGGTCGACATAGGCCGCCGAGCGATTCGCGATGTCTTCGGCGTCCCAGCCGAACGTCAGCAGCAGCCCGGCCTTGGTATAGGCGGGCTCGTTGGAAATCGCCGCCAGACGCCGCGCGGCGAACGCCGAAGCCACCTCGCGGCGGCGGTCGCTGAAGAACTCGGGGTCGTCGAATTTCACCGCGCGAACTCCCTCGCGACGCATGCGGTCGAGCTTGGCGCCGAGATGATCGAACTGCTCGAGCGTCTCGACGACCGGGGTGAAGGCGAGCGCGCGACCGAGGTCGCGGCGCTGCTGGAGCACGCGCGGATACATCGGCCAGGTCACGAGGTGCGCGATGTCCAGGTAGCCCACGACCGCCTGTGTTCCGGTGGCCTGCAGCAGGAACTCGACCATCTTGGCTTCCATCTGCTCGTTCAGGACGGCGTTGCCGGTGATATTGCCGCCCGGGCCGGCCAGGCTCGCGACATGGCCGCGTTCGACGGGGTCGAAGTAGAAGCGGTCGACCACCACCGGGACGGGCACCGTCGCCGCGCGCAGGCCGCGCACCGCCGCGTCGCCCTCCACGACATAGAGCACGTCGATCTTCATGCGCAACAGCTCGTCCACCGACTGACGAAGGCGCCGTGACATCTCCGGCTCCGTCAGCACACCCGAGGCGCGATGGACGTACTCCACCTCGCGACCTTCGCGGTAGCCGCGGCGCGCCATCTCGTCCGCGAACGCACGCCACTCGTCGAACTGCGGGTAGTCGGGCGACAACGCGAGCACGCCGATGCGGCGCACCCGCGTCTGCGGACGCACGCCGACCGGCCAAGTCGCGGCGACGGTGGCGGCGGCGCTGAGGACCTTTCGGCGCTCCATGCGGAACCTCCTTTGCCGTGGCTGGATTGGAGCACCGCAGCGCGGCGGCTGTCATCGTCGGCGGCCGCCGTCGCATGGCCGCCGGCGCGGCGGAGGCGCTAGACGGCCTGGGTCGTGAACCCGGGCTCGGCCTCGACCGCGCTGCTGCGTCCGATCCGCTCGTACTCGGAGATCACCTGCGCGCCGAACAGCAGCAGCGTCGCCGCGAGCTCGAGACTCAGCAGGACGACGATCGCCGTCGTCAGCGATCCGTAGACGACCGTCACCTGCGAGAGCGTCGCGAAGTACCAAACGAGGATGTGGCGCGTGATCTCCCACAGCACCGCCGCTGTGATGCCGCCGATCAGCGCGTGCCGCCACGCCAGCCGGCCGGCCGGCATGACGAGGTAGACCGACGTCAGCACGAAGACCTCGCCGACGAAACCGAGCAGGTAGAGCAGCGCACCGGAGACTCCGTTCAGCGACCAGTCGTGGCCGAACAGCTCGACGCTTTCCTTGCCGACCGCCTGCAGGCTGCCGGCGACGAGCGTGACGAGGAGAAGCCCGATGCCGAGCGACAGGATGTAGGCGTAGGGGATCAGCACCGAGAAGATGAAGCGGCGCTTCCGCGCGACGACGCGATGCAGGAAGATGACCGACATCGCGTTCTCGAGCACCGTGAATGCGAGCGAGCTGAAGAAGATCATCGTCGCGAGCAGCAAGAGGCCGATGCCCTGCCCGCGCTGGGCGAGGAAGTTCGCCAGCTCGCCCACGATGGCGCGCGACTGGCTCGGCACCAGCCACTCGAGGTAGCGCCCGATCGTCGCCAGCAGCTCCTTCTGGTCGATCAGCTCCGAGAGCACCATCACCGTCAGGATCAGGAGCGGGACGATCGACAGCAGCGCGTAGTACGCAACCGCGCCGGCGAGCAGCAGCCCCTGGTTGGCCTTGAAGCCCTTCAGCGTCTGCAGCAGGAACGCGCCGGGGTGGCGCAGCACGTGCTGCGCCGCTGGGCCGATCAGTCGCTCGCCCAGGTAACGTTGGACGGTGTTGTGGAGGCGGTCGGTCAACGATCGGGCGTCGAGATCTCGCGCAGTGTTTCGTCGGTGTGCGCCGATTGTCGCGTCGCGAGGTCGCCGAGCGCCACCACCCCGACGATCGCATTGTCGGCGTCGAGGACCGGCAGCCGCCGCACCTGGGCGTCGCCCATCTCGGCCATCACCGCCTCGACCGAGTCGTCGGCGCGGCAGCAGCGCACCTCCTCGGTCATGACGTCGGAGACGAGCGACTCCTGCGCGACCATGCCGTCGGCGACGCCGCGCACGGCGATGTCGCGGTCGGTGACCATGCCGACGATCGCCTGCCCGTCGAGCACCGGAAGCGAGCCGACGTCCATGTCGCGCATCCGCCTGGCCGCGGCCTGCAGCGTCTCGTCGCGCTGCACCGTGGCGACGCTTCGGGTCATGATGTCGGCGATCGTGGTCATGGCAACTCCCCTGGCAGTTCGTCGCCAAGGCTAGGCAGGGCGGCGCGCGGCGGGCAGGAGGCGACGGCCCGCGGCGTTGTCGGCGCGACGCGGCGTGCGGAGTCGGCGCCGTCCGACGCGCTCGCGTCAGACGCCGCGGTCGCGGTCGGCGCGAAACGCGGCGGCGAACTCGGCGAAGCGTCCCGCCTCGAGCGCTTCGCGCACCCCGCGCATCAGCGTCGCATAGAAGTGCAGGTTGTGCACGCTCGCGAGCATCGGCGCGAGCATCTCGCCGCAGCGGTCGAGGTGGTGCAGGTAGGCGCGCGAGAAGCGCGCGCACGTCGCGCACGCACACGTCGGATCGAGCGGCGCCTCGTCGGTCTTGTAGCGGGCGTTGCGGATGCGCAGGTCGCCGAAGCGCGTGAAGAGATGGCCGTTGCGCGCGTTGCGCGTCGGCATCACGCAGTCGAACATGTCGACGCCGGCGGCGACGCCGTCGAGCAGGTCCTCGGGCGTGCCGACGCCCATCAGGTAGCGCGGCTTGTCGGCCGGCAGCCGGTGCGGCGTATGCGCGACGATGCCCTGCATCGCTTCCTTCGGCTCGCCGACGCTGACGCCACCGATCGCGTAGCCGGGCAGGTCGAGCGCGGCGAGCGCTGCGATCGATTCCTCGCGGAGCGTCTCGAACATGCCGCCCTGGACGATGCCGAACAGCGCATTCGGATTCTCGAGCCGCGCGAATTCAGCGCGCGACCGCTCGGCCCAGCGCACGCTCATCTCCATCGAGCGACGCGCATCGGCTTCGGTCGTGATGCGGCCGTCGACCTCGTACGCGGTGCACTCGTCGAACTGCATGACGATGTCGCTGTCGAGCGTGCGCTGGATCTGCATGCTGACCTCGGGGGTGAGCAGCATGCGGTCGCCGTTGACCGGCGAGCGGAACGCGACGCCTTCCTCGGTCACCTTGGCGTTGGCGCCGAGCGACCAGACCTGGAAGCCGCCGCTGTCGGTCAGGATCGAGCGCGTCCAGCCTTCGAAGCGGTGCAGCCCTCCGAAGCGCGCGACGACGTCGAGCCGGGGCCTCAGCCACAGATGGAACGTGTTGCCGAGGATGATCTCGACTCCCATCGCCTCGAGCGCCTGCGGCCAGACGCCCTTGACGCTGCCGTACGTGCCGACCGGCATGAAAACCGGCGTCTCCACGGTGCCGTGGCGCAGCGTCGTGCGGCCGCGGCGCGCCAGCCCTTCGCGGGCGAGGACCTCGAATGCGAGCATCAGCGGATTGTCGTTGCCGGCGCGCTCGCCGCCGGCGCGGCGGCGGCGTCGCGCGTCAGCATGAGCAGCGTGCGGTTGCGGTCCTCGACGACGAAGAGCCGTCCGGCCGAGTCGACCGAGATTCCGGTCGGCGCGCCGAGCGGTCGTTCGCCCTTGAGCGCGTTCCAGCCGCCGATCCAGACGCGCGGCGGACCGCTCGGCCGGCCCCGCGCGTCGAGCGCATACGAGACGACGCGATGGCCGGCGGAACGGTAGCCGTGCCAGGCGACGACGAGCTGCCCCGCGAACGCGTTCCTTGCCGACGCCGGCACGGCGAGCATCTGCAGCGGCGCGACGTGCGCCGGCCAGAGCAGCGCCGGCGCCGCGGTCTTCGTGCAGTCGACACGTCCCTCGTAGCCGCGCGCCGGCTGGCGAGCGCCGATGCAGGTCGGCCAGCCGTAGTCGGCGCCGGCGACGAGCGCGTTGAGCTCCTCTGGCGGCGCGTTCTCGTCCGGGTAGTCGATCGAGTTCTCGCCCTGCAGCAGCACCCCCGGCGCGACCCAGGCGAGCGCGAGCGAGTTGCGCAGGCCCGTCGCGTACGGCTTGAACGACTGCAGCGTGCCGTCGGAACCGCCGAGCGTCGCCTGGTACACCGCGGCGCGCGGCTTCGCGCCTTGCGTGTCGGGGCAAGGCAGTGGCAGCGCTCCCGAGTCGTCGCGGCACGCGTCGCTCGACGAGCCGACGTTGACGAAGAGATCGCCCGGCGCGCCGAAGACGAGCTCCTTGAGCGGATGCGCGCCGTCGGCAGGCAGGCCGTCGATCACGGTCTCGGCAACGACCGGCAGCGTCGTTCGCGTCCGCCAGATGCGCGCCGCTTCGCCGACATAGACACGGCCTTCGCTGCCGACCGCGATGCCGTGCGGGCGGTCGAGCTTGTCGGCGACGACGCGAAGCGCGATCGGCGGGGCGGCGCCGCGCGCCGGCAGCTCGAACTCCAGGACGCGGCCGCGGTTCGGCTGCCAGCCGCCCATGTCGACGATCCAGAAGCGACCCGGCGCGACCTCGGCGATGCGGCGCGGAAAGACGAGCCCGCTCGCCTGGTCGGCGACGACCGCGACGCACCAGCCGCGCGGCACCTCGAGCGCGACGCGCGGAAATCCGGCGCACGTTCCTGCCGTCTTGTACGACGTCGCGGCGAGCGTCGATGGCGCGGCGAGCGCTGCCAGCAGGGCGACGACGAGCGAGCGAGCGCTGCGAACGGTCACGACGCTGTCGGATCCGCGTCGCGCGCGAGCAGCATCGCATCGCCATAGCTGAAGAAGCGGTAGCGCTCGGCGATCGCGTGCGCGTAGAGCGCGCGGATGCGTTCCACTCCCGCGAACGCCGAGACGAGCATCAGGAGCGTGCTCTTCGGCAGGTGGAAGTTGGTCAGCAAGAGGTCGACGACGCGAAACGAGAACCCCGGCGTCACGAAAAGATCGGTCTCTCCGCTCGCGGCGGCGATCGACCCCCCATGTGCGCGCAAGGCAGCCGACTCGAGCGCGCGCAGGCTCGTCGTGCCGACCGCGACGATGCGGCCGCCTGCTGCGCGCGTGCGCGCGATCGTCGCCGCCGTCGCCGCGCTCACCTCGTAGCGCTCGCTGTGCATGACGTGCTCGGCGACGCGCTCGCTTCGCACCGGCTGGAACGTGCCCGCGCCGACGTGCAGCGTCACCGCCGCGCGCTCGACGCCGCGCGCGGCGAGCGCGGCGAGCAGCTCGGCGTCGAAGTGCAGCGCCGCCGTCGGCGCCGCGACCGCCCCCGGCCGCTCCGCGAAGACGGTCTGGTAGCGGCTCGTGTCGCTCGCATCGTCGGCGCGATCGATGTACGGCGGCAGCGGCACGTGGCCGTGGCGATCGAGCAATTCGAGCGGCGACGCCGGAAAGCGCAGGCGAAAGAGCGACCCGTCGCTGCCGGCGCGACCGAGCACTTCGGCGTCGAAGGCATCGGCGAAGCGGATCGTCGATCCCGGCTGCGGCGTCTTGCTCGCACGCAGCTGCGCGACGACGACGTCGCCGTCCTCGATGCGCTCGACGAGCGCTTCGACCGCGCCGCCGCTCGGCTTCGCGCCGAACAGGCGCGCCTTGATGACGGCGGTGTCGTTGACGACGAGCAGGTCGCCGGCGCGCAGCAGCCCGGGCAGCTCGCGCACGTGGCGGTCGCGCGGCGGCTCGACGGTGCCGTCGAGCAGGCGCGACGCGCTGCGCTCCTCGGCAGGGCGCTGCGCGATGAGCTCGCGCGGCAGCGCGAAGTCGAAGTCGCTCAAGGTCAACGGCGCCGCCATGCAGGGCAAAATTCTCCCATGGCCCCCACTGCGCGGCGCGCACCGAAGCCCGCCGCCGCGCCGGCAGCTGCGGCCGAGCAGGCGCTCGCCAAGCTCGGGCTCGTGCGCGACATCGACCTCGCGCTGCACCTGCCGCTGCGCTACGAGGACGAGA
The DNA here is from genome assembly GCA_035493195.1 of Caldimonas sp. GTDB lineage: Bacteria > Pseudomonadota > Gammaproteobacteria > Burkholderiales > Burkholderiaceae_C > Schlegelella_A. Next base: position 16,091 of record DATJIM010000379.1, read on the forward strand.
CGCGGATCGTTCCGATCGGCTCGCTCGCCGACGGTGTCACCGGCCAGGTCGAAGGCGTCGTCACCGACTCGAAGATCCAGTTCCGGCCGCGCCGCCAGCTCGTCGTCAAGATCGCCGACGACAGCGGCGACCTCGTCCTGCGCTTCCTCCATTTCTATCCGTCGACGCAGAAGACGCTCGCGGCCGGCAAGCGCGTGCGCGCGCGCGGCGAGGCGCGCGGCGGCTTCTTCGGCGTCGAGATGGTCCATCCGACGTTCAAGGTCGTCGCTTCGGGTGCGCCGCTGCCGACGTCGCTGACGCCCGTCTATCCGAGCGCAGCGCAGCTCTCGCAGGCGACCTTGCGCAAGGCGGTCGCCACCGGCCGCGCGCGCGCCGACCTCGACGAGCAGCTGCCCGCCGGGACCGTGCCGCGCGACCTGCCGACGCTGCGCGACGCGCTCGCGTTCCTGCACGAGCCGCCGCCCGGCCTTGCCGCGGCTGCGCTCGAGGACCGATCGCACCCGGCGTGGCAGCGCCTCAAGTTCGACGAGCTGCTCGCGCAGCAGCTCTCGCAGCTGCTCGCGCAGCGCGAGCGGCAGCGCCAGCGTGCGCCGGCGATGGCGGCTGCGCACGGCGAGCTGCACGACGCGCTCGTCGCTGCGCTGCCATTCGCGCTGACGCGCGCGCAGCGCCGCGTCGGCGCCGAGATCGACGCCGACCTCGGCCACGCCGTGCCGATGCATCGATTGCTGCAGGGCGACGTCGGCTCGGGCAAGACGGTCGTCGCTGCGCTCGCGGCGGCGCGCGCGATCGACGCCGGCTGGCAGTGCGCGCTGATGGCGCCGACCGAGATCCTCGCCGAGCAGCATCTGAAAAAGCTCGTCGGCTGGCTCGCCCCGCTCGGCGTCGGCGTCGCCTGGCTGACCGGCAGCCGCAAGGGCAAGGCGCGCGACGCGATGCTCGCGCAGGTCGCGTCGGGCGAGGCCGGCCTCGTCGTCGGCACGCACGCGGTGATCGAGGAGCAGGTGCGCTTCGCGCGCCTCGGTCTCGCAGTCATCGACGAACAGCACCGCTTCGGCGTGGCGCAGCGGCTGGCGCTGCGTGCCAAGCTGCACGGCGACGGCTCGCTCGAGCCGCATCTGCTGATGATGAGTGCGACGCCGATTCCACGCACGTTGGCGATGACGCTGTTCGCCGACCTCGACGTCAGCACGATCGACGAGCTGCCGCCCGGAAGGACGCCGGTCGTGACGCGGCTCTTCGCGGACAGCAGGCGCGACGAGGTGATCGCGCGCATCCGCGACGAGGCGGCGCAGGGCCGGCAGACCTACTGGGTCTGCCCGCTCGTCGACGAGTCGGCGGCGCTCGACCTCAAGAATGCGACCGCGACGCACGCCGAGCTGTCGGCAGCGCTGCCGGGGAAGATGATCGGCCTGCTGCACGGCCGCATGCCCGCCGCAGAGAAGACCGCAGTCATGTCGCTCTTCGCCGGCGGCCAGATCGCCGTGCTCGTCGCGACGACGGTGATCGAGGTCGGCGTCGACGTCGCCAACGCGTCGCTGATGGTCGTCGAGCACGCCGAGCGCTTCGGCCTGTCGCAGCTGCACCAGCTGCGCGGCCGCGTCGGCCGCGGCAGCGCCGCGAGCGTCTGCGTGCTGCTTTACAGCGCGCCGCTTTCCGACACCGCGAAGGCGCGCCTGAAGGCGATGCTCGAAACCGACGACGGCTTCGAGATCGCGCGCCGCGACCTCGCGATCCGCGGCCCGGGGGAGTTCCTCGGCGCGCGACAATCCGGCGCGGCGCTGCTCCGCTTCGCCGATCCGGCCCAGGACGAAGTGCTCGTCGCCGCCGCGCGCGAAGCCGCGCTGCGGCTGCTGGACCAGGATCCGCAAGCGGCGGAGCGCCACATCGAGCGCTGGCTCGGCGGCCGCGCCGACTACCTGAACGCCTAGACAACGACGAAGGAGGAGCCGATGAACATCGTCGAACGCGTGCCGGCGATCCTGCTGCGACCGAAGGAGACGTGGCCGCGCATCGCGGCCGAGCCCGCCACTCCGGCGAGCATCTACGGCGGCTATCTCGTCTTTCTCGCCGCGATCCCGGCGATCTGCGGCTTCATCGGCTGGACGCTCGTCGGCGGCGGCATGATGGGCATCAGCTACCGGATGTCGCTCGGCGCCGGGCTCGTGCAGCTCGTCGTCGGCTATCTGCTGTCGCTCGGCCTGGTCTGGGTGCTCGCGCTGATCGTCAACGCGCTCGCGCCGACGTTCGGAGGCAGCAAGGACTTCGTCGCGGCGCTCAAGGTGGTCGCGTACGGCAGCACCGCCGGCTTCGTCGGCGGCGTCTTCAGCCTGCTGCCCGCGCTCGGCTGGCTCGGGCTGCTCGCCGCGATCTACTCGATCTACCTGATCTACACCGGCTTGCCGGTCCTGATGCACAACCCTGCAGCGAAGTCCGGCGCGTACACCGCCGTCGTGGTCGTCTGCTCGTTCGTCGCGATGATCGTGCTCGGTGCCGTTTCGGCCCTCTTCGTCGAGCATCCTCTGGGCGGCGCGACGCGCACCGTCGGCGGCGCAGGCTCGGTCCAGATCAAGACGCCCGACGGCGCGACGGTGACGATCAATCCGCAGGCGATGGCCGACATGGCCAAGCGGATGGAGGAAGCGACCAAGCAGGTCGAACAGGCGCAGAAGTCGGGCGACGGCGCGTCGGCGGGCCTCGGCGCTGTCCTCGGTGCCGTCGCCGGCAGCCGCAACGTCGAGCCGGTCGCGCCCGACGAGCTGAAGGCGATGCTGCCGGAAACGATCGGCGATCTGAAGCGCACCGCGCTGTCGGCGAACGCTGGAAAGGCGATGGGCTTTTCCGGCTCGGGCGCGCAGGCGAGCTACGCCGCCGGCGACCGTCACGTCGACCTCGCGATCGTCGACACCGCGGGCCTCGCCGGAATCGCGAACCTGGTGACCGGCGCCGACATGACGATGGACAAGGAGAGCGACGGCAACGTCGAGAAGATGTACAAGCAGGGCGCGCGGACGGTCCAGGAGAAGTACCGCAAGGACGGCAGCCGGTCCGAGATGTCGGTGATCCTCGCCAACGGCATGGTCGTCGCGGGCGACGGCAACGTCGACATCGCGACGCTGAAGCGCATGGTCGAGAGCGTCGATCTCGGCCGGCTCGAGGCGACCAAGCACACCGCGAAGCGCTAGGCGGTGGCGCCGCACGCGCCGCGCCGATATCCTCGCGACTCGCTCTT
>DATJIM010000380.1:0-3520 GCA_035493195.1 Caldimonas sp.
CGCTCGACTCGGCGACGCGGACGTGGCACGACGCCGCGAGCTCGAGGCCGCCGCCGACGACGGCGCCGTGCAGCACCACCACGACCGGCACCTTGCCGAACTGCACGCGCTCGAACGCGGCGTGCCACGAGCGCGAGTGGAGGATGCCCTCGGCGACGCTGCGCTCGCTCACCTCGGCGAGGTCGAGGCCGGCGCAGAAGTGGTCACCCTCGCCGCTCAGGACGACGGCGCGGGCCGCGTCGGGCAGGTTGACGAAACAGGTGTGCAGCTGCGCGACGAGCGCGTCGCTGACGGCGTTGCGCTTGGCCGGGCGATCGAGGCGCACGTGCACGACGGCGCCGCGCAGCTCGATCTTCAGCAGGTCGAGCGCAGCGAGCGTCACGGGCAGCTGAGCGCCCGCCACGGAGGCAGCGTCGGACTTGCTCATTGGTTAAGGATAGTAAACAAGGGAAGTGTGAGCCCGGTGAGCGAGGTTGGAAAGCGTATCTAGGGAAAACCTGTATCGCGTTTCGGTTGATTGATTATTGAACATAACCAAAAATGAAGTCAACCGGCGAAAGCTCGGGAGCCGCGGTTGCCAACCAAAGCTTCGCCGGCACCGCCACTTTTCGGAGCGACCCCCATGTTCCATTCCTGCTCTCAGCGTCCGATCGCGTTGGCCGTCGCAGCCGCAGCGGGGCTCGCCGCGTGCGGCGGCGACGCTGCCCCGGGCACGATCCCGCAGCTCGGCGGCGCGACCGGCGCGAGCCTCGCATCCTGCAGCGACCTGACGACGAAGCTGACGTTCGCCAACACGACCTTCACCGCTGCGAGCGCGGTCGCCGCCGGCGGCCTCAAGGTCGGCGGCAACGCGATCCCGGCGCATTGCGTCCTCACCGGCAGGATGTTCGACCGCGTCAGCGCGGTCGACGGCAAGAGCTACGCGATCGGCTTCGAGATGCGGCTGCCTGAGATGTGGAACGGCCGCTTTTTCTACCAGGCCAACGGCGGCACCGACGGCAGCGTCGCGACCGCGAACGGCACCTTCGGCGGCGGCCCGGTGACGAGCGCGCTCGCGCAGGGCTTCGCCGTCCTCAGCTCGGACGCCGGCCACAACGCGGCGCAGAACCCGACCTTCGGCATCGACCCGCAAGCGCGGCTCGACTACGGCTACCAGGCGGTCGGCAAGCTCACGCCGATGGCCAAGTCGGTGATCCAGACGGCGTACGGCAAGCCCGCCGACCGCTCGTACTTCGGCGGCTGCTCGAACGGCGGCCGCCACACGATGGTCGCAGCGGCGCGCTATTCCGACCAGTACGACGGCTTCGTCGCCGGCGATCCGGGCTTTCGCCTGCCGCTCGCCGCAGTCGCGAACATCACCGCGTTCCAGGCGTACAACACGGTCGCGACGGCGCCGAACGATCCGTCGACCGGCTACACCGCCGCCGAGCAGGCGACCGTCGCCGCCGCAGTGCTCGCCAAGTGCGACGCCCTCGACGGCGCCACCGACGGCCTCGTCCAGGACACGAAGGCGTGCCAGGCCGCGTTCGATCTCAACCGCGACGTGCCGACCTGCACCGGCGCACGCGACGGCACTTGCCTGAGCGCGGCGCAGAAGACCGTGATCGGGCAACGCTTCGCCGGCGTCACCAACAGCACCGGAACCAAGTTCTATTCGAGCTGGCCGTGGGACGCCGGCATCGGCAGCGGCAACACCCGGTTCTGGAACTTCACCGTTCCCGGGCTGCTCGACTCGGGCGCGGTCGGCTTCATCTGGCAGGTGCCGCCGGAAGATCCGGCGACCTTCAACGGCACCACCTTCGCGCTGACGACGCCGGTCGACACGATGCTCGCCAAGATCCAGGCGACGAACGCAACGTACGCCGAGAATTCGCTGCAGTTCATGACGCCGCCGAACGCGAGCGACCTCTCGGTGCTGCGCAATCGCGGCGCCAAGATCATCGTCTACCACGGCACGAGCGACCCGATCTTCTCGAGCGACGACACCACCGCCTGGTACAACTCGGTCGCCGCCGCCAACGTCGATGTCGGCACGTTCGCACGTCTCTTCCTCGTGCCCGGGATGACGCACTGCTCGGGCGGCCCGGCGACCGACCAGTTCGACATGCTGACGCCGATCGTCAACTGGGTCGAGAAGGGCCAGGCGCCCGACGCGATCGTCGCGAGCGCGCGCGGCGCGAGCAATCCGGGCGGCGCCAGCGCCGACATCCCCGCAAGCTGGTCGCCGACGCGGACGCGCCCGCTGTGCGCGTACCCGAAGGTCGCGCGCTACAACGGCAGCGGCAGCGTCGAGCTGGCGGGCAGCTTCACTTGCCAGTGACGCGAACTGCGCCGGTGCATGGCAACGCCCACCACACCGACCTCAGCCCAGGTCGCCCTCGAGCATGTAGAGCTGCCAGAGCTCGCGCTGCCGCAACTTGAGCACCGGCCGCAGCGCGCGCAGCCCGGTGGCGCCGATGTTCTCCTCGAGATAGCGCAACTCGGTGAACTTCGCTCGCGTCTCTTCGTCGGCAGGCGGGGACTCGAAGCCGTTCTCGCGCAGCATGAGGATTCCCTTCGCACGCAGCGATAGCTCGGTGTAGAGCCGCAGGTAGCACAGCGCATCGGCGAGCAGCGACCCGGGCAGGCTCCGCTGCAGCGATGCCAGATAGCGGCCGGGGGGAGACGCTGCGAAGCTGCCGCCGCCGATCAGCTCGAGGAGTTGGGCGTCGGCATCGAACCCTTGGCCGAGCCAGGCACGCAGGTTCCGCTCGCTGCGTTCGAACACCAGCCATAGCGCGGGTGGCAGGGTGAGCATGGTCGCGAGCGTCGCGAGCAGCGGCAGGTGGCTCAAGTGGTTGAACCCGGAATGGAGGAGCGCCGCGACGACGAATCCCGGCACGAAGTGCGCCGCCCTTGGGTGCGCCGCGCGCTCGATTCGCGCCAGGCCCATCACCGCGAACAGCGCGGTCGTTCCGCCGTGCATGAGCGCGGTGCCGAAGCCGCGCACGATCCAGGTGCCCATGCCCGCCTCGGCAGCGAGATGCAGGTAGTAGAGGTTTTCGGCCAACGCGAAGCCTGCGCCGACGGCGAAGCCGTAGATCGCCGCGTCGACGAGAAAGCCGATCCGGTGCATGCGCACCAACGCCAGCACGATCAGCCCCTTGAGCACCTCTTCGGTCAGCGGAGAGACGTAGCGCGAGAACGCGAGCAGGCCGACGTCGAGGTGGCCGAGCAGCAAGGCGTTCAGCGGATAGCTCAGCGCTGCCATCCCGGCGCCGACGCCGATCACCGCGACGACGGAAGACGGCGCGAGCAGCTTGTAGCTGTCGAGCCAGAGCAACGCCGCCAGGAAGACGATCACCGGCAGCAGAGCCACCAACGCCGCGGGCAGCTGCTGGATCAGCATCTCGGCGCCCTCACAGGATCTTCAGCGAAATCATCCACTCGTTGCTGTTGTGTCGCGAGCCCTTGTAGCCGGCCGCGAATCCGGTCGAGAGGATCATGTCGTACCAGTACAGGACCGAGAAGCGCATGTCCA
>DATJIM010000381.1:0-17299 GCA_035493195.1 Caldimonas sp.
ACCTTCTCGCGGTCGAGGACGCCGCAGCGTTTCGCCCAGGCGACGTACTGCGCCGCCATCGCGTTCACGCGCTCGGGCTCGCGACCGGCGAGGTCGTGCAGCTCGGTGCGGTCGGCGTCCATGTCGTAGAGCTCCCAGTCGCGCGGGTAGCGCCTGACGAGCTTCCACTTGCCGACGCGCACCGCCGCGTTGCCTTCGTGCTCCCAGAACATCGGACGGCGGTCTTCGCCGGTCGCATCCCTGGCGAAGACGGGCACGAGCGACTGCCCTTCGAGCGCATCGACGGCGTGGCCGTCGAACGTCGACGGATACGTGGCACCGGTCGCGTCGACGATCGTCGCCATGATGTCGGGCAGGTAGCCGGGCGCGTGCCGGATCGTTCCGCTCTCCTTCGCGTCGATCCCTTGCGGCCAATGCGCGATCAACGGCGTCGAGATGCCGCCTTCGTGGATCCAGTGCTTGTAGAGGCGGAACGGAGCGTTCGAGAGGTTCGCCCACGCGACGCCGTAGCTCTGGTACGTGTTCTCGGGCCCGGGCATCCGCGTCGGGTCGTTGCCGAAGTGGACCGGCTCGCCGCTGCGCGTCGTCTTGCGCGCGATCATCAGCTTGTCGACGAGCTCGTCGACGGTGACGTCCTCGGGGATGTCCTCGGCGCACGCGCCGTTGTCGGCGAGGAAGATGACGAGCGTGTTCGCGAGCTCGCCGTTTCGCTCGAGCGCTTTGACGACGCGGCCGATGCCCTGGTCCATGCGGTCGACCTGCGCCGCGTAGACCTCCATGCAGCGCAGCGTCCAGGCGCGGAACTGCTCGTCCTGCTCGGCGTCGCTCCACGGCGGCTGCGTCGGGTCGCGCTCGGTGAGCTTCCAGTGCGCCTTCAGGATTCCGGAGGCGACGAGCCTTTGGAGGCGCGCTTCGCGCAGCGCATCCCAGCCGAGATCGAAGCGGCCGCGGTAGCGTGCGATGTCGTCGTCGTGCGCGTGCAGCGGCCAATGCGGCGCGGTATACGCGACGTACGCGAAGAACGGCGTTCCCTTGTGGTCGCGGCAGTGCTCGTCGATGTAGGCGACTGCCTGGTCGCTGATCGCGTCGGTGTAGAACCAGCCGGGCCGGCGCGCCTCGTGCTCGACGTTCTCGTTGCCGCGCGTCAGCGTGTTCGGGTCGTAGAAGCTGCCGGCGCCGATGATGGTTCCGAAGAACTTGTCGAAGCCGCGCTGCATCGGCCACGAGTCGGTCGGCGTCTTCAGGTTCGACGAGACGTGCCACTTGCCGCTCATGTACGTGCGGTAGCCGTTCAACTGCAGCACCTGGGGGATCGTGACGCAGCGGTGATTGAGGTTGCCCGCGTAACCCTCGGGGCCCGAGTCGTACGTGAGGATGCCGATGCCCGTCTGGTGCGGATGCAGGCCGGTGAGGAGCGACGCGCGGCTCGGGCTGCAGCGCGCAGTGTTGTAGAAGCTGCTGAAGCGCAGCCCCTGCGCCGCGAGGCGGTCGAGGTTCGGCGTCTCGATCTCGCCGCCGTAGCAGCCGAGGTCGGAGTAGCCCATGTCGTCGTTGAGGATGAGGACGACGTTCGGTTTGCTCTTGGTGGCCATGGATCTCGGGGCTCGGTTCACGCAATGCGGGCGCCGCTTTCCGCGTCGAACAGATGCGCGTCCTCGGGAGCGAACGCGACGAACACCGGCTCGCCTTCGCGCAGCACCGGTGCGCGGTCGGTCTTCAACTTGACGAGTCGCTCGTCGACGACGAGGTCGACGATGACGTTGTCGCCGAGGTGCTCGACGCCCTCGACGCGCGCGCGCAGGCCGCCGTCGGCGAGCCGCAGGTCGCTCGGTCGCACGCCGACGACGACGTCGCGCGACTGCGCCGATTCGACGGCGACTGCGACCGTCGAGCCGCCGACGGTGACGGCGTGGCCCTCCCACTCGCCGACGAGCAGGTTCATCGGCGGGCTGCCGATGAACGACGCGACGTCGATCGAGAGCGGCTTGGCGAAAATCTGGCGCGGCGAGCCGACCTGGACGATGCGGCCGTCCATGAACACGGCGATGCGGTCGGCGAGCGTCATCGCCTCTTCCTGGTCGTGCGTGACGTAGACGGTCGTGACGCCGAGCGAGCGCTGCAGGCGCTTCAGCTCGACGCGCGTCTCGAGACGCAGCTTGGCGTCGAGGTTCGAGAGCGGCTCGTCGAGCAGGAACAAGCGCGGCTGGCGGACGATCGCGCGCGCGAGCGCGACGCGCTGCTGCTGCCCGCCCGAGAGCTGGCCGGGCGTTCGCTGCAGCAGATGCGCGATCCCGACCATCGCCGCGGCGCGGTCGACGCTGCGCCCGATCACCTCCTTGGCCGTGCCGACCATCTTGAGCGGAAAGCCGATGTTCTGTTCGACCGTCATGTGCGGATAGAGCGCGTAGCTCTGGAACACCATCGCGACGTCGCGCACGCCGGGCTCCTTGGTCGTGACGTCGCCGCCGTCCATGTAGACGTGGCCTGCGCTCACCGATTCGAGCCCGGCGAGGATGCGCAAGGTCGTCGTCTTGCCCGATCCCGAAGGGCCGAGGAGGACGAAGAACTCGCCCGGCGCGATCTGCAGATCGATGCCGTGCAGCACGGTCGTCGTGCCGTGCCGCTTGACGACGCCCTCGATGCGCACGCTCGCGCTGCCGACCTTCGCCGGATTCGGCGTCGCGCTCGCCGGCGCGAGCTCGACGTCGGTGTCGGCGAAGGCCTGCGGCCAGAGGTCTTCCTGGTAGCCGCCGAAGATCGGGATGTTCATCTGCGCCCCCCGCCTTTCACCGCGCCGACGGTCAAGCCCTTGACGATATGGCGCTGCGCGAAGAGGCCGAGCAGGATCACCGGCGCCATCGCGAGCATCGCGCCCGCGGCGAGTCGCGCCCACTGCGTCTGCTCGACCGAGATGAAGTTGAACATCGCGACCGTCACCGGCCGCACCCGGTTGCCGCCCAGCACGACGGCGAACATGAACTCGTTCCACGCGTTCAGGAAGACGAAGATCGTCGTCACCGCGATGCCGCCGCGCACCTGCGGCAGGATGACGTGCCAGAGCGCGCGCAGGCGGCCGGCGCGGTCGAGCAGCGCCGCCTCCTCCATCTCGACCGGGACGTCCTCGAAGTAGGAGACCAGCAGCCAGATCGCGAACGGCAGCGAGAACGTGAGGTCGATGACGACGAGGCCGGCGTAGGTGTCGAGGCCGCCGACCTTCTGCAGAGCGAGGTAGTACGGGATGATGAGGCCGACCGGCGGCAGCATCTGCGTCGCGAGGACGTAGAAGCCGGCCGTCCTTTTCGCCGGGAAGCGCAGCCGCGCCATCGCGTACGCGGCGGGGATTCCGAAGACGAGCGTCAGCGCGGTCGCGAACGACGCGACGACGAGGCTCGAGAAGAGGTTCGGCACGATCGACGAAGCGCCGAAGAGGACGTCGCGGTAGTTGACGAGCGTCGGCGTGAAGATCCAGACCGGCGGGTACGCAAGGACGTCGCGCTCGGTCTTGAACGACGTCAGCAGGCCCCAGACGACCGGGAACGCCCACACCGCGAGCACCGCGCCGGCGAGCGCGTAGAGCGCGACCGTGCGGCCGGAGCGCGGCGGCGCTGCGATCGTCGTCACCGCCGCGCCCTCCGCAGGCGAAACATCGCGTACGAGATCGCCATCGTGATCGCGAGCAGCACGACCGCGAGCGACGCGCCGTAGCCGAGGTTGAGCTCGGAGAACGACGTCCGATACGCGTAGAGGTTGAGGATCTCGGTCGCTGACCCGGGGCCGCCGCCGGTCGCGGCGAAGATCGCTGCGAACGCCGACAGCGCGGTCATCGTCCTGAGGATCACGACCATCACGACCGCGGGGCGGATCAGCGGCAGCGTCAGGTGCCGGAACCGCTGCCACGCGTCGGCGCGGTCGAGCCGCGCCGCTTCGTAGACGTCGGGCGGCAGCGTCGACAGCGTCGCGAGCAGGACGAGGAACGCGAACGGCGTCCACTGCCAGGTGTGGATCGCGATCACCGAGATCAGCGCTAGCTGCGGGTCGCCGAGCCAGTTGTGGCTGCCGAGCCCGAGCGCGCGCGTCACCATGTCGACGAGCCCGACGTCGGGAGCGAGCACGAGCGTTCGCCAGAAGAGGCCGACGACGACGGGAGCGAGCACGATCGGCAGGATCGCGGCGACGCGCAAGAGGCCCTGGCCTTTCGGAATCTGCAGCACGAGCAGGGCGAGCGCGAGTCCGACGGCGACCTGCAGGACGACCGTGGTCGCGGTATAGATCGCGGTGAGCAGGAGCGAATTCCAGAAGCGCGGATCGCTTCCCATCTTCGCGAAGTTGTCGGCGCCGGCAAAGCCCGAGAGCCACGGCATGCCGAGGTCGATCCGGTGCAGGCTGCTCCAGCCGAGGTAGACGAGCGGCGCCGTCGTCGTCACGACGAGCACGGCGAGCGCAGGCACGAGCAGCGCGAGCGCGAAGCTGCGCTCCTGCTGCTCGAACGTGCGTCCGGCGTGCATGCCGGCAGGTCCGCTATCCCTTCAGGATCTGCGTGATGCGGGCTTGGGCTTCGTCGAGCGCCTCCTTCGGCTTCTTCTGGCCGACCAGCGCCGCCTGGATCGCCGTCGCCATCGTGTCGCCGATCGCAGGCCACTGCGGCACGCGCGGCCGCCAGTCGACGTCGGTGTCGTGCTCGAGCGATTCGAGCGCCGCCGGGATGAAGTTGTCGCCCGCGCCCGCCATCGCCTGCGCGAACTCGGGCGACTTCCATGCCGAGACGCGGTTGACTCCGGAGCGCTTGGCCGGGCCGGCGAACTTCCACGACGTCCGCGCCTGCGTCTCGGCCGACGAAGCCCACGCGATGAAGAGCCAGGTCGCCTTCTTCTGCTTGTCGGAAAGCGACGCGTTGATCGGGAAGCCCCAGTTCCAGATCGACGTCACTCGCTTGCCGCTCGGGCCTTTCGGCCAGCGCGCGTACGCGACCTTGCCGACGACCTTCGACTTCTCCGGGTTCGTGATCACCGCCGCCGACGAATGCGCGTCGATGTAGCACGCGACGGTGCCTTGCGAGAACGCGTCGGCGATGTCGGGCCAGTTCCAGTTGCGGACGGCCGGCGGCGAGTACGCGCTCAGCGTGTCGACATACCACTGCAGCGCCTGCACCGCCTGCGGCGAGTTGACGACGACCGCATTGCCTTGCATCCACGAGCCGCCGAACTCCCGGAAGAGCGACGGGTAGATGTACATGTTCTGGCCGGCGCCGGCGAAGCCGCGCAGCGCCAGGCCGTAGGTGCGGGCATTGGCGTCGGTCAGCGCCTTGGCGTTGGCGACGAGCTGGTCGAGCGTGTCGGCGGGCTTCAGCCCCTTGGCGTCGTAGAGGTCCTTGCGGTAGACCTGCACGGTCACCTCGCCGTCGTACGGGATGCCGTACGGCTTGCCGTCGATGGAGTCGGCGTCGCGCCACGCCTTCAGGATGTCGTCGTAGTTGAACCACGCCTTGTCGGTGAGCGTCGCGTCGTTCAGGTACTTGTCGAGCGGCTCGACCCAGTGGTTCGAGACGTAGAGCGGGTAGTACATCGGGTCGGCGGCGTGGGTCGCGTAGGTCGCCGTCTTCGACGACAGGTCGAGCAGCGCCTTCTGCCGGATCTGCCCCGGCGGCACCTTCTCGAAGCGCAGCTTCACTCCGGTCAGCGCCTCGAACTGCGGCTGGAGCGAGATCAGGTTCTCGAAGTAGCTCGCCGGGATCACGGCGATCGTGAGCGTCTCGCCTTCGGCCTGCTTCCAGTTGATCTTGGCCGCGCGGTACGGCGCGAGGTCCTCGCCCTGCGCGAAGACGCTGCCGGCGACGGCGCCGAGCGCTGCGGCAGCGCCGAGGGCGGCGCCTTGCTTGAGAGCGTCGCGGCGGCGGATCGGTGGCGGCATATGTCGGGCTCCTCCTAGGTGGAAGCGCTCGACGGTAGCAGCGCGACGCCGCGTCAACGTCCGCATTTCCCCGGGCTGGTGCATGCGGCGCGACCCCCCGGAGGCACGGGGTTTGCCGTGGCTGCGGCATCGCAGCATCTCCCTCTCGAAGGAGCCCGACCCATGCAACTGGAGGAGTTGAACGGCAGGTACCAGCACCTGCGCAACGAGCTCGACGCCGCGTACGCGGCACCCGTCTGGGACAGCAACCGGATCAACCGCATCGCGGCCGAGATGATTCCCGTCGAGTTGGCGCTTGCTTCCTTCCAATTCCAAGGCAACGCCGAAGAAGGATCGACCCATGTCTGAGCACACGACGTCGGCATGGGGCGAGGCCTACCAGGCGATTCCGATCGTCGAGCCCTGGGGCGACGCCGGTTGGAAGGCGGGCGTGCTGTTGAGCGCGGGCGAGGCGCGGGGCGAGCGCCCCGCGAAGAGCCTCGGCGACCACGTCTTCGCGTCGCAAGAGGACGCCTGGCAATTCGCGAACTCGGAGTACGGCTCGCTCGGCGGCTGAGCGCCCGCTCGATCGGGGCCCTCGTTCTTCCTTTCGTTCTCAGGGCGGCGTCCCGCGCCTGCTGCGCGCGCGCGCCGGCAGGCGCAGGCGCGTCGAGAGCGGCGTCGCCACGCGGTGCGACTCGGCGAGCTGGCGCAGCGCCGCGGCGTTGCGCGACGCGGTCGGGGCGCCGACGCAGTCGCGCGGGACGCTGACTTCGTAATCGCGCATGTGCGCCTCGGCGGCGGTCATGACGATGCACTGGTCGCTGGCGACGCCGGTCACGATCGCGTGCTGCACGCGCAGGTGGCGCAGCAGGAGATCGAGCGGGGTCGCATAGAACGCCGATTGCTTCGGCTTCAGCACGGAGTAGTCGCCGTCGCCCGGCCGCAGGTGCTCGGCGATCGCCGCGCCGATCTCGCTCTCGACGATCGAGACGCGGACGAGCTCGCGGAATTCCGACCGCCAGCGGCCGCGGTTGTCGTTGACGAAGACGACCGGAACGCCGGCGTCGATGCAGCGACGCTTGAGCGCACCGATCCGCGGCGCGATCGCGAGCGCGGCGCGTGAGAGGACGTCGGCGTCCGGAAAGTCCCAGCTGCTCACCATGTCGATGACGAGAAGCGCCATGCCGCCGGCGGCGACGCGGTCGGCGAGCGGTGCGCGATCGGGCTTGACGGGCATCGCGTCGCCTTAGCGTTTCGGGTCGTGCTGGCGCGCCGCGCGCCACTGCGGAAAGACGAACCAGAGGAGCACGAACATCGCGAAGACGACGACGCCGAGCGCCGTCGCGAGCAGGAGGTCGCCGGTGACGATGCGCGCGACGATCTGGATGTCGAGCGCGAGCCCGGCGGCGAGCGGAAGCATCGCGCCGCTGATCAGCCGCGACGCCAGCGCGAGGAAGTCGCCGCTGGCGCGGCGGCGGTCGACCTGGCGGTGGTACGCCGCCGGGGTCATCATCAGCGCGATTGCAACCGTGACGAGCGCGATCGCGACGAGATGCAGGTCGCGCTCGAACGCGGCGAGGTCGCGCTCGAAGCGTTCGCTGAAGACTGCGATCAGCTGAAAGCCGAACAGCGCCTGCACGCCCGGCAGGACCATGCGTGCTTCCTCGAGCGTCTGCTGCAGCGCATCCTTGAGCGACTCCTCGGCGTCGCCGGGCGGCGGGTCGCTCCGCGGGACTGCGGCGCGCCTGGCCATCAGCGCTCCGTCGCGAAGCGTCGCTCGCCTCCTTCGACGAGCCTGGTGGCCGTCGCGACGCCGCGGCGCGCGAGCGGGAGAAACGTCCCGCCCTTGCTGGCGTTGAAGGCGACGAAGAACTGCTCGATCTCGTCGAGCACGTTGGCGGGCAGATCCTTCAGCGTTCGGCAGTCGCCGTGGCGATGCGACTTCACCGCGACCGCGACCAGGCGGTCGTTGCGCTTGGCGTCTGGCTCGTCCTCGTCGTGCTGCTCGGCCTCGATGACGCCGACGATCCGGCACGGCACGACGGACCCGGGCGGCAGCGACTCGTCGGCGAGCACGAGGACGTCGAGCGGATCGCCGTCGTCGCCGAGCGTCGACGGCAGGAAGCCGAAGTCGTACGGGAACGCGAGGCCGACCGGGAGCACGCCGTCGAGCACGAACGCGTTCCACGCGGCGGTGTACTTGAGCTTGTGGCGGGTGCCCTGGCTCGCTTCGATGACCGCGAGCCAAGCGCCCTCGTCGTCGCGTGTCGGCAGGGTCTCGAGCGTCTTTGTCGGTGCGGACATCGTCGTCGCATCGAGCAAGCGACGTGCCCTGATGAACGCGTCAGCGCGCAGCTGCTGCGCGCTGACGCGGCCAGGCGCGCGAGGAGAAGACGAAGATCGCCGCGCCGACGACGAGCGCGGCCGCCGCGATCGCGAGCGAGCGGGTGAACGCGATGCCGGCGTTGCCGCTTGCGCCGCGCAGCAGCGCCGCGACCATCGGCGGCCCGGCGGCCTGGCCGATGCTCCACAGCACGGTGACGAGACCGGTCGTCGCGGCGACGTGCGCCGGGCGCAGGCGTCGCACCTCCTGCAGCGCGAAGTACGTGATCGCGGTGAACGGCAGCCCGAGCAGCAGACTGCCGACCGCGAAGCCGGCAGCAGTCGGGACACCGACGCCGATCGCGATCGCGATCGCCTGAACGACGTAGGCGACGGCAATGACGAGGCGCAGGTCGCCGCTGACGCGAACGCGCGTCGCGAGCAGTGCGCCGGCGATGACGCCGGCGCCGAAGATCGGCCAGAAGAGATCGAGCCACGGCGAGTCGGCAGGCAACGCGGCGCGCGCGATCACCGGCAGGAACGTCGCGGTGACGATGTAGCCGAAGCCCGAGAGACCGTAAGCGAAGGCGAGCGTCGCGACTTCGACCCGGCCGTGCTCGACGGGCGGCCCTTGCGGCGCCGAAGTCGTCGCCGCCGAGCGCGCCGTCGCTGCGATCGTCGACGTCCGGCCCGATCCGCCTTGGCCGGTCGACGTCTTGAACGTGCGCCACACGAACGCCGTCAGCACGCACGCGGCGATGCCGAAGACGAGCCAGGCGTCGGCCGCCGTTCTCCTGAGGCCGACGAGCTCGTGCGCGAGCAGGCCGCTCGCGACGATGCCGGCGCCAGGCCCGGCGAACATCATTCCGCCGAGCGACGCGCGCCCCATCGCGGCGAGCCGCGCCAGGCACCATCCCGACGAGTAGACGAAGACGAGCGCGCTCGCGAGTCCGGCGGCGAAGCGCAGTGTCGGCCACGTCCAGTCGAGCGGCAGCGCCATCGCGAGCGTCAGCACCCCGGTCGCGACGAGGCCGACACGAACGAGCGCCGGCGGATCGACCGCGCGCCAGCCGAGCCGGCGCCACAGCATCGGCTGCAGCGTCAATGCGGCGGCGCCGCTCAGGTAGCCGATGTAGTTCGCGCTCGCCAGCCAGCTCGCGCCCTGCAGGTCGACGACGCCGTCGCTCAGCATCATCGGCAGGATCGGCGTGAACGCGAAGCGACCGATTCCCATCGCCACGGCGAGCGCGATCAGCCCTGCGACGGCGAGGCGCAGCGGCGTCAACGCGCAGAGAGGTCGACGATTTCGACCCAGTTCGGATTGCGGCCGACCGCGCGCTCGGCGAGCTTGGCGAGTGCGCCGCTCGCACCGTCGATCGCGTAGAGGCTGAGGCGATGCGACGCCTGCCCGACGGCGACGAGGAAGCGGCCGTCTGGCGCGAGCGCGAAGCCGCGCGGCTCGGCTTCGGTCGCGATCCGCTCGAGCGGTGCGAGCGCGCCGCTCTGGGGATCGATCGCGAACGACGACAGCGTGCTCGAGCGCCGCTCGCTGGCGTAGAGAAAGCGCCCGTCGGCAGTGCAGTGGAGGTCGGCGGCCCACGGCGCGCCGCCGGCGAAGCGCGGCGGCAGCAGCGAAACGACGCAGCCCGTGCTCGCCAGCGTGCCGCGCGCGCGGTCGAGCGCGAGGACGTCGATCGTCGCGTCGAGCTCGTTCAGCAGATAGACGAACGGGGCGTGCGGATGGAAGGCGAAGTGGCGCGGCCCCGCCCCCGGACGCGCGCGCCACGCCGGCGGGTCGTTGTCGTCGAGGCGTCCGCTCGCGGCATCGAAGCGGAACTGGCGAACGACGCCGCCGCCGAGACACGTCGCGAAGGCGAAGCGGTTGTCGTGCGTGACCTGGATCGAGTGCGCCTTCTCGTCGGTCGCGACGACCTGCTGCGCGTCGCGCGCGACGCCGTCGTCGCCGATCGGGCTCACCGCGACGACACTGCCGCCGTACGACGCCGAGAGCAGGAACCGTCCGCTCGCGTCGGTCGAGATCCAGCACATGCTCGCCGGCAACGGCGCGCTGCCGATCTGCGCGAGCCTCCCGCTCGCCGCATCGATCGCGAGGCTGAGGACGCGCAACGGCTCGTCGCGAATCGATGCATACAGCACGCTTCGATCAGGCCGCACCGCGAGCGGCATCACCTTGCCGCCGGTCGCGAAGCGATCGACGTCGCGCAGCGCGCCGCTCGCGCGGTCGAGCGCGAGGATCGCGATGTCGGCGCTGTCGGCGTTGGCGACATAGACCGTGAACTCGCGGCCGCCGCGTGCCGCCGCGGCTGCGTCGCGAGCGGCGTTCATTGCGCGTCGGCCGCGGCGCCGCGCGGACCCGAGTGCGTGACTGCGCCGAGGTGCGCCGGACCGACGACCTTGGCGTACTTCTCGAGCACGCCGCTCAGCGCCTCGACGGCGCGCGGCCGCCATGCTGCGCGCCGGCGCGCGAGCTCGTCGTCGCCGACGAGGAGCGCGAGCGTGCGCGCTTCGCCGTCGATGCGGATGCGGTCGCCGTCGTGCAGCAGCGCGATCGGCCCGCCGAGCGCGGCCTCGGGGCCGATGTAGCCGACCATCAGGCCGCGCGTCGCTCCCGAGAAGCGGCCGTCGGTGAGCAGCGCGACCTTCTCGCCCATGCCCTGGCCGTAGACGAGCGCGGTGACGCCGAGCATCTCGCGCATGCCGGGGCCGCCGCGCGGGCCCTCGTTGCGAATGACGAGGACGTCGCCTTCCTCGTACTTGCGTTCGCTCACCGCAGCGAAGCAGTCCTCTTCGCACTCGAAGATCCGCGCCGGCCCTTCGAACACGCTCGACTTCAGCCCCGCGATCTTGATCAGCGCGCCGTCGGGAGCGAGATTGCCCTTCAGCACGACGACACCGCCGGTCGGATGGAGCGCGTGCGAAGCGTCGCGGACGACGTCGCCGTCCGGGGCGGGCGCGTTGGCGAGCTCGGCCTCGAGCGTGCGCCCCGAAAGCGCGAGCGCGTCGCCATGCAGGTGGCCCGCTTCGAGGAGCGCCTTCAGCACCGGTGCGACGCCGCCGGCGCGGTGCAGGTCGACCGCGAGGTAGCGGCCGCCGGGCTGCAGGTCGGCGATCAGCGGCGTTCGCGCGAAGACGGCGTCGACGTCGTCGAGCGTGAAGCGCACGCCGGCTTCGTGCGCGATCGCGGGCAGGTGCAGCGCGGCGTTGGTCGAGCCGCCGGTCGCGGCGACCGCGGCACACGCGTTCTCGAGCGACTTCCTCGTGACCAGGTCGCGCGGCAACGGACCGCCTCGCAGCACGATCTCGGTCGCGCGCGCACCGGCCTTCCTCGCCAGCGCGAGGCGCTCGACGTACGCCGCCGGCAGCATCGCCGAGCCGGGCAGCGCGAGGCCGAGCGTCTCGGCGACCATCGCCATCGTGTTGGCCGTGAACTGGCCCGGGCACGAGCCGAGCGTCGGCGCGCACGCATGGCCGAGCTGGTCGAGCTCGGCTTCGCTCATGCGGCCGGCGAGCACCGCGCCGACGCCTTCGTAGGTCGTCAGGATGGTGACGTCCTGGCCGCGCCAGCGCCCGGGCAGCATCGCGCCGCCGTAGACGAAGACGCTCGGCACGTTGACGCGCGCCATCGCCATCATCACGCCGGGCAGCGTCTTGTCGCAGCCGGCGAAGCCGACCAGCGCGTCGTACTGATGCGCCTGCATCACCGCTTCGATCGAGTCGGCGATCAGCTCGCGCGACACCAGGCTCATGCGCATGCCGCGGTGGTTCATCGAGACGCCGTCGGAGACCGAGATCGTCGTGAACGGCACCGCGACGCCCTGCGCCGCGGCGACGCCGAGGCGCGCCGCGTCGGCCTGCGGGCCGAGCGACATCGAGCACGGTGTGTTCTCGCCGTGCTGGCTGACGATCGCGACGACGGGCTTGCCGAGGTCGTCGTCGCTCATCCCGGTCGCGCGCAGGAACGCGCGGTGCGGCGCGCGGTCGAGGCCTTCCTGGACGATGGCGGAGCGGAGCTTCTTCTTCATGGCGTGGCGTACTCGCGAATGATGGCGTCGATCGAGGCGTCGCGCACGAGACCGAGCGACTCGGCGCGCGCGAACGACGCGTCGCGCGGCCAGCGACCGAACTGCGCCTCGAGACGCGCGTCGGCAGCGAAGCGGACGTGCGCCGGCGCGCCAGGGTCGACGCGGCCGAGCGCGGCGACGAGCTCGCCGATCGAAACCGCGAGCGCCGGTGCGGTGACCGCACGCTGCGCGCCGATCGCTTCGCCGTCGACGTCGGCGAAGCGAAGCAGGTTGGCGATCGTCGTCCGCTTCGACGCGACCCAGATCGTCGCGTCGGGGCCGACCGGACAGACGTAGTCGCGGCCGGCGAGCGGCTCGCGAATGACGTCGCTGTTGAACGCCGACAGCGCCCCGTTGGCGAGCGGCGGCCGGACGACGACGCCCGACAGCCGCAGCGCGCGGCCGTCGACTTCGCCGCGGCGCGCGAGGTCGCTCAGCAGCAGCTCGACGATGCGCTTGGTCGTGCCGTAGCTGAGCGTCGGCCACGGCTCGGTGGCGTCGTCGATCCGCGCCGGCAGCGGCGTTCCGAACACCGCGATCGAGCTCGCGTGGACGAAGCGGACGATCGGGCCGCCGCGCCGCGCCTGCGCACGGCAACGGTCGAGCAGCAGCAGCGTGGCGTCGAGGTTGACGCGGCGGCCGGCATCCCAGTCGGCCTCGGCGGCGCCGCTGACGATTCCGGCAAGGTGGAAGACGCGATCGACCGGAGCTTCGAAGAGCCGGCGCACGTGCATCGGGTCGGCGATGTCGCCGTCGTCGCGGTCGGTCGCGACGACGTCGCAGCCGCTCGCGCCGAGCGCGGCGATGAGCGCGCTGCCGAGATAGCCGCGGGCGCCGGTGACGACGACGTTCATCCGCTCGAGCGAAGTCGACCGCTCACCGGCGCGACGCGCCTGCGGTGATCTCGGTCTTGGTCATCTTCTCGACCCAGCGCGCGAGCTCGCTGACGCTCGCGTCGGCGGCGGCGTCGCGCGCGGCCGCGCGCCAGAGCTCGTGGCCGAGCGCCGACAGCGGCGCCGGCACGTCGGCGCTCCTCGCCAGCTCCATCGCGATGCCGATGTCCTTCAGCATCAGCTGCAGCTTGAACGGATCGTCGAAGCTGCGGCTGACGACACGCTGACGCAGGTGCGTCTGCGAGATCCACGACATCCCCGTCGAGCGGTCGAGGACATCGACCATCGCCGCGGGATCGAGGCCGACGCGCTTGCCGATCGCGAGCGCCTCGACGACGGCGAGGAAGTTGCTCGCGGTGACGAGGTTGTTGAGGCACTTCATCGCGTGACCCGCGCCGAGCGGGCCGAGGTGGAAGACCGCCTTGCCCATGACGTCGAGCAGCGGCCGCACGCGCTCGATGTCGGCCTCGCTGCCGCCGCACATGAAGACGAGCTCGGCGGCCTCGGCGCCCCACTGCGCTCCCGAGACCGGCGCGTCGACCATCGCGCAGCCGGCAGCGGCGACGAGGCGGCCGGTCGCTTCGGTCAGCCACGGCTCCGACGACGATGTGTCGAGGACGAGCGCGCCGGGCTTGAGGCCGCGCAGCAGGCCGTCGTCGCCGCAGACGAGCCGCTGCACGACGCTGCCGTTCGGGACCATCGTCACGACGACGTCGCTGCGCGCCGCAAGCTCGGCGGGAGTCGAGGCTGCGTGCGCGCCGAGCGACGCGGCGAGCTCGCTCGCGAGGCCGGGGACGACGTCGTAGAGCGTCATCGCGTGACCGGCGGCGGCGAGGTGCGAGGCCATCGGCCGGCCCATGACGCCGAGGCCCGCGAAGCCGAGCGAAAGGGGACGCGTGGTCATGGCGTTCAGGGTTAACGAGGAAGCCGGCGCTCGAGAACGTCGCGTTCCATGCAGGCAAACACTGCACGGTCGCCGCTGCGGCCGACGATACACTTTTCGCGGGCCGCGACGGTCCTGCCCGGAGACGAAGACATGTCACCTTCCCGCTTCCTCGCTGCGCTCGCCGCCACGCTCGCGCTCGTCGCCGGTGCGCCGGCGCGCGCGCAGACCGTGCTCACGATGTCGAGCTGGGTGCCGCCGACGCACTCGCTGACGCGCGACGTCCTGATGGTCTGGGCGGCGAACGTCGAGAAGGCGACCAACGGCCGCGTCAAGTTCCAGATGCTGCCCAAGCATCCGTCGGCGCCGCCCGGAACGTTCGACGCGGTGCGCGACGGCCTCATCGACGTCTCGTTCGTCACCGCGAGCTACACGCCGGCGCGCCACGTGCTGCCCCTGATGGCCGAGTTGCCGGGCGCCGGTGCGACCGCAGAGATCAACTCGGTCGCGTTCTCGCGCATCCACTGGAAGTACTTCCAGCCGGCCAACGAGTACAAGGGCGTCAAGCTGCTCGGTGTCTTCACGCACGGCCCGGGCCAGATGTTCACCGTCAACAAGCCGGTGCGCACGGTCGCCGACCTCGCCGGCATGAAGATCCGCAGCGGCGGCGGCATCTCCGAGCAGGCCGCGAAGGCACTCGGCGCGTCGCCGCTCTTCAAGCCGGCGCCCGAGTCGTACGAGATCTTGTCGTCGGGCGTCGCCGACGGCATCTTCTTTCCGCTCGAGTCGATCAAGTCGTTCAACCTCGACAAGGTCGTCAAGTACGCGACGCTCTTTCCGGGCGGCTTCTACTCGTCGGCGTTCGGCTTCTTCATGAACGAGGACAAGTGGAACAAGCTCTCGAAGCAGGACCAGGATGCGATCTGGTCGGTTTCGGGCGAGGCGCTCGCGCGGCTCGCCGGCCGCTCGTGGGACGCCGCCGACCGCGGCGGGATGGACGCACTGAAGGCGGCCAACGTGACGATCATCGAAGCGAGCCCGGAGTTCGTCGCCGACGTCAAGAAGCGCACCGAGCCGCTCGTGCAAGACTGGATCAAGGGCGCGAACGCGAAGGGCGTCGACGGTGCCAAGGCGTACGCCGAGTACCAGGAGGAACTGAAGAAGGTCGCGGCCGGCAAGTGAACGCCGCCGACCCGCGCACTGCGCTCACCAGCTGCGCCTGGATCCTCGCCGACGAGGGCCACGAGTCGGGGCTCGCGGGCCAGCTGACGGCGCGCGGTTCCGAGCCCGGCACCTGCTGGACGCTGCCGCTCGGCGTCGCGTTCGACGAGGCCGATCACGCCGCGTGGCTGCTGATCGACGACACGCTCGCGGTGCGCGCGGGCGACGGCGCGTTCGCAATCCACGAGCCGAATCCGGCGACGCGCTTTCACGTGTGGGTCTATCGAGCGCGGCCCGACGTGCGCGCGATCGTGCACACCCATCCGCCGGCGGCGTCGGCGCTCGCCGCTGCGGGGGTGCCGCTCGTCGTCGGCCATATGGACGCGACGCCGCTCTTCGACGACATCGCGCATCTGTCCGACTGGCCCGGGCTGCCCACGGCCGACCGCGAGGGCGAGATCATCGCCGGCGCGCTTGCCGACAAGCACGCGATCCTGCTTGCGCACCACGGCCTGCTCACGGCCGGCCGCTCGGTCGCCGAAGCCGCCTTCCTCGCCGTCTTCGTCGAGCGGATGGCGCGGCTGCAACTCGACGCGGCAGGCGTCGGAGGAGTGCGTCCGGTCGACGCCGCCGAGGCGAGGCGTGCGCGCGATTTCCTGCGCACCGACCGCATCATGGGCCTGACGTTCGACGCCTGGGCACGCAAGGCCGCGCGGCGCCGGGGGCGCGCGGCGTGAACGCGACGCTGCGCTCGCCGGTCGCACGCGACTGGCTCGAGCGCGCGCTCGGCGTCATCGCAGGCTCGGTGCTGTTCGCGATGATGATGCTGACCGCGGTCGACGTCGTCGGCCGCTACGTCTTCAACCACCCCGTCACCGGTGCCTTCGAGGTGACCGAGATGATGCTCGCCGCGCTCATCTACTGCGGGCTTCCGCTGGTGTCGCAGCGGCGCGAGCACATCGTCATCGACACGTTCGACTACCTGATGAGCCGCGGCGTCAAGCGAGGCCTCGACGTGTTCGCCGAGGTGCTCTGCAGCGCCACGCTGTTCGGACTGGCCTGGCTCGTCTTCGGCCGCGCCGCGCGCGTCGCGCAGTACGGCGACACGACGACGGTGCTCAGGCTCCCGCTCGCGCCGGTCGCATACCTGATGGCGGCGATGCTCCTCGTCGGCGCGATCATCCACCTCTGGCTGATCTTCGTTCCGCACAGCGAAGACGACGGCAAGAGCATCGTATGAAGCCCGCTGCCGCCTCGCTGCGTTCGCTGCCCCCCGAAGGGGCACGGCCGGGCTTGGCAACGGCCCGACGCCCGACTCCATGACCGAAGCGCTGACCGCCCTGGTCGCGATGCTCGCGCTCTCGTTCGTGCGCGTGCCGATCGCGTTCTCGATGGGCATCGTCGGCTTCCTCGGCCTCTGGTACATGCGCGGGCTGGGCCCGTCGATGGCCTCGGCGACGACGGTCGTCTACGAGACGGGCTTCCAGTACACGCTCTCGGTCGTTCCGCTCTTCATCCTGATGGGCAACTTCGTGACGCGCGCCGGCATGTCGCGCGAGCTCTACCGCGCCGCGTACACGTTCGTCGGCCACTTCAAGGGCGGCTTGGCGATGGCGACGGTGATCGCTTGCGCCGGCTTCGGCGCGATCTGCGGGTCGTCGATCGCGACGGCGGCGACGATGACGCGCGTCGCGTATCCGTCGATGCGCGACCACGACTACTCCGACGAGCTCTCCGCCGGCGCGATCGCCGCCGGCGGCACGCTCGGCATCCTGATCCCGCCGTCGACGATCATGGTGATCTACGGGATCATGACCGAGACGAGCATCGCCAGGCTGTTCGCCGGCGGCGTGCTGCCCGGGCTCGTCGCGACCGCGCTGCTGTGCGGCGCGGTGCGCTGGATCACGTGGCGCAACCCGGACGCCGGCCCCGCCGCCGAGCGCAGCGGCTGGCCCGAGCGAGTCAAGGCGCTGAAGGACGTCTGGGCGGTCGCCGCGCTCTTCGTCATCGTCATGGGCGGCATCTACGGCGGAGTCTTCACCGCGACCGAAGGGGCAGGCATCGGCGCG
>DATJIM010000382.1:0-2249 GCA_035493195.1 Caldimonas sp.
CTCCTGATCTCGATCGCGGCGAGCTTCTTCCTCGCCCGCGCGCTCGTCCGGCCGTTGCGCGCGCTGCAGGAAGGCGCGGCGCAGATCGGCGGCGGCGACCTCGAGCGGCACATCGACGTGCGCACCGGCGACGAGCTCGAGTTGCTCGCGGGGCAGTTCAACCACATGACGGCGCAGCTGCGCGAGTCGTACGCGAGCCTCGAGCGCAAGGTCGACCAGCGCACCGCCGAGCTGCGCGAAGCGCTCGAGCAGCAGACCGCGACCGCAGAGATCCTGCGCGTCATCAGCGGCTCGGTCGCCGACCACCAGCCGGTCTTCGAGAAGATCCTCGAGAGTTGCGCGCGCCTGTTCGCGAGCTCGGAGCAGGGGATCCTGCTGATCGGCGACGACGGCCGTGTCCATCTCGGCGAGCACCGCGGCACGGCACGCGAGCGGCTGGCGGCGATGTTCCCGTCGCCGCCACCGCCGCCGGGCGCGACGATGAGCTTCGATCGGGTCCTGCACTACCAGGACATGCTGAGCGATCCGGACGTGCCGCCCGGCCTGCGCGCGGTCGCCGAGCGCCTTGCGATCGGCAGCTTTTCGCAGGTGTTCGCGCCACTCCTGTGGGAAGGTCGCTCGATCGGCTCGCTCTACGTCGTCCGCCAGCCGGCGACCGGCTTCAACGAGACCGAAATCGGGCTGCTGCGCACGTTCGCCGACCAGGCGGTGATCGCGATCCAGAACGCGCGCTTGTTCAACGAGACGAAGGAGGCGCTGGAGCAGCAGACCGCGACCGCCGAGGTGCTGCAGGTCATCAGCGGTGCGCTCGCCGACACCCAGCCGGTGTTCGACAAGATTCTCGACAGCTGCGAACGACTGTTCGACAGCACCGGCCTCGGCATCTACCTGCAGAGCGACGACGGGACGCTGCGAACGGCTGCAGTTCGCACGAAAACCGCAAAGGCGGTCGAGTTGCTGCAGCTCGCCGTCGAGCGGCCACGCTTGCGTGGTACGCGTTCTCCGATCGGCGCCGCGATCCGGGAGCGTCGCATGCTGCGCTACGACCACGTGCCGGGCGCGACCGATGCGCCCGAGACATTGCGACAGGTTGCGGACCGCATCGCCGACTACTCGATCGTCATCGCGCCGATGGGCGCCGGCGCGCTGCTTGTATTTCGCGATCCCGTCCAGCCGTTCACCGCCCGCGAGCTCGAGCTGATCCGCACGTTCGCCGACCAGGCCGTGATCGGGATCCAGAACGCGCGCCTCTTCAACGAGACCAAGGAAGCGCTCGAGCAGCAGACCGCGACCGCCGAAGTGCTGCAGGTCATCAGCGGCTCGGTCGCCGATGCGAACCCGGTCTTCGACAAGATTCTCGACAGCTGCGAGCGACTCTTCGCGGCGACTTCGCTCGGCATCTACCTCGTCGACGACTCCGGCATGCTGCACAAGGCGGGATTTCGCGCCGCGCGCGAGAAGCCCGAGCGCGCGCTCGCCGGCCAGCTGCCGCGGCCCGTCGACGGCACGGCGACCGGCATCGCGATCCGCGAAAAGCGCGTCGTCCACTACGCCGACGTCCTCGGCGCTCCCGAGGGCGTCCCCGCGCCGCTGCTGCGCGTCGCGCAAGCCGCCGGCAGCTTCTCGATCGCGTTCGCGCCGATGCTCTGGGAGGGGCGCGGCGTCGGCGCGATCCAGGTCGCGCGCGATCCGCCGACGCCGTTCAGCGACAAGGAGCTGACGCTTCTCAAGACCTTCGCCGACCAGGCGGTGATCGCGATCCAGAACGCCCGGCTCTTCACCGAGATCCAGGCCAAGAGCCGCGAGCTCGAGCTCGCCAACAAGCACAAGAGCGAGTTCCTCGCCAACATGTCGCACGAGCTGCGCACGCCGCTGAACGCGATCATCGGCTTCTCGGAGGTGCTCTCCGAGCAGATGTTCGGCGACGTCAACGACAAGCAGCTCGAGTACCTGCGCGACATCCACACGTCGGGCCACCACCTGCTCTCGCTCATCAACGACATCCTCGACCTCTCGAAGATCGAGGCCGGCCGGATGGAGCTCGAGCTGGCGACGACGAACCTGCCGATGCTGCTCGACAACTGCACGACGCTCGTGCGCGAGCGCGCCAGCCGCAATGGCCTCGTCCTCGCGCTCGACCTCGACGACGGCGTCGGCGACTGGGTCTGCGACGTTCGCAAGCTCAAGCAGATCGTCATCAACCTGCTGTCGAACGCCGTCAAGTTCACGCCGCCCGGCGGCCGCGTGAC
>DATJIM010000383.1:0-8323 GCA_035493195.1 Caldimonas sp.
TCGGACGCGAACGCGACATCCTCGATCATGTCGCCGCGCGGCATCGCCAGGTGCACGGCTTTGCCGCCGAAGAGCCGCTGGCAGCTCTGCACGATCGCCTCGAAGACCGGCTGCGTGTCGGTGACCGAGCCGCTGATGACGCGCAGGATCTCCGCCGTCGCCGTCTGCCGCTCCAGCGCCTCCTTCGTCTCGTTGAAGAGCCGCACGTTCTCGATCGCGAGCACGGCCTGGCGGGCGAATGTCTCGAGGAGCGCGATCGTCTTGGCCGGGAAGCGGCCTGGGTTCGCGCGGGTGATCGCGATCGCGCCGATGGCGCGGTGGTCGAGCAGGAACGGCACCGCGAGCGTCGAGCGCCAGCCGGAGCGGCTCGCCGCGTCCTTCAGCGCGTACTCCGGATCGCTGTCGACGTCCTGGATCTGCGCCGGCGCCGCGTCGAGGATCGCCCGACCATTGACGGAAAGGCGGCTGACCGGCATCGGGAACGCAGCGCGCATGGCCAGCTCGCCCTGCGCCGACATTCCGCGATAGCTCACCAGGTGCAGCATTCCTTCGTCGTCGACGCGGCTCGCCGCTCCCATGGTCGCGCCGCACAGCGCCATCGCGCGTTCGGTGATCGCGTCGAACACCGGCTGCACGTCGCCGGGCGAGCTGCTGATCACGCGAAGCACCTCGGCGGTCGCGGTCTGCTGCTCGAGCGCCTCCTTCGTTTCGTTGAAGAGACGCACGTTCTCGATCGCGATCACCGCCTGGTCGGCGAACGTCCTGAGGATCTCCTCGTGGCGCGGCGAGATGGCACCCGGATCGCGCCAGCCGACGTTGATCGAGCCGACCGGCTTTCCGTTGCGCAGCATCGGCGCGGCGAGCAGCCGCCGCCAGCCGCCGGCGGGCGACGACCGCCCGTCGTAATCGGGATCCTTCCAGACATCCTCGACCTTGCAGACCGCCCCGGTCAGGATGACGCGTCCCGACATCAGCGCGGGATCGGGACGGGTCGGATAGTTGCTGCGGACGATCTCGAGCTCCGCCGGAGTCACGTTGTGGCCGGCGACCCAATGCACGAGCTCGCCGTCGAAGCGGAACACGGTCGCCATGAGGCTTTCGCACAGCTTCGCCGCGTTGCGCGCGATCGCCTCGAACACCGGCTGGGCGTCGGTCGGAGATTGACTGGTGACGCGCAGAATCTCGGCGGTCGCCGTCTGCCGCTCGAGCGCTTCCCTGGTCTCGTTGAAGAGACGCACGTTCTCGATCGCGATCACCGCCTGGTCGGCGAACACGCGCAGCAGCCGAACGTGCTTTTCCGGGAAGAAGCTCGGCTCGTTGCGGCAGACGCCGAGCGCACCGATCACCTCGCCGTCGCGCATCAGCGGCACGCCGAGATTGCTGCGATAGCCGATCTGCTGCGTCACGTCCTTCAGCTCGTAATCGGGGTCGGCGAAGACGTCGCGGATCTGAACGACGTCGCGCTCGAAGACGGCGCGGGCGAGGACCGACCTCCGGCTCGGTCGCATCGGGAACTCGGCCTGCATCGCCGCCAGGCCCTCGGGTGTCGGCGCGTGAAACGCCGCGAGATGGACGAGCTCACCGTCGAAGCGGGCGACGCCGCCGATCGTCGCGCCGCAGAGCGCCAGCGCGCCGTCGAGGATCGCCTCGAACACCGGCTGCGCGTCGCCGGGCGACTTGGACATCACCTGCAGCACGCGCGCGGTCGCGGTCTGTTGCTCCAGCGCCTCGCGCGTCTCGTTGAAGAGGCGCACGTTCTCGAGGGCGAGGCCCATGCTCGCGGCGACGGTCGCGAGCAAGCGGACGTCGGCCTCCGCGAACGCGGCCTCGCGGCCGAAGCTCTCGACGGCGATGATCCCCAGCATCCGCTCGCCGCTCAGGATCGGCACGCCCATGAGCGACTGGCACGCCTTCGCCGACGGCCGCTCGAGCAGGTGCTTGGCGACCATCTCCCGCTGGTTGGCGGCGACCACGGGCTCGTGGGCGATCTGCATCTGCCGCCAGGCGCCGTGCGGCGACGGCGCGACCGGCTCGAGCCCGTGCAGGCGCTCGCCGTTCCGAACGACGTAGAGCTGGTGGATCAGATCGCTCTGCGTGTCGTGCCAGAGGACCACGACGTCGTGCGGCGCGAACACCTCGCGCAGCTTGTCGCCGACGACGTCGACGATCGCCTGGAAGTCGAGCTTCGCGGCGATGCCCTGCTGGATCGCGTTGATGAGCGCCAGCTCGGCGTTGCGCTGCTCGGTCTCCTTCAGCAACCGCTGCGTCTCGTCGAACAGGCGCGCGTTCTCGAGCGCGACGCCCATGCTGGCGACGACGGTCTGCAGCAGCCGCACCTCGCTCTCGCCGAACGCATACTCGCGCTCGAAGCTCTCGACGATGACGACGCCGACGACGCGGTCGTGGGCGACGATCTTCACCGAGACCGTCGACAGCGAGCACTCCGTGCCGTGCACGATCCCGGCCGCGGCGACCTCGGCCGCGGTGTTGCGGATGATCGCGTTGCGGTCCGACGTGACCTCGTTCCAGCGCTGCTCGGAGGTCGTCACCGGCGCCATCTCGACACGCGTGCCGTGCTCGATCTCGTACAGGAAGTGCGCCGTCCTCGTCGCGTGGTCGTACCAGCGGATGCCGATCGTGTCGACGTGCAGCACCTCGCGCAGCTTGTCGCCGACGAGCTCGACGATCGCCTGGAATGAGAGCGACCCGGCGATCCCCTGCTGGATGCTGTTGATCACCGCGAGCTCGGCGTTGCGCTGCGCGGTCAGCTTGAGCAGATGCTGCGTCTCGTCGAACAGGCGCGCGTTCTCGAGCGCGACCCCGACGCTGGCGGCGATCGTCTGCAGGAGCCGGACGTCGTCGGCGCCGTAGGCGTACTCGCGCTCGTGGTTCTGCAGCCCGATCAGGCCGAGGACGCGGTTGCTGCCGATGATCGGCACGCCGAGGAGCGAGTGCGCCCAATCGGTGCCGGGAGCGGGGCTGATCCCGGCCGCGGTCTGCTCGGCGCGAGTGTTGGCGACGCGCGGCTCGCGCTGGCGGACGATCGCGTCGAGCGGCCCCTTGCTGTCGAGCGGCCACGGCGGCGGCAGCGGCAGCGGCTTGCCGTGCTCGTAGCGGTAGAGGACCTGGACGAGGTTGGTCTTGTCGTCCCACCACGCGATGTTGACGTTGCCGGTGCGAAAGACCTCGCGCAGCTTGTCGCCGACGAGGTTGACGATCGCCTTCAGCTCGAGCTCGGCCGAGATGCCATGCTGGATCGCGTTGATGACGGCGAGCTCGGCGTTGCGCTGCGCGGTCTCCTTCAGCAGACGGTCGCGCTCTTCGACGAGACGCGCGTTCTCGAGCGCGAGCGTCGTCGGCGCGGGCGCGTCTTCGTCCGCACGGCCGCCGGAACGCGGCGACGCGGCGGCGGCATCGCCGAGCTTGCGCTCGAGTGCCTGGACGGCGCGTGCGTTGGCGAGGGCGGACGCGGCCTGCGCGGCGAGCAGGGCGAGGGTGTCGCAGTCGGCGTCGTCGAGGTCGTCGGGCGCGCCGGCGGCATCGGCATAGAGGATCGCCTGGGCCCGGCTGCGCGCCATGAGCGGGACGACGACGCAGCGCCGGCGCACGCCGCTGCCGTTCGTCACCGGCATCGCGCAAAGCGCCGCGCCGCGCGTCTTCTTCGCCTGCTCCAGGAGCGGCGCAACGAGGTCGAGCAGCGCGCGCGCGCTCTGGCCGCGCGGCAGGTGCGCGGCGCCGACCGCGAGCGCAGCGTCGGTTGCGACGGCGACGAGGACGCGGCGCGCGCCGACGAGTGCACGCGCCTCGGCGACGAGCGCCTCGAGAACGCCGCGCTCATCGCGCAGCTCGGCCATGCGCAGGCCGGCATCGAGCAGCCGCTCGGCGGGCGTCGCGGCAGCTCGGGAGCGGCGCAGGGCTTGCGCGGCACGCATCGGCGCGGATTCTCCTCGCCCGCGGGACGGGGGCGGCGGAGCAGTCTACAGGCGGCCAAGGCGGCGCCGGTTGTGACGATCTGCACCGCCAGGCGGCGTGCGGATCTTCACGTCGCCGGGTCGCGGCGACGGGCACGTCGCGCGCTCGCTTCCTAGCATCGCTGATCCCATCGGAGATCGACATGTCCTGGCGCAACGGCCCGCACACGCGGGCACCCGGCGATGCCGCCGAACGCGACCGCTTGCCGCGCGCAATCGCCGCCCGCCTCGTCCGCGCCGGCCGCCTCGCCGACGCTGCCGCCGCGTCGCCTGCAGTCGCGCACCGCGACGCGCCGCCGACGTTCCCCGACCGCTGGTCGCGCGACGTCTTCGAGGTGATCGAATGGCGCCGCTTCGAAGCCGTCGTCGAAACACTCTTCGCGCAGGCGGGATTCGCGACGCGCTCGCGGCCGCACGGCAGCGACGGCGGCGTCGACATCTGGCTCTACTCGGCGCACCACGGCGACGGCGACGCGCCGGTGAGCATCGTGCAGTGCAAGCAGTGGATGCGCTGGAAGGTCGGCGTCAAGGAAGTGCGCGCGCTGCGAGGCGTCATGGCACAACACGGCATCGCGCGCGGCCAGTTCGTGACGACCTCCGACTTCACCGGCGACGCGCGCGAGTTCGCCAACGGCAACGGCATCGGCCTGCACGACGTCGATGGCCTGCTCGCCCTCATCGCGACGCGCACTCCCGAGCAGCAGGCGGCGCTCCTCGACGTCGCGTTCGACGGCGAGTGGTGGCGGCCGACGTGCGCGAGCTGCGGCATCAAGCTCGTCGAGCGCACCGCCCGCCAGAGCGGCAGGGCGTTCTGGGGCTGCGAGAACTACGCGCGCGGCTGCACGACGCAAATGGCGATGCGGCATCGCCCCAGCACGGCCGCCTGAGCGCCTGCGATCTTCGGCTAGCGCTCGTGCGGCGCGGTCGCGCCGACCTGGGCGACCAACGCGCGCTGGCGCTCGGCGTCGACCGGGCGATGGCGAACCGTGCGGCTGGCGGGATGGTGCGCGAGGTCGTTGTCGCCTCGCCAGTTGGTGCGCGGACGGATCGGCCGCGAGGCGAAACCGCCGCCGCAGTTCGGACAGACGTTCTGGAGCACGTCTCGCACGCACGCCGCGCAGAACGTGCATTCGAAGCTGCAGATGCGCGCCTCGGTCGATTCCGGCGGCAGCGCGACGTTGCAGTGTTCGCACGAAGGACGAAGCTCGAGCATGGCGCGACGACGAGGTTGCTGGACGGTCCGCAAGGATGCCACGCGGCACCCCAGAATCCGCCGCCGGGAGGAGAGTCCATGTCGTTTCACCATCGCCGCGCCGGCGCCGCGCGTTTCGCAGCGGTCGTCGTCGCCTTCGCCGCCGCGTCGGCGGCCGTCGCACAGGAGACGCCGCTCGCGCGCGGCCGCTATCTCGTCACCACGGTGATGGCGTGCGGCAACTGCCACACGCCGAAGGACGCCGAAGGTCGCGCGATCGCCGGCAAGGAGCTCGCCGGCGGCGGCGTCGCGATCGACATCCCGCCGTTCGCGGCCACCGCGCCGAACATCACGCCCGACCGCGCGACCGGGATCGGCAGCTGGAGCGATGCCGAGATCGCACGCGCGATCACGCACGGCGAACGTCCGGCGCGCGGGCCGCTCGCCGGCAAGCCTCTCGTCGTCATGGCGTCGAACTTCTTCAAGGCGCTGCTGCCGCGCGACGTCGACGCGATCGTCGCGTACCTGCGCTCGCTGCCGCCGATCCGGAACACCGTCGCTGCGCCGACGTACCGGGTGCCGCCGGCGCCACCCGATGCGTTCGCGCTCGCCGACCAGGGCTTTCGCGAAGAGGACCTGCGCGACCCGGTGCGGCGCGGCGCGTACCTGGCGACGATCGCGCACTGCATGGAGTGCCACACGCCGATCGACGACAAGGGCGCGCTGCAGTTCGCAACGTCGCTCGGCGCCGGCGGCCGGCCATTCCTGCCCTCGTTCATCCACGGCCTGCCCGCGAGCTGGAAGGGCGCGGTGTCGCGCAACATCACCTCGCACCGCGAGCAGGGCCTTGGCGGCTGGAGCGATGCCGAGATCCGCCGCGCGATCACGCAAGGCATCGGCCGCGACGGCCGCACGCTCGCGGCACCCATGGCGTACGCGTGGTACGCAGGCATTCACGCCGACGACCTCGACGCGATCGTTGCGTACCTGCGAACGCTGCCGCCGCTGCCGCGCTAGGCCTGGCGCCGCTCTTGCGCGCGCCGGGCCACCGGTGTCAGGATCGCGTGTTCGTCGACGACGAAGCGCCAGCGTCCGCGGCGCTCGCCGCATCAGACAGGAGGGCCGAACCGTGAACCGTCCGATCGTCCGTTCTCCGCTTCGCCGTCTCGCGCTTCCGCTGGTCGCGGCCGGGCTGCTCGTCGCCGGCGTCGCGTTCGTCGACCGCCAGGGGCTCGGCACCCCCGCCCGGCCCAACGCCGACCCGACCTTCGACCCGCTGCTCGATGCCGGCGGCGCACCGATGTGCGGGCCGCTCGGCGGCATCGCTGCGCAGCCGCGGCTGCTGCTCGCCGCAGTGACGAAGACCGAGACGGCGCCGTTCCAGCCGCAGCCGATGAAGGCAGCGGGCGGCGAGGTGCCGATCTACCGCGATCTCGGCAGCCTCGCGATGCGCATCACGACGAAGAGCCCGCGCGCGCAGACGTACTTCGACCAGGGCCTGAGGTTGTCGTTCGCGTTCAACCACGCTGAGGCCCAGCGCGCGTTCCAGACCGCCCAGAAGCTCGACCCGGGCTGCGCGATGTGCTTCTGGGGCGAAGCGCTCATCCTCGGCCCGAACATCAACGTGCCGATGTCGCCCGACGCGAACGCGCCCGCGGTCGCGGCGCTCACGAAGGCGGTCGCGCTCAAGGACAAGGCGAGCGCGAAGGAGCGCGCGCTGATCGAAGCGCTCGAGAAGCGCTACTCGGCCGACCCGAAGGCCGAGCGCCCTGCCCTCGACGCCGCGTACGCCGACGCGATGAAGGCGGTCGCGGCGCGCTACCCGGCCGACGACACCGTCCGAACGCTCTATGTCGAGGCGGCGATGGACACGCAGCCGTGGGACTACTGGCAACCCGGCGGGGTCGAGCCGAAAGGTCGCGGCGGCGAGATCGTCTCGAACCTGGAGACGGTGCTCAAGCGCAACCCAAGCCACCCCGGCGCGATCCACCTCTACATCCACGCCGTCGAGGCGTCGGCGACGCCCGAGCGGGCGCTCGTCGGCGCCCAGCGGCTCGGCGCGCTGATGCCGGGCGCCGGCCACATCGTCCACATGCCGGCGCACATCTACTACCGCGTCGGCCAGTACCGCCGCTCGCTCGACACCAACAAGCTCGCGGTGCGCGTCGACGAGAAGTACTTCGCCGGCTCGCCGTCCGATCCGCTCTACAAGAGCGCCTACTACCCGCACAACATCCACTTCGTGATGGTGTCGGCGCAGATGGGCGGCGACGGCGCGACCGCGATCGACGCGGCGAAGAAGCTCGACGCCGCCGTCCCGGCCGAGCTCGCCAAGCAGTTCCAGATCATGGAGCCGGTGAAGGCGGCACCGTACACGACGCAGCTCACGTTCGCCGATCCCGACGCCGTGCTCGCGCTTGCCAAGCCCGACGAGCAGCTCGTCCTCGTCCGCGCGATGTACCACTACGCGCGCGCGATCGCGCTGGCGCGCAAGAACGATCTCGCCGCCGCGCGCGCCGAGACCGACGCGATCGCTGCGCTCGACGCCAAGGCCGACTTCAAGCCGTACGAGCCATGGGGCGTGCCGGCGAAGGCGATCGTGCAGACGGCACGCATGGTCGCGACGGGACGCATCGCCGACGCCGCCGGCGACCTCGACGGCGCCGCGAACGCGTACCGGGAAGCGGTCG
The DNA here is from genome assembly GCA_035493195.1 of Caldimonas sp. Taxonomy (GTDB): domain Bacteria; phylum Pseudomonadota; class Gammaproteobacteria; order Burkholderiales; family Burkholderiaceae_C; genus Schlegelella_A. Next base: position 7,854 of record DATJIM010000383.1, read on the forward strand.
CACTGCAGGACTCGCTCTCGTACACCGAGCCGCCCTACTGGTACTACCCGATTCGTCAATCGCTCGGCGGCGTCCTCCTCCGCCAGGGCAAGCTCGACGAAGCCGAGCAGGCGTTTCGCGACTCGCTCGTTCGCACCCGCAACAACGGTTGGGCGCTCGCGGGCCTCACGGAGGTCTATCGCAAGAAGGGCGACAAGAACGGCGAGACGGCGGCGAAGCGCGCCTATGCGAAGGCGTGGTTCGGTCCGTCGCAGGGGCCGGATCTCGCGAGGCTCTGATTGCGATGCACGCGGGCGCGGGCGGCGGGTGGCCGATTTCCTCCATGTCCCCCGGGCCTGGCCTGAACGGCCGGCCCTCCTCCTCTACTTCCGGAAATCGGCCACCCGCCACCCGCGCCCGAACTGAGGCCAACCAACAGCCGAAACGCGCGGTGCGGGATCGGGACGGCAGGGCACCCCTGCTTTGCGGAA
>DATJIM010000384.1:0-3495 GCA_035493195.1 Caldimonas sp.
GCGTGCTGCTGAGCGCAGGCCCTGCCGCGTTCGCGCAGACGACGACGGCGCCGGCGACGCAGACGCTCGAGCGGGTCGAGATCACCGGCTCGAACATCCGGCGCATCAACTCGGAGACGGCGTCGCCGGTCTCGACGTTCACCAAGCAGGACATCGAGAAGTCGGCGCGCACGAGCGTCGCCGAGTTCCTGCAGACGCTCGCCGTCGACAACCAGGGCTCGGTGCCGAAGAACTTCGGCGCCGGCTTCGCGAGCGGAGCGTCGGGGATCTCGCTGCGCGGTCTCGGCGCGGCCTCCACGCTCGTGCTGTTGAACGGCCGCCGCATCGCGCCGTACGGCCTCGCCGACGACGGCCAGAAGGTGTTCGTCGACCTCAACCTGATTCCGCTCGAGGCGGTCGACCGGATCGAGATCCTGCGCGACGGCGGCTCGGCGATCTACGGCTCGGACGCGATCGCCGGCGTCGTCAACGTCATCCTGCGCAAGGACTACCGCGGCCTCGCGCTCAACGCGAGCTTCGGCACGTCGGAGTACTGGAACGCGAAGGAGAAGCGGGCGTCGCTGACCGGCGGCTTCGGCGACCTGCAGACCGACCACTTCAACGTCCTCGCCAACTTCGAGGTCGGCCGCCAGGGCGAGGCGAACTACCGCGACATCACCGACCGCAAGCAGGTCGGCCGCAGCGACCTGCGCGACCTCGGCTACGACGCCGACTCGTCGGGCGGCCTGCTCGGCGGCACCGGCGCGATCATCAGCGGCGGCGCCACCGCGATCAGCGCCGTCAACGGCAACGTCCGCAATCCCAACACGCTGCTCTACTACAACCGCGGCAACCTCGATCCCGCGACCGGATTCACGCGCACCTTCCCGGGCGCCGCATGCACCAACTTCACCAGCCATCCGCAGGGCGACCCGGGCGGCGGCTGCCTGACCGATGCGCTGCACGAGTACACGCAGGTGCAGCCTTCGCAGGAATACACCAACCTGTTCGTTCGCGGCACCGTCGACTTCACGCCGGTCGTGCAGGGCTACGGCGAGTTCAACTGGTACACCAACAAGTCGGTCGCGTACGCGACGCCGTCGACGGTGCACAGCTCGGTCGGCTTTCCCGGCGGCCCGGTCAACAACGCCGGCGTCTCGCTCGATCCGGCGCATCCCGACAACCCGTACTTCGGCAGCGAGGCGAGGATCCGGTATCTCGCCGCCGACGTCGGTCCGCGCGTCAGCCACGTCGATTCCGACTTCTACCGGGTGCTGGCCGGCGTCAAGGGCACGGCGTGGTCGTGGGACTGGGACAGCGCGGTGCTGTACTCGACGAACCGCGTCACCAACACGCGCACCGGCTACCTGCAGCGCGACGTCGCGTTCGCACTGCTCAACCCGAGCGGCTTCTCGATCCAGCCCGGCAGCACCACCGTCTCGCCGATCAACAACGCCGCGGTCGCTGCCGCCAACAGCCCCGCCTACGCGGCGCTGCCGGCGGGGACGTTCTGGCGAATCGGCGAGAACGCCGGCCTCAACTCGGCGGCGATGTACGCTGCGCTCTCGCCCGAGATCGGCAACGACGCGAAGTCGAGCATCGCGCAGATCGACTTCAAGGCGTCGCGCGAGATCGGCCAGCTCGCCGGCGGCGCCCTCGGCCTCGCGGTCGGCGCCGAGCTTCGCCACGAGTCGATCTCGCTCGAGCCGACGAGCGGGACCGAGCGCGGCAACATCATCGGCCTCGGCTATTCGGCGTACGACGGCGGCCGCACCGTCGCCGCCACTTACGCGGAGCTGCTCGCGCCGGTGACCAAGCAGCTCGAGATCAATGTCGCGCTGCGCTACGACCATTACTCCGACGTCGGCAGCTCGACGACTCCCAAGGCCGGGATCAAGTGGACGCCGATGCGCGAGCTGGCGCTGCGCGCGACGTACGCGCGCGGCTTCCGTGCGCCGAGCCCGGCGGAGAACGGCACCGGCGGCCTGGCGGCGTTCTCGACCGCCGCCGACCCGGTGCGCTGCGACCTCGGGATCGCCGCCGGCTGCTCGGCGGCGACGGTCGCGATCATCACGTCGCCCAACCCGAACCTGAAGCCGGAGAAGTCCGACAACTACACCCTCGGCCTCGTCTTCGAGCCGACGTCGAAGACGAGCCTCGCGCTCGACTACTTCGACATCACGCGCAAGGACGAGATCAACCAGCAGCTGACGAGCGCCGCGATCGCCGCGGGCCAGGTGGTCCGCGACCCGGCGGGCGCCGTGCCGGGAGTTCCCGGCGACCCGGGACCGATCCTCGCCGTGCTCGGCAACTACGTGAACTCGTCGAAGACCAAGGTGCGCGGCTTCGACCTCGACGCCAAGCAGGCGTTCGAGCTCGGCGGCGGCTTCGGCCGCCTGACGGTGACCGCGCTCTGGACGCACCTGTTCACGTTCACGCGCACCGATCCCGATGGCTCGTCGCGCGACTTCGCCGGCACGCACGGCAACTGCGACGTCACGAACTGCAATGGCACGCCGGCCGACCGCGCGATCCTCGGTGCCTTCGTCGACAGCGGCCCGTGGCGCGTCGGCGTCAACGCCAACTACCGCGCCAGCATCGAGAACCGCGAGTTCAAGGGCAGCCCGGATTGCGAGATCACGTTCGCGAACGGCGAGGGCGCTCCCGGCGGCTGCAAGATCTCGTCGTTCACGACGTTCGACCTCGTCGGCCGCTGGCAGCCGCAGAAGAACCTCGAGATCTACGGCTCGATCCGCAACGTCTTCGACCGCATTCCGCCGGTCGACCCGACGACGTACGGCGCGGTCTCGTACAACCCGCTCGACTACGCCGGCGCGATCGGCCGCTTCTGGAGCGTCGGCGTGCGCTACAAGTTCTTCTGATCCGGCGCTCGCGCGCGAGCGGGCGTCCGTTGCGGACGTCATCCGCTTGCGATCGGCTACCTCTTGAAACACGTCGGCCGCGACGAGCGTGAACTTGCGCCAACGTTTTCTCGCCGAACAAACCGTTGCAGCGAGCGGCCGCCCCGAACGCTGCCTCGCCTCGTAGGATCGTTCGCATCGGTGGGCCGCTGCCCGCCGCTGGCGACGGTCCGCCGTCGTCGCACGGGTTCGGGGAGAGGTCATGGCCTTCGTGATGATTGCCACCGGCACGACCAGCCGGTCGCGGGTGCGGACGCTTCCGGTGCGGCCGCTGATCGCAGCGATGGGAGTCGCTGCGCTCGCCCTGCTCGCATCCGGTGGAGCAGTGGGGTACTGGGTCGCCGAGCTGGCGACGCGCACGCTGCCGGTGACCGCTGCGAGTGCTGCCGCGTCGCCCGCCGAGACGCTCGCCGTTCCGTTCACGCTCGAGCAGGTCGGCGCGATCTCGGCACGCCTGTTCCGCCTCGAGAGCGAGGCCGCGCAGCTGAGCAAGAAGATCGGCGTGCTGAAGAAGGGCGACGCTGCGGTCCCGGGCGGACGCTCTCCGGCGCGCGAGATGCCCGCCGAGCCGTCACCGAGCGGAGCGAGCGGCGGC
>DATJIM010000385.1:0-5703 GCA_035493195.1 Caldimonas sp.
CGCGCGACCTGGACGCCGTAGCTGCGGCTCGCCGGGCCGGCCTCGATCTCGTGCAGGAACGCGATGTCGTGGCCGTCGCCGGTCTCGACCGCAGAGACGTGGACGTTCTTCGCCCGCTCGTGCTGGCGCGGGAACTCGGTCAGCTCGAAGTAGTGCGTCGCGAACAGGGTGAACGCGCGGTTCTTCTCGTGCAGGTGGTGCGCGATCGCGCCGGCGAGCGCGAGGCCGTCGAAGGTCGACGTGCCGCGGCCGATCTCGTCCATCAAGACCAGAGAGTGCTCGCTCGCGCAGTGGATGATCGTCGCCGCCTCGGTCATCTCGACCATGAACGTCGACTGCGCGTTGGCGAGGTCGTCGGCGGCGCCGATCCGGGTGTGGATCGCATCGATCGGCCCCAGCCGGCACGCCGCCGCGGGAACGTACGAGCCGATCGACGCGAGCAGAACGATCAGCGCGACCTGGCGCATGAACGTGCTCTTGCCGCCCATGTTCGGCCCGGTGACGACGAGCATGCGGCAGTTGGCGTCGAGGCGGCAGTCGTTGGCGATGAAAGGCGTCCCCGACTCGGCGAGTCGGGCCTCGACGACCGCATGGCGGCCGCGCTCGATCTCGATCAGTGGCTCCTTGACGAAGCGCGGCCGGCACCAGTCGGCGCGGCGCGCGCATTCGCCGAGTGCCGCCAGGGCATCGAGCGAAGCGAGCGAGCGCGCGAGCGCGGCGACCGGCTCGAGATGCGGCGCGAGCGCTTCGAGCAGGCGGTCGTAAAGCTCCTTCTCGCGCGCGAGCGCGCGCTCGCCGGCCGAGAGCGCCTTGTCCTCGAATGCCTTCAGCTCGGGAGTGACGAAGCGCTCGGCGTTCTTCATCGTCTGCCGGCGCCGGTAGTCGGCGGGAACGCGCGCCGCCTGCGCCTGACCGACCTCGATGAAGTAGCCGGCGACGCGGTTGTACTGGACGCGAAGCGTCGCGATGCCGGTGCGCGCGCGCTCTTTCGCCTCCAGCTCGAGCAGGAACGCGTCACCGCCGCGGCCGATCGCGCGCAGCTCGTCGAGCTCGGCGTCGTGCCCTTCGGCGATGACGCCGCCGTCACGAACGAGCGCCGCCGGCTGCTCGGCGATCGCACCGAGCAGCGCGATGATCTCGTCGGGCGGCGACAGCGACGCCGCGAGCATCTCGAGCAACGCCGAGCCCTCGACCGGCAGTGCAGCGCGCAGCTGCGGCAACGCGGCGAGGGTCGCGCGCAGTCCGGCGAGCTCGCGTGGCCGCACCTGGCCGAGCGCCATCCGCGTGCCGATCCGCTCGACGTCGGCGACCTGGCGAAGCGCGTCGCGCAGCGGCGATGCGCCGTGCGCGAGCAGCGCGGCGATCGCGTCGTGGCGATCGATCGCGACCCGGCGCTCGCGCAGCGGCTGCGTCAGCCAGAGCCGGAGCACGCGGCTGCCCATGCCGGTGACGCAGAGGTCGATCGTCGACAGCAGCGTCGGCGCGTCGCGGCCGCGCAGTGTGCGCGTCAGCTCGAGGTTGCGGTGCGTGACCGGCGGCAGGTCGATCAACTCGCTCGTCCGTTGCACCGAGACGCGGTGGACGTGGGCGAGCGCGCGGCCCTGCGTGTGCTCGGCATACGCGAGGAGCGCACCGGCGGCGGCGTGTGCGCCTGCCAGCGCCTCGGCACCGAACGCGGCGAGCGATGCTGTGCCGAGCCGTGCGCAGAGCGTCCGCTCGCCGAGCGCGGCGTCGAACTGCCACGGCGGTCGGCGCGTCAGCGCCGTCTGTTGCGCGTCGACGCTGCCGGGCGGCAGCTCGCGGTCGGCGACGAGCTCGGCCGGCGCGATGCGCGCGAGCCAGCCGGCGAGCTCGTCGTCGCTGCACTCGGCGAGGTGGATCTCGCCGTTCGAGAGCGCCGTCCACGCCAGTCCCCAGCGCTGCGCCTGGCGCGCGACCGCGGCGAGCACCGAATCGCTCTTCTCGGCGAGGAGATCGCTCTCGGTGATCGTTCCCGGCGTGACGATGCGAACGACCTTGCGCTCGACCGGACCCTTCGTCGCGCCGACCTCGCCGACCTGCTCGCAGATCGCGACCGACTCGCCGAGCTTGACAAGCTTGGCGAGGTACGTCTCGACCGCGTGCACCGGAACTCCCGCCATCGGGATCGGCTCGCCGGCGCTGGCGCCGCGCGCGGTCAGGGTGATGTCGAGCAGGCGGTGACCGCGCCGCGCGTCGTCGTAGAAGAGCTCGTAGAAGTCGCCCATCCGATAGAAGACGAGCGTGTCGGGATGCTCGGCCTTGATGCGCAGGTACTGTTGCATCATCGGCGTGTGCGCGCCTTCGGGCGCGGCGGCGCGCTCGGCTTCGTCGAGGCGCTGGGCGCTGGCGTCGCGGCTGTTCACGGCGCGACGAGGATATCTCCTGCGTGCTGCGTCGCCTGCTAGCCGGCGACCGTGCCTTCGGCGGCGCGGCCGATGCTCGTGTACGGCGCGAGCAGCTGCACGAGCTGCGCGTAGATCTTCGGATTCCCGGCGACGACCTCGCGCCGATCGATGAAGTCGGCCTCGCCGGTGAAGTTGCCGATCAGCCCGCCGGCCTCGGTGACGAGGAGCGAGCCAGCGGCGACGTCCCACGGCGACAGCCCGGTCTCGAAGAAGCCGTCGTACCAGCCCGCCGCGACGTAGCAGAGGTCGAGCGCGGCGGCGCCGGGACGGCGCAGGCCGGCGGCAACCTTCATCACCGCCTCCATCATCTGCAGGTAGCGGCCGAGGTCGTCGCCCTTCCTGAACGGGAACCCGGTGCCGATCAACGCGTCGGCCATGCGCGAGCGGCGCGAGACGCGCAACCGCTTGTCGTTGAGGTAGGCGCCGCGCCCTTTGGTGGCGTAGAAGAGGTCGTTCCTCGCCGGGTCGTAGACGACCGCCTGCTGCACCTGCCTGCGAAACGTCAGCGCGATCGAGACCGCGTACGTCGGCAGGCCGTGGATGAAGTTGGTCGTGCCGTCGAGCGGGTCGATGATCCAGACGTATTCGCTGTCGCGCGCGCCGCGGCTCGTTCCCGACTCCTCGGCGAGGATGCCGTGGCCGGGATACGCGCCGAGCAGCGTGTCGATGACCGCTGCCTCGGCGGCATGGTCGACCTCGGTGACGAAGTCGTTCGGCGCCTTGGTGTTCACCTGCAGCCGCTCGAGGTCGAGCGAGGCGCGGTTGATGATCGCGCCGGCGGCGCGCGCCGCCTTGATCGCGATGTTGAGCATCGGGTGCAGCGCTTGGGACATCGGGGGGACTTTCGAGGGAAGACACGCCGCCGGACGGCGTGCGGGCGCGCTGCACAATGGGCCGGCGATTTTAACTGGCGATGCCTCTCGACCCTGCCCGCTTCGTCCTCGTCGGCACCAGCCACGCCGGCAACGTCGGCGCCGCCGCGCGGGCGCTGAAGGTGATGGGCTTCTCGGATCTCGTGCTCGTTGCGCCGCGCGCGGCGAACGTGCAGCGGCGCGCCGAGGCGATCGCGCTCGCGAGCGGCGCCACCGACGTGCTTGCCAGCGCGCGCGTCGTCGGCTCGCTCGCCGAGGCGCTCGACGGCATCACGTACGCGTGCGCCACCGCGATGACGCCGCGTGACTTCGGGCCGCCGAACCGCGCGCCGCGCGAGCTGTTCGCCACCCTCGCTGCGGGCACGCACCAGGTCGCGTTCGTCTTCGGCTCCGAGCGCTTCGGCCTCGCCAACGAGGACGTCTACGCGTGCAACGCGTGCCTCACGATTCCGACCGACCCGGGGTACGGATCGCTCAACCTCGCGCAGGCGGTTCAGCTCGTCGCCTACGACTGGCGGCAGGCGATCGGCGGGTTCGCCGCTCGTCCGCGCACCGACGACGACCGTCGCGCCGACGCCGTCGCGGTGCGCGGCGTCGTCGAGCACTGGCAGGAGGCGCTCGAGGCACTCGGCTTTCTCGATCCCGCCGCGCCGAAGAAGCTGATGGCACGCCTGCACCGGCTGGCGCTGCGCGCCGAGCTCGAGGTCGAAGAGGTCCACATCCTGCGCGGTATCGCACGAGCGATTTCCGAGCGCTGCCGCTAAACTGCCCGGTTCCTTCCCTGCGGCCTTCAGCCATGTTCGAGCGCATCCGCGAAGACATTGCCTGCATCCGCGAACGCGACCCGGCGGCGCGTTCGACGTGGGAGGTACTCACCTGTTACCCGGGGCTGCATGCGGTCGTGTTGCACCGCCACGCGGCGTGGTGGCGGCGCCAGGGCTTTCACTGGATGGCGCGCTGGGTCTCGCAGTTCGCGCGCTTCGTCACGGGCATCGAGATCCATCCGGGCGCGACGATCGGGCGGCGCGTCTTCATCGACCACGGCATGGGCGTCGTCGTCGGCGAAACCGCCGAGATCGGCGACGACTGCACGATCTACCAGGGCGTGACGCTCGGCGGCACGTCGCTCACCCGCGGCGCCAAGCGCCATCCGACCCTCGGCAAGGGCGTCATCGTCGGCGCCAACTCGCAGATCCTCGGCGGCTTCGTCGTCGGCGACAACGCGCGCGTCGGCTCGAGCGCGGTCGTGCTGAAGCCGGTGCCCGCGGGAGCGACCGCGGTCGGCAACCCGGCGCGCATCATCCTCGCGGAGGACGAGGCGACGCGCGAGGCGAGCGCTGCCAAGATGGGCTTCTCCGCGTACGGCGTCACCCAAGGCGACGATCCCGTGTCGCAGGCGATGAAGGGGCTGATCGACAACGCGTCGGGCCAAGAGCACCAGATCGCGCTGCTCTGGCAGGCGATCGAGAAGCTGTCGTCGCGCACGCGCGAGCTGCCGAGCGAGGACTGCGTTCCCGGCGAAGCGCACACCACCGAGACGTTCGACGCCGAGCGTCTGAATCGACTGGTGAAATGACGGCGCGCGGGCAGCCCCGCGTCGCCATCGTGTGCACGGCGAACGATCCCGGCGTCAGCCCGACCGCGGCACCCTGACCGCCGACTTCGGCCGGAACGCGGCGCAGACCGCATCGTCCGTCTCGAGGTACGGCCCGCCGATGAGGTCGACGCAGTACGGCACCGCGGCGAAGATGCCTGCGACTGGCGGCGTCGCCGACGCGAGGCCGCCGAGCGTCTCGGCGATCGCCTTCGGTTGCCCCGGCAGGTTGATGACGAGCGCGTTGCCGCGGATCACGGCGACCTGTCGCGACAGGATCGCGGTCGGCACGAACGCGAGCGAGATGCGGCGCATCTGCTCGCCGAAGCCCGGCATCTCCTTGGTCGCGATCGCGAGCGTCGCTTCGGGAGTGACGTCGCGCGGCGCGGGCCCGGTACCGCCGGTCGTGAGGACGAGATCGCATCTCGCGTCGTCGACGAGGGAGCGCAGCGCCGCGCTGATCAGCTCCGCCTCGTCGGCGACGAGGCGGGTCTCCCAGTCGACCGGGTTGAGGATCGCGCGCGCCAGCCAGTGACGCAGTGCCGGAATGCCCTTGTCCTCGTAGACGCCCGCGGACGCGCGGTCGCTGACAGAGACGAGGCCGATCCGGACGCGGTCGCGCGCGCTCGAGGGGTTCGCGTCAGCCATCGCGCTGGTGCTCGCGGATGAACCGGAACAGCTCTCGATACGCGCGGCCGCTGCGCTGCTCGGGCGCGCTCGCCGCGTCCTTGCGCGCGTTGCGGACGAGCGCGCGCAGCTGCTGCACGTCGGCGTCGGCGTGCTCGCGCGCGAAGCGCGTCGTCGCCGCGTC
>DATJIM010000386.1:0-10654 GCA_035493195.1 Caldimonas sp.
GCGCGCGCGCGCTGCGTCGCGTCGCTCGCCGCGTTCGCGAGGACGCGGCGAAACGCGTCGCCGTCGTAGCAGATCCGCATCACGCCATCGCGCTCGAAGCTCGTGAAGGCGACGCCATGGCGCGCGACCGCTTCCAGGTGCGCGGCGAGCGCCGTCTCGGCGCGGCCAGGCGTCGCGCCGGCAGCGGCGCCGTTCGAGGCGCGCTGCGCAAGGCGGTCGGCCATCGTTCCGATCGCGTCGAACAGCTCGGCACCGACGCTGCCGCGCAGCGCGTCGGCGGGCGCCGCCTTCAGCGCCGCCGCCGCGAAGCCGATGCCGAGCGACTCGCTTCCCGGCGTGTCGCGAACGAAGCGGACGAGCGCGAGCAACTCGGGCGTCTCGTCGGCGGCGAGCGACGTGCGACGGACGCGGCTCGCGTCGACGAAGCCGCCGCGCTCGCGCGCGTGGTCCCAGACCTGAAGGTGTTCGATCCGCTCGCCGCGCACCTCGACGACGTCGCCCTGCCAGAGCAGCGCCTGCTGCTGCGCCGTCGCGTGCGGCGCGGCGCGCAGCACGGTCTGGTCGCGGACGACGATCGCGAGCGTCGGCGCGGGCGCGCCGCTCGCGGCGGCGCTCGTCTGGTCCCGACCGGTGGCGCCGGCGACCGTCGCCAGCGCGACGGCGGCGGCAGCGATCAACAGCGTGATTCCGGTGCGCACGACGTCGCGCCAGGTCCACGGCTCGAGGTCGCTCTTGCGCAGCGCTTCGCAGCGCTCGCCTTCATCGCGCGGATTCATTGCGCCTCCTTCGCGTCATCGGCGGCAGCGTGCTGCTCGCTCTCGTTGGTCGCGCCGCCGGCGAGCGCCGAGCGCTTCCGGCCCGACGTGCCGAGGAGCCCGGCACCGATGAAGCCGCCGTCGGTTCCCGGCGCGGCGATGATCACTTGCACCTTGTCGGAGAGCTTGTCGGCCATCGTCTTCTGGATCAGCAGCGGATGGCGGCTGAGCAGCGCGCCTTCGCGGCCCATCTGCTCGGCGTTCGACTTGCCGACCTTGTCCATCCGGTAGACCTCGGCGTCGGCGAGCTTCTGCCGCGCCTCGGCCTCGCCGCTCGCCTCGATGCGGCGCGCCTGCGCCGCGGCTTCGGCGCCCTTGATGCGGCTCACCTTCTCGGCCTCGGCCTCGAGCTGGCGCTGCTCGATCTGGCGCTGCTTGAACGGCAGCACGTGCTTCATCGCCTCTTCCTGCGCCTTCGCCGCGATGACCTGCTCGCGGCCGGCGGCCTCGGCACCGATCTCGCGCCGCACCTTCTCGGCCTGCGCCTTCAGCTCGGTCTCCTTGACCTGCTTTTCCTTGAGGTCGAGCGTGTACTTCATCTTCTCGCCGGCGAGCTCTTCGGCGAGCAGCTCTTCCATACCCCTGCGGTAGTCGGCGGGCAGGTCGATCTTGCCGATCTGGACACTGCGCAGAAGGACGCCGTCGGCGGCGAGGCGCGGCCTCAGCTCGGCCTCGACCGCTGCCTGGATCTCGGCGCGCTTGGTCGAGAAGATCTCGCGCACCGTGTACCGCGCGAACACCTTGTAGACGACGCCCTGCGTCGCCGGATCGACGATCTCGCCGGCGACGTTGTCGGGCATGCTCTTCGCGAGCGCACCGACCTTGAGCGGATCGATCGCGAAGCGCACGGTGAGGTCGGCGCCGAGCGACAGGCCCTCGAGCGACTGCAGCGGCGCCGGCCCGGCAGCGCTCGCCATCTGCGCGGCCCGCCAGCTCTGGTCGCGCAAGCTGAGGACGCGCATCTGCTGCAGGCCCGGAAGGACGAGAACGCTCCCCGCGCCCCATTCGGTGACGGTGCCCGTGAGCCGGTTCGTGCGCACCCCCACCTCGCCGCGGCCGACGCCCTGCAGCGGCGGATGCAGCGCGAGCAGCGCCGCCGAGCCGGTCGCGACGGCGACGATCGCGATCGGCAGCGCCGACTTGCGCCAGTCGATCGACGCACGCCGGCCGACGACGATCGTCTCGTAGTCGCTGTCGATGCCGTTGTCGTCGGACGGCTCCGCGACGGCGGGCCGGTTCTTCGCGAATCGCGCGCGCAGCGCTGCGACCCAGGCCTTCAGGCGTTCCTGCCACATGCGTCCTCTCCCCGTCGCGGCACCGTGCCGCGGTGCGACCACTGTCGCGGGCACCGGCAAAGCGGCGATGAAGCGAACGCGAAGCGACCGTGGCCGGGCGGTGAACGCGCGCCGCTCAGCCTGGCGGCAGCTGCCGCTCGTCGTCGCCGCGGCGGCTCAGCCGGCGGCGCGACGCGCCGCGGCGATGCAGTCGAGCAGGACCTTCAAGTCGCCGACCTGGTTGGCGAGCAGGAGGACGAGGCGCGCGTCGAGCTCGGCGCTGTCGGCGTCGCTCAACCCCTCGTGCGCGGCGACCCACGCTTCGTAGAACGCGTCGGGGTCGGCGATGTTCGGATCGGTGTTCATCGCTCTTCGGCGTCGAGTGCGAGCGCGCAACGCAGGGCTGCCTCGACGCGATCGGCCGTCGGCTGCGCGATCGTCGCCGCGACGTAGGCGTCGGGGCGGACGAGGACGAGCGTCCCCGGCGCCGCGTGCAGATGCGCCGCGAGCGCGCTCTCGGCACGAACCGCCCGCACTGCGAACGGCAGCCGCCGTGTCACGCCGGCGAGCGATGCGACGTCGCGGTCGCTGCCGCCGATCCACAGGCCCGCGAAGCGCGTGCCGTCGGCGAGCAGCGCCATCACCGTCGTCGCGTCCACCGTGACGTTCTGCAGCGAGCGCGCCCCCGCCGGCGCCCAGCGCGACGGCGGATAGTCGTTCGCCTGCGCCATGCGGCCGGTGTTGGCGAGCTTGCGTGCGAACGCATGCGTGCGCGCGAGCGCGACGACCGCACGCCGCAAGCGGTGCTCGGCGGCGCTCCTCGGCGCCAGGAAGCGTGCGGTGCGGCTCGTGATGCGCAGGTTCTCGACCGCCGCCGCATGGCGCTCGACGTGATAGCTGTCGACGAGCGATTCGCCGGCCTCGCTGGCGACGACGAGCGCCAGCTTCCAGCCGAGGTTGCCGGCGTCCTGGATGCCGTTGTTGCCGCCGCGCGCGCCGAACGGGCAGACGACGTGCGCGGCGTCGCCGACGAAGACCGTGCGGCCGACGCGGAACGTCTCGAGCAGGTGGTCGCGGTACTGGTAGGGGCCGATCCAGACGAATTCGAACTCGACGTCGGGGCCGAGCTGCTCGCGCAGCCGCGCGCCCGCGACCTCGGGTTTGCTGATCGACTCCGGGTCGGCGTGCTCGCCCATCTGGTAGTCGAGGCGCCAGACCGCGTCGGCCATGAGGTGCTGCCAGACGCCGCGGCCTTCGTTGAACGGCGCGTCGATCCACGTCCAGCGCTCGACCGGCAGTGGCTTCTTGAAGCGGACATCGCTGATGCACCAGCGGTCGGTATGGCGCGACGCGTGCGCATCGACCCCGAGCGCGTCGCGAATCCTGCTGTTGGCGCCGGTCGCGTCGACGAGCCAGTCGGCCTCGAGGGCATACGCTCCTGCGGGCGTCTCGACGTGGACAACGGCGCCACAGCTGTCGTGCTCGACGCGGACGACCTTCGTCTTCCAGCGGATCGCGCCTTCGTCGAGCTCGCGGATGCGATCGACCAGGAACCACTCGAGATAGAACTGCTGCAGGTTGATGAAGGGCGGCTGCTCGGAGCGGCTGTCGTCCTCGAGGTCGAACGAGTAGATCTCGTCGGCGCCGGAGAACGTACGACCGACCGACCACGTGATCCCCTTGGCCCGAATCCGTTCGTAGATGCCGAGCCGCGCGAAGATCTCGAGGCTCTTCTGTGCATAGCAGATGCCGCGCGACGACGCGCCGCGGACGCCGACGGTGTCGTCCTCGTCGAGGACGACGACGGCGACGCCGCGCAGCAGCAAGTCGCACGCGAGCGTCAGCCCCGAGAGGCCGCCGCCGGCGATCACGACCGGATAGCGGAGCCGCTCGCGCGCGTCGAGGTCGGGCGCGCGCACGTGCGGCCAGCTCGGCAGCTCGTACGCGGGCGCGAACTTCCAGACTTCGGCGGCAGCCATGCGGCCGTTATAGCGCCTCGGCGAACGCGGCGATCTCGTCGGCGACGCGCTGCTGCAGGTCGATGCGGCCGGCGAGATAGTGGTCGCCGCCGACGATGTCGACGTTGCGGATCCGGCCCGGCGCGGCCGCGAGCCAGGCGTCGCGCGTGCTCGGGAACGTGCTCTGGTCGGCGGTGTACGTCAGCAGCAGCACCGGCAGCGTCGTGCGCGCGAGGTTCTCGGGGCCGCCGGCGCGCGACGCCGACGACCACTGCGACAGGAACGCGACGAGCGACGTCGTCCGGCCCATCGCGTTCGCCGCGAAGTTGACCGCACGCGCGTCGCCCCAGACGCTGCCCGGCTTGCGATCGTTCGCGTCGAGGGTGAGGTCGAGGCAGCGCGGATCGGCGTGGGTGCGGTGGACGACGAACGTCTCGTCGCGCGGCGCGCCCGGCGTCGCCCGCAGCTCGGCGAGTCGGGCGCGAGCGCGCGCCTCGATGCGGTCGCGGCGCGCACGCTGCGCCGCCATGAAGCGGGCGAGGAAGTCGGCCGAGAAGCGCGGCGGACTTCCGGCGCCGTCGCGCCAGTGCCGCGGGTCGTACATGTCGAGCGACGCGTCGGTCGCGAGCGCATCGTGCTCGTCGACGACCGCGGGATCGATCCAGCGCAGCAGCAGGTGCGAACGGCCCTCGTGCCCTGCGCAGAGCGCGATGCCGTCGGCCGCCGGCAGGTCGGAAGCGGCGAGACCGGAAGGATCGCCATCGACGAGCGTCGTCGCGGTGAAGCGTTCGGCCTCGGCCTGGTAGTACGCCGCGAGCGCAGCGCCTCCCGAGTTGCCGACGACAACGACCCGGTCGCAGCCGAGCGTGCCGCGCATGAACTTGACGCCCGCGCCGAGGTCCTGGAGGACGCGTTCGATGACGAGCACGGTGTCGTTGCCGGCGAAGCGCGAGTTGAGGCCGAGGCACGTGATGCCGCGCTCGGCGAGCGGCGAGATCAGGTAGTGGCCCATGAAGTTGCTCGTCGGGTGCATGACGATCGCGCCGACGCGTCGGCCGCCCGCGCGCTGTCGCGTCGGTTCTTCGTATGCGCCGTAGATGCGCGGCTTGAGCAACTGCAGCCCCGACTGGCTTTCCATCGCGGCGCCGGCGCGCACGTCGATCACCGCCAGTCGACGCTCGCGGGTCTCAGGCATCCATCGCGCCCCGGTCGGAGACCTCGTCGGCCTCGGCCGCGGGGGCCTCGCGCCGCGCCCGCTTCTCGCCCGTCCACGCCACGACCGCGGCGTGCGCCTCGCGCTCGTGGCGCGCCGTCGTCTCGGCGCTCGCCGTCGGCACCGTGAGCTCGAGCCTGAGGCCGTTCGGGTCGAAGAAGTAGATCGACTCGATGATCCCGTGGTCGGTGATGCCGAGCACCTCGACGCCGGCGGCTTCGAGGCGCGCCTTGGCGTCCCGCAGCGCGTCGACCGAATCGACGCGCAGCGCGATGTGGTTGACCCACGCCGGCGTGTTCGGCGACGGCGCGGCGGCCTCGCCGTCGCCGAGGTCGAAGAAGGCGAGGTGAGAGCCGTCGGCCATGCGAAAGAAGATGTGCACGTACGGACAGTGCTCGCCGGTGCTCGGCACGGTGTCGGCGCGGATGACGTGGACGAGCGGCAGGCCGAGCACGCCCTCGTAGAACGCGCGCGTCTCCTCGCAATCGCGGCAACGCCACGCGAAGTGGTGGAGGCCGCGAACCGGGACGAAGGGGGCGGGATCGTGCATTCGTTGCGGCGCGCACCGAAGCGCGGCGGCGCGCCGGCGACGAATCTACTCCTCGGCGCCGCTACGATGTCCGCCCATGCCTGCTTCCCGCATCCCCGGCGTCCGCCTGCTCCACTCGCCAGGACCGACGCACGTCCCCGACGCCGTCGTCCACGCGATGTCGCGCCAGCCGATCGACCTCGCCGACCCGCGCCTCGCCGACCTCATCACGGCGTGCGAAAACGGCATGAAGGACCTGCTCGGCACCAAGAGCGCCGACGTCTTCTTCTACGCCGCCAACGGCCACGGCGGCTGGGAAGCGGCGATCGCCAACCTCGTCGCGCCCGGCGAGCCCGTCCTCGTCCCGGGCACCGGCCACTTCTCCGACAGCTGGGCCGAGCAGGTCAATGCGTTCGGCGGCGTCGCGGTGCGAACGCCGTACCGCGAAGGCCATCCGATCGATCCAGCGGCCGTCGAGGCGGCGCTCCGCGACGACACCGCGCACCGCATCGGCGCCGTCTTTGCCGTCCACACCGACACCGCGAGCGGAACGACGTCGGACCTCGCCGCGATTCGCCGCGCGATCGACGCCGCGCGGCATCCCGCGCTCTTCGTCGTCGACGTCGTCGCATCGCTCGGCGCGGCGCCGTTCGCGATGGACGCGCTCGGCGCCGACGTCGCGATCGGCGCCTCGCAGAAAGGCCTGATGGTGCATCCCGGGCTCGCGATCGTCGCCGCCAACGCGCGCGCGCTCGCCGCCGCCGCCGCGAACCGCGTGCCGCGCTTCTACTGGGACTGGGAGCGGCGGCGCAGCGAATACGCGTACCGCAAGTTCTGCGGCACGCCGCCGCTCGCGCTCATCGCCGGGCTGGAGGCCGCGCTCGGCCTGATCGCCGCCGAAGGGCTCGCTGCCGTCCACGCCCGCCACGCGCGGCTCGCGCGAGCGGTGCACGCCGCGGTGTCAGCATGGTCGGAAGGCGGCGCCGTCGGCTTCTTCACCAAGGTGCCCGAAGCGCGCTCGGTCTCGGTGACCGCGATCGAGGTCGGGCCCGGGATCGATCCCGAGGAGCTGCGCACGGTCGCGCGGCAGCGCTTCCAGGTCGCGATCGCGGGCGGGCTCGGGCCGCTCTCCGGCCGCGTCTTTCGCATCGGCCATCTCGGCGACGTCAACGAGGCGATGATCCTCGGCGCGCTCGCCGGCGTCGAGGCGGCGATGCACGCGCAGGGCATCGCCTTCGCGCGCGGCGGCGTCGACGCCGCTGTCGCCGCGCTCGCCGACGACCCTCGCTGACGTCGTCAGCGCCGGCGCGCTTGGCCGGAGCGGCGCGGCGCGCGCTTCGCCGCGGCGCGGCCGAGGTGCACCTCGCGCAGGATGATCCTGCTGTACGTCTCCTGCGCGCCGGCGCGCTCGCGGATCATCTCGGTCACCGCGGCGAGGTCGGCGCGGTCGCTGCACGCGACGCGCAGCGCGTAGTCGAACGAGCCGGTCACCAGCGTCGCCGTCGAGACCTGCGCGACGTCGCGGATCGCGCGCTCGAACGCGTCGGCGGTCGTCGTCGGCCGCAACTTGACGTCGATCTGCGCCTCGATCGTCAGGCCGAGCGCCGCCGGATCGACGACGGCGTGGATGCCGACGATCGCGCCGCTCTCGAGCAGGCGCCGCACGCGCTCGGCGGCGGCGTTCGCGCTCAGGTGGACGGCGGCGCCGAGGTCGGTGAACGAGCAGCGTCCGTCGAGCTCGAGCGTTCGGAGGATTTCGCGGTCGATCTTGTCCATGCAGTGATTTTCGCTGCCGATCTGGTGCTTTGCCCCCTGCTTTTGCCGCCAAATGTTGCGCCGGATGCCGAATACTTGCATCGACAACGCCGCGGACGATGAACGACTCGATCGAAGCGGAGCTCCTCGCCGTCCGCCTCCCCGCCCTCGACGCGCAAGACGAGCCGGCATGGGTCGACCGCTACGTCGCTGTGCGCGCGCGGCTCGACGCGACGCTCGACCCCGAGCGCGCGGTCGCCGCCGCGCGGCACGCGTGGCGCGCGCATGGCTGGGCGCACCCGGCCGCGGTCGCCTGCCTCGAGCACGAGCTCGGGCCGCTCGACGACGACTGACTGCCGCGGCGGCAGCAGCGCGTCAGCGCATGTTGCCGGTGTGGCCGAGCGAATAGCGGCCCGGCTGCGGCCACACCGCGAGGCCGTGCGGCTCCTTGCCGACCGGGATCTTCGTCACCGCGCCGCTCGTCGTATCGAAGACGTAGACGACGTTGTCGTAGCGGCCCGAGAGCCAGAGCTGCTTGCCGTCGGCGCTGACGTTGCCCATGTCGGGGCTGCCGCCGTCGGGGATCGGCCAGTTCGCCTCGACCTTCCGCGTCGCGAAGTCGAGCACCGAGACGCTGCCCATGCCGTGCGCCGGGCCGTGGATCTTGTTCGAGCCGCGGTTGGCGATGTAGAGCTTCTTGCCGTCGCGGCTCGGGTAGAGGCCGTGCGTGCCCTTGCCGGTCTGCACGAAGCCGACTTCCTTGAACGTCGCGCCGTCGACCACGAAGACGCCGTCGGCCATCATGTCGGCGACGTAGAACGTCGAGCCGTCGGGCGAGACGCGGATGTCCTGCGGCATCTTGCCTGTCGAGAGCTTGAGGTAGCCGACCACCTTGCGTTCGACGAGGTCGATCTTCGCGAGCATGCCGCCGAACTCGCACGTGAAGATCGCGAAGCGGCCGTCGATCGAGAAGTCGGCGTGGTTGATGCCGGCGCACTCGGGTGTCGGCAACGACGACTTCAGCGCCATCGTGTGCGGGTCGCGGAAGTCGAGCCGCTTGAACGCCTCGGCGACGACGATCGCCTCCTTGCCGTCGGGAGTGAAGTACATGTTGTACGGGTCGTCGACGGCGATCGGCTTGCCGGGCTTGCCGGTCGTCGGGTCGATCGGCGTCAGGCTGCCCTTGGTCGTGTTCTCGGCGTTGTTGGCGACCCAGAGCGTCTTCAGGTCCCACGACGGCACGACGTGCTGCGGGTTCAAGCCGACGCGAAACTTGTCGACGACCTTGAGCGTCGCCGGGTCGATCACCCAGACGTCGTTCGACTGCAGGTGCGGCACGTAGACACGAGCGAGCGCGCCCTTGACGGCATCGCTCATCTTGCCCTGCGCGGTTTCGCTGTAGAGATTGGTGCGGTCGGGAACCGGCGGCATGCCGGGAACGGTCGCCACCGCAGCGGCCGCAGGCGGCGACGTTGCCGGCCGCGACGACGGCTGCGCCGCGGCCGCGAGCGCGACGAGCGCGAGGCACGCCGTGGCCGAGCCGCGGCGAAGCGTGAGAGTCGTCATCGGGGTCAAGAGGATCTCCATGGAAGTGGGCATCTCGTCAACGCCGCCGGCGCCGATCGGACGACCGCGTCGTCAACGTCGCGCGACCTCGCGCGCGATCGCGTCGCGCGTGCGCGCGACGATGAGGTCGAGCCCGGCGTTGCCGAGCGCTGCGCTGGCGCGCCGCGGATCGCCGCTGACGCCGTCGGCGGCTCCCGGCGCGGCCCCGTCGTGCAGGCGCGCGCTGCGCACGAGCTGCGGGTCGGCGGCGAGCGCGAGCGAGGTGTCGGCGGCGCCTGCGTGGCTGCCGATCTCGGCGTCGCTGAAGCCCTGCTTCTTCAGCAACGCGGCGAAGTCGCGCTCGGCAGCGCGGTAGTACTCCTCGATCGCGTGCACGCGCACCGGCGAGCCCGCCCATTCGCGGTCGAGCTTGGCCGCGACCTTGGCGAGGCTCTTCTGGTAACCGCCGTGGTCGCCGATCAGGACGATGTCGCGAAAGCCGGCGCGGCGAAAACTCCGCGCAGCGGCCTCGAGCGTCGCCTCGAACGCGCCCTCGGGAATGCTGATCGTCCCGGCGAAGCGCATGTGCCCCGCCGGCGGATCGATGCTGCCCTCGGGGACGTACGCAATCACCGGCGCGACGAGCGCGTTGCCGAGGCCCTGCGCGATGCGCCCGGCGAGGATCCTGGCGCGCACGTTGTGCTTGCCGAGGACCATGTGCGGGCCGCTCTGCTCGGTGCCGCCGACCGGGACGATCACCGTCGTCTTGCCGGCCGCGATGGCGTCGCGCAGCTCGGTCCAGGTCAGCTCCTCGAGGTAGACGCTCGCAATCGCGGTCGCGGCCGCCGCGTGGCCGGTGACGACGGCGAGCAGCGCCGCGACGAGCCAGGAGCGGAGGGACGGCATGGCGCAATGGTAGCGAGCGCGGCCGCGACGACCGCGCTCGAAGCGCGCGTTCACGCGACGGTTTGCGCGATCGCGTGGTCCCAGCGCTGCATCAGCTCGGCCGCGCGGTCGCGCGCCATCGTCGGATGGAACGTGCGCTCGACCTGCCATTGCGCCGCGAGCTCGTCGGTGCCGCGCCAGACGCCGCACGCGAGCCCCGCGAGATACGCTGCGCCGAGTGCCGTCGTCTCGACGCACTTCGGCCGCACGACGGGGATGCCGAGCAGGTCGGCCTGGAACTGCATCAGCAGGTCGTTGACACTCGCGCCGCCGTCGACGCGCAGCTCGGCGACCGGTGAGCCGCCGGCGGCGACGATGTCGCGGCTCATCGCGTCGAGCAGGGCCGCGCTCTGGAACGCGATCGACTCGAGCGCCGCGCGTGCGATGTGCGCGATCGTCGAGCCGCGCGTGAGGCCGACGATGGTGCCGCGCGCGTCCGGATTCCAGTGCGGCGCGCCGAGCCCGGTGAACGCCGGCACGAACATCACGCCGCCGCTGTCGGGGACGCTCGCGGCGAGCTGCTGCACCTCGCTGCTCGAGCGGATCGCCTTCAGGCCGTCGCGCAGCCACTGCACGACCGCGCCGCCGATGAAGACGCTGCCTTCGCGCGCGAACTGGCG
>DATJIM010000387.1:0-4108 GCA_035493195.1 Caldimonas sp.
GTCGGCGCGCCGTGTCGTGCGCCGAGATCGAAGACGCCGCTCGCTGCGCTCGCCGCGCCGAGCGAAGCCGCGATGCGCGCCATCGCGCGCGGCGCCGCCGGCGCGTTGTAGGCGAGCGCGTGCGGCAGGATGACCGCGTGGACCTCGGCGTGCGGCAGGTCGAAGCTGCCGCCGAGGGTGTGGCAGAGCTTGTGGTGGAGCCCGATCGTCGTGTGGCCGAGGACGGTCCCGCACAGCCACGCGGCGACGAGCGCGTCGCCCCGCGCCTCGACGTCGCGCGCGTCGCGCTGCAGCCGATCGAGCGCGGCGACGCCCGAGCGGATGCCCTCCTCGGCCATCGCGTCGATGACCGGGTTGCCGTCGGGCGCGTACAGGCCCTCGGCGGCATGCGCGATCGCGTTGAGCATGCTGACGACGCTCGTCGCCATCGGCAGCGAGAGCGAGAGCTCGGCGTCGTAGACGACGGTGCGCGGCAGCACGCGCGGGTCGCGTCCGGTCGTCTTCAGACCCGCTTCGGTGAGACCGTAGCCCGACGTCACTTCGCTGCCGGCGTACGTCGTCGGCACCGCGACGACCGGAAGGCCGGGATCGAGCGCGAGCGCCTTGCCGAGCCCGGTCGTCGAGCCGCCGCCGATCGCGACCGCGCCATCGGCGCCGAGCCGGCGCGCTTCGGCAGCGGCCGCGCGCGCGATCTCGACCGGAACGTGCATGCGCGCTTCGGCGAAGACGCCGGCCGAGCGTTCGCCGAGCAGCACCGCGGCGCGCTCGGCGAGCGCGCGCTGCCCCGGCGTCGAGAGGACGACCGCGCGCGCGACGCCAAGCCGCTCGAGCTCGTGCGGCAGCTGCGCGAGCGCACCGGCGCCGAAGACGACGCGCGGCAATCGCGCGTCGAAGACGAAGGCGCGGCCCGCGCCCATGTCAGGCCGCCACGCCGCC
The DNA here is from genome assembly GCA_035493195.1 of Caldimonas sp. Lineage (GTDB taxonomy): Bacteria > Pseudomonadota > Gammaproteobacteria > Burkholderiales > Burkholderiaceae_C > Schlegelella_A. The sequence continues at coordinate 937 of DATJIM010000387.1, forward strand.
GTGACGCGCGCGCAGCAGCTTCGCCGCCTCGACCATGGCGCGGAGTTTTCCGACCGCGGTCTCGCGCGGCAGGTATTTCATGCCGCAGTCGGGCGCGAGGATGACGTCTTCCTTGGCGACGTACGGCAGCGCGCGCTCGATCCGCGCCGCGACCGCCTCCGCCGATTCGATCTCGGGATCGTTGAGGTCGATGCAGCCGACCATCAGCTTCTTGCCGCCGAGCTTTTCGAGCACCGAGCAGTCGAGCTTCGACTGCGCGGTCTCGAGCGAGATCTGGCGGCAACTGCACGCGGCGAGCTCGGGCAGGAACGAGTAACCGCTCGGCCGCTCGTGGATGATCGCCGCGTAGCCGAAGCAGATGTGCACCGCGGTCGTCCCGGTCACGCCGTCGAGCGCGCGGTTGAGCGCCTGCAGGCCGTACCGGCGCGCCTTCTCCGGCCGCGCCTGCATGTACGGCTCGTCGATCTGGACGATGTCGGCGCCGGCGACGAAGAGGTCCTTGATCTCGGCGTTGACGGCGTCGGCGTAGTCCATCGCCGCTTCTTCCTCGCTCTTGTAGAAGTCGTTCTGCGCCTGCTGCAGCATCGTGAACGGGCCGGGCACGGTGATCTTGGTCTTCTTCTTCGTGTTGCGGCGCAGGAACTCGAGGTCGCCGACCTCGACGGCGTGTCGGCGGCGGATGCGGCCGACGATGCGCGGAACCGGATTCGGATGCCCCGAGCGGTCGAGCGCGCTGCCGGGGTTGTCCAGATCGACGCCGTCGAGCGCGGTCGCGAATCGGTTCGAGTAGCTCTCGCGGCGGATCTCGCCGTCGCTGACGATGTCGAGGCCGGCGTCCTCCTGGGCGCGGATCGCGAGCAGCGTCGCATCGTCCTGCGCCTCGGCGAGATGCTCGGGGGCGACGCGCCAGAGCTCCTTTGCGCGCACGCGCGGCGGGAAGCGCCCGGCGAGCTTGGCGCGGTCGATCAGCCACTCGGGCTGCGGGAAGCTGCCGACGATGGTCGTGGGAAAGAGCATGGAATGTCTCCGGGAACGTGGAATCGATCGGCGTCAGACGCCGAGGTAGGCGCGCTGGATTTCGGGGCGCGCAAGCAGGTCGTCGGGCTCGCCTTCGGCGACGATACGACCTTCCTCGAGAACGTACGCGCGGTCCGAGAGCGACAGCGCGACCTCAACGTTCTGCTCGACGAGAAGCACCGAGACGCCCTGCGCGTTGATGCGGCGAACCGCGTCGAACATGTCGGCGACGATCAGCGGCGAGAGACCGAGCGAAGGCTCGTCGAGCAGCAGCAGTCGCGGCCGCGCCATCAGCGCGCGCGCGATCGCCACCATCTGCTGCTGACCGCCCGAGAGCTCGCCGGCCGGGCTGGCGAGCTTTTCGTCGAGCGCGGGAAAGAGCTCGAGCGCGGCGGTGAGCGACTCCTCGCGCTGCACGCGTGCATTCGGCAGATAGCTGCCGAGCTCGAGGTTCTCGCGCACCGTCATCGTGGTGAAGAGGCGCCGCCCCTCGGGAACGACGGCGATGCCGGCGGCGCAGAAGCGATGCGCAGGCAGCTGGGTCACGTCGACGCCGTCGACGATGATGCGGCCAGCGCGCGCGCGCTCGATGCCGCAGAGCGCGTTGATCAGCGTCGTCTTGCCGGCACCGTTCGGTCCGACGACGGAGAGCAGCTCGCCCGCGCGCAACGTCAGCGAGACGCCCCAGAGCGCCGGCGCCGCGCCGTACCAGACCTCGAGGCCCTGGACGTCAAGCATGGGCGCGGCCGAGGTACGCGGTCATCACCTCGGGCCGCTGCATGACGTCGGCGGCGGGCCCTTCGGCGAGCAGCTCGCCGTGGTGAAAGACGACGACGCGGTCGGTGAGCGCCATCACTGCGCGCATCACGTGCTCGACGAAGACGATCGTCGCGCCCTGGTCGCGGATGCGCCGGATGAGGGCGACCGCGCTGTCGATCTCGCTCGGCGTCAGCCCGCACAGCACCTCGTCGAGAAGCACCAGCCGCGGCCGCGACGCCAGCGCGCGCGCGAGCTCGAGGAACTTGCGCTGGTGCAGGTTGAGGGCGTCGGGAAGCGCGTCGGCCTTGGCGGCGAGGCCGGCGAAGGCGAGCCACTGCCGCGCCGCGTCGCGCGCAGCGCGCGGCGTCGCGATGCCGCCGCCGAACATCGCGGCGAGCGCGACGTTGTCGAGCACCGTCATGTGCGCGAACGGCCGCGGGATCTGGTAGGTGCGCGCGATGCCGCCGGCGGCGATGCGGTGCGCCGCCGTGCCGACGAGCTCGCGGCCCTCGAAGACGATCTCGCCCGCGTTCGCCGCGTAGTGGCCGCTGACGACGTTGATGAAGGTCGACTTGCCCGAGCCGTTCGGACCGAGCAGGCCGAGGATCTCGCCGCGGCGGACCTCGACGGCGACGCCGGCGAGCGCGCGCACGCCCTTGAAGCGCTTGTGCAGGCCGTGGACGCGCAGCAGCGGCTCGCCGGCGCTATCGTCGTGCGTCGCAGGCGAAGAATCTCTGACGAGCGAGCTGCCGGGATCCTTCGCTTCGCTCACGATGCCATCGTCTGGCGTCGCGCGTCGTTTCGGCAGCAGACGCTGCAGACGCGGCAGGATGCCGTCCGGCATGAAGAGGATCGCCGCGATCAGGATCGCGCCGATCGCCGCCTTGCCCGCGACCGCGTGGTCGGCCGCGGTGAAGCTGTAGAGGAGCCCGGTGATCGCGATCGCACCGATCGCAGGACCTGCCCAGTGCCGCGTGCCGCCGAGCACGCTCATCAGCACGACCGTGAGCGGGACGGTGATCGTGAACACTTCGCCGACGGTGACGTACGAGAGAAAGAGCGCGTGGATACCGCCGGCGACGCCCGCCAGCGCGCACGAGATCGCGAGCGCGACCAGCTTGTAGCGGTACGTCGGAACGCCCATCACCTCGGCGGCGTCCTCGTCGTCGTGGATCGCGAGCAGCCCGGCGCCGAAGCGCGAGAAGAAGATCGCGCGCGCGACCACGAGCGTCAGCGTCGCCGCGGCGAGTGCGAGCAGGTAGAACGTCGACGACTGCGTCGGCCCGATGTGCGGCACCGGCACCGACGCCAGCGAGACGCCGTTGCCGCCGTCGATCGGCGTGTTGCCGACGATCGTGCCGACGACGAACGTGATCGCCAGCGTCAGCAGCGCGAA
>DATJIM010000388.1:0-3560 GCA_035493195.1 Caldimonas sp.
TGGCCGGCGAAGCGATGCAGCGCGCCAGCCGGCGCGTCGGCAGGCTCGGCGGCGGCGCGCTCCTCGTCGTCGCGACGCTCGCGGCGGTGGTCGCGTTCGGCGTCGTTCTCGCCAATCGACGCCAGCTGACGTCGGAGCTCGGCCGGGTCTGGCTGATCGTCGGCGCCGCCTGGTTCTTCTTCCTGCGCGGCGGCCCGCTCACCGAGCGGCTGGCGAGGAGCGGGCGGGCGATCCTCTCGTTCCTGCGCTGGACGTGGCCGCTGCTGCTCGTCGTCGGCGTCCTCGTCGCCGCGATGTTCGTGACGCGCGACATGGGGCCGCTCCTGATCGCCGGTTATGGCGGCGGCGCGTTCGTCGCCGCCGCGCTCGCGATGTGGTGGCACCACCGCACCGGCCACGTCGTCGTCGCGTTCGCGCTCGCGCTGCTGCTCTTTGTCGCCTGGATCGGCGGCATCACCGCGGCGCTGTTCGCGGTCGGCGCACACGACAGCGTCGCCGCGAGCCGCCTCGAGAGCGTCGCCGCGCCGTTCGCCTCGATCAACGACCAGCTCGCGCTCGTCTCCTGGTTCCAGCGCGCAGTGCCGCCCGAAGGCTTCGGCATCGGCACCGTGCCGTGGTGCGGGTTCTCGTCGGCGCGCGGCTGCAGCGGCGTGCCGGCGCAGATCCACAGCGACTACACGTTCACGGCGCTGGTCGGCATGTTCGGCCCGCTCGCGGCGTGGGCCGGCGCGCTCGCGACCGCGCTCTGGCTGCACCGCCTGGTGCGCCACCACGGCCGCGTCACGCGCGGCGAGCCGCGCCTCGTCGCAGACGCCGGCCAGCTCGGCCACGACGGCCAGGCGCTCGTCAGCTGGATCGCGGTGGCGTGGGTCGTGCTGACGTCGTGTCAGCTCGCGGTCACCGTCGCCGGCAACCTCGCGGTGCTCCCGCTCACCGGCGTGACGTTCCCGTTCGTCAGCTTCGGCATGACCTCGCTGCTCGTGAACGTCGCGTTCCTCGCGCTCTGCCTCAACGTCGATGTCGCGCCCGCCACCGCCGTTCGCGACGCACGGAGGCGCGATGGCTGAGCGCCGCCGCATCTCGCTGCTCGAGTGCGCGATCGCCGCCAGCCTCGGCGTCGTCCCGGTGCTGCTCGGCGTCGTCGCGCTGGTCGCGGTGATCCGCCCCGCCGATCCCGACAGCATCGACGCCCAAGGGCGAAGCGACCGCTACGTCAGCGTCCGCCGCGTCGCTGCGCTGAAGACGTTCGAGCGCGCGATCGTCGCGCGCGGCGGGTTGGTCGCGACGCCCACCGACGCGCTCGCCGTTCTCGCCGGCGTGCCGGCGTGCCGCAAGGAATGGGGCGGCCCGGCGCCGCTCGCACGGTGGCTGCGCGAGCTCGCCGGCGCGCGCGCGGAGGCGCCGCTCGCCGACGCGGTCGCGGCACAGATGAACGACATCGACGCTGCGCTGCTGCGCTTCAGCACGCGAAGCAACGCGCGCGTCGAGCACCGCGTCGGTCTCGATCCGGTGCGCTGGTTCGCCGCCGCGGTCGACGCGCTCGCGACGCCGGTCGAGGCTGTCGACGCGCCGGGCCGGCGCTTCCAGGTGCGCTGCGCCGACCTCGTCGCCGCGCTCGAGACGCTGCACCGCAGCGATTCCGCGATCCTCGAGACGCTGGCGTGGCGCGGCACCGAAGGCAGCGCAACGCTCGCGCGCTGGCGTGCCGACCAGGAGATGCAGATCACCGCACGCGAGGTGACGCGGCGCAATCCCTGGGGCGGCGTTCCGGGCTGCATCTACCTCGGCGGCGACGGCGACTCGGGGCCGGCGTACTTCCTCGCGCCGCCGCGCAGCGCGCAGCAACGCGTCTGCACGATGGCGGCGGTGCGCAGCGTCGCCGTCGCGGCGAGCGGATCGGCCCCGACGCCGCCGCCGATCGCGATCGGCGGCGAGCCGGGCCCCGATGCCGCGGCCGACGATCCGCGCTGGAAGGTGCCGCCGTCGCTCTTCACGCTGCTGTCGCCGCTCGAAACGCTGCGCCAGCCGGCAGGCGCGCTCTACCGCGCCTACGCCGCAAGCGACGGGCCGGCGCAACGCGTGCACGCCGGCCGCGTCGGCTCGCGCAACCACGTCGACCTCGACGGCGCGCCAGTCGACGTCGGCTATTCGATCGACCTCACGATCGACCCCGCGCTGCAGGCGCTGGCGCAGAAGACGGCCGCCTGCTACACCGGGCGCCACGACGTCTGCCGTGCGCTCGGCCTCCACCGCGCCGAGGACCGCGAGGGCGCGATCGGGCAGCAGCTGCTCGAAGGCGCGATGGTGCGAATGGCCGCAGTCGCCGTGATCGACATCGCAAGCGGCCGCATCGAGGCGCTCGCCGGTGCGCTGTCGCCGTGCGCGCGCCAGGAGGTCGACGGCCCCGGCCGCGATCCCGGCTGCGATCCGCGCCTGCCGTATCGCGTCCAGTACCGCCCCGATGCGCTCCTCAATCCGGCCGTCTACCACTCGGCGATGCCGGCGTCGACGATCAAGCCGATCATGGCGACGGCGTTCCTCGGCGACGGCGAGCGCGGCCGGAAGCTCGTCGCTGCCGAGCGCGCGGCGATGCAGCACGAAGCGACGCCGGCGGCGGGAAGCCTGCGTGGCCAGCTGATGCGATCGGACTCGGCGCGGTTCCTCGACCGCATGTTCTGCTTCGAGCAGAACTTCGCCGGCTGCCAGCGGCCGTGGAGCGTCCAGGCCGCGGCGCACGCGTTCGGCTGGAACGCCAACTGCGACGAAGCGCGCATCTCGTGCGGCAACGCCGACCTCTTGTTCGGCGCGCCGCTCGTCGCCAGCGACGAGCGCGACTGGAACGCGCCGGGGCCGACGCCGATCGCGTACGGGCGCCTCCTCAGCGAGCCCGCCGGCAAGGCGATCGGCGCGGCGATGCACCTGATGCCGCCGATGCCGCTCGATGCCGGCATCGTGCGGCGCTGCGCGCTCGGCGCCGACGGCCGCCGTGGCAGCGACGACGACTGGGAGAAGTGCAAGGGCGGCGCCGTCGTCGACGTCGTCGCCGAGGGCTGGGGCCAGGGCCACGCCCGCGCGACCGTGCTCGGCGTCGCCGGCATGATGGCGACGCTCGCCGCCGCCGCGAACGGCAGCGCGCGCGTGCCGCGGCCGCATCTCGTCGCCGCGATCCACGGCGTCGCCGGCGCCTCGGCCGAAAGCTTCGCCGCCGCCGCCGCGCCCTGGTCGGAGCCGCAGACGATGCCGCCGCCACTCGCTCGCGACGCCGCCGAGGTGATCCTGAGCGGGCTCTCGTTCAGCCACCGCGCCGGCACCGCGCGCACCGCGTGCGAGCAGGTCTTCGACGCCAAGCGCTGCCGCGACATCGACTGGCTCGCCGGCAAGACCGGGACGCCGAGCTTTCCGAGCGACGGGCTGACGCTCGACGCGATCGTCCGCCTCTGCCGTCCGGGCGCGCCGCCGTCGGCCGAAGCGAAGCGCGGCGCCTGCAGCTCGCTGAAGCCCTACAAGTGGTACGTCGCCGCGTTCCGTTCCGACCGCGCGAAGGACGGCCCGTGGACGAA
>DATJIM010000389.1:0-6316 GCA_035493195.1 Caldimonas sp.
CAGCGAGACGCCGTCGAGCGGATGGCCGGGATCGGCGGCGACGCCGGCGGCAGCGAGCATCGTCGCCGACCAGTCCATCGTCATGCAGAGCTGCGCGCTCGTCGTGCCCGGCGCGATCCGCGCCGGCCAGCGCGCGATCCAGGGCACGCGGATGCCGCCTTCGGTGAGGTCCATCTTGCCGCCAACGAGCGGCCAGTTGTCGCTGAAGCGCTCGCCGCCGTTGTCGCTCGTGAAGACGACGAGCGTGTCGTCGGCGACGCCGTGCGCGGCGAGCGCGTCGAGGATCCAGCCGATCCCCTCGTCCATGTGCTCGATCATTCGGCGGTACGTGTGGATGCTGCCGCCGTGCAGGTGGAAGAGGTTGTCCTTGACCTCGGCGGCGAGCGCGGCGTCGTCGCGCGTCTCCCACGGCCAGTGCGGCGCCGTGTAGTGCACGCTCAGGAAGAACGGCGGCGCGCTCGGCGCGGCGATGCGCTCGATGAAGTCGACCGCGCGGCGCGAGATCAGGTCGGTGAGATAGCCGTCCTCGCGATGCTCGGCCTCGCCCTGCCAGAGATCGTGCGCGCCGCGGTTGTCGCAGTGGCTGAAGTAGTCGACGCCGCCCGACATCGGCCCGAAGAACTCGTCGTAGCCCGAACGCAGCGGCGAGAACGCCGGCGGATAGCCGAGGTGCCACTTACCGGCGAGCGCGGTGCGCCAGCCCGCCGCCTTCAACAGCGACGGCAACGTCGGATGCCCGGGTGGCAGGCCGAGCGTCGTGCTGCTGCGCGTCCGGCTGCTGATCGGCTCCTCGGCGGCGCCGCGCAGCCGGTACTGGTAGCGCCCGGTCATCAGCGCGAATCGCGTCGGCGAGCAGACCGGGGAGTTCGCGTAGCCCTGCGTGAAGCGGATGCCCTCTACCGCCATCCGGTCGAGCACGGGCGAGACGGGCACGCGGCCGCCGTAGCAACCGAGGTCGGCGAAGCCGAGGTCGTCGGCGACGATGAAGACGAAATTCGGGCGGATCGTCATGGCATCACTTCCGGGTCATCGCCGACGCGAGCGCGTCACGTGAACTTTTCAGGCGCTGAACGGCATTCACGGTGGCTTCGTGCGTGCCCGTTCCCGGATCCCCACTGCGCGTGCCGCGCGCGTGCGCGTAGACGTGCGTGAACTCGGCGCCGAGGAGGAAGACTTGCGCCGAGTAGTAGGTCCAGACGATGACGAGGATCAGCGAGCCGGCGGCGCCGAACCCCGACGTCGCGCCGCTGCGGCCGAGGTAGAGGCCGATCAGCGACTTGCCGGCCGCGAACAGCAGCGCCGTCACGGCAGCGCCGACCCAGACGTCGCGCCAGCCGATGCGCACGCGCGGCAGGATCTTGTAGATCATCGCGAAGAGCGCCGTCACGACGGCGAAGCTGACGGCGAAGTTCAGCGCCTCCGCGAAGATCGCCCAGCCGCCGAACGCGTGCGCGTAGCGCTTGCCGAAGGCCGCGATCGCGGTGCTCGCGAGCAGCGAGACAACGAGCAGGAAGCCGATCCCGAGCACCATCCCGAACGACAGCAGCCGCGCCCGGATCAGCGTCCACAGGCCCGAGCCGGCGCGCCGCGCCGGCGCACGCCAGATGCGGTCGAGCGCGTTCTGCAGCTCGCCGAACACCGACGCCGCGCCGAGCAGCAACGTCGCGAGTCCGATCACCGTGGCGACGACGCCCTGCGCCGGCTTGTTGAGGCTTTGCAGCAGGCTCTGCGCCGCGGCGGCGCCTTCGTCGCCCATGACGTCGCGCAGCTGGGCGAAGATCTCGCCGCGCGCGGCGTCGGGCCCGAAGACGAGACCGGCGATCGACACCGCGATCAGCAGCAGCGGCGCGAGCGAGAAGAGCGTGTAGTAGGCGAGCGCCGCGCCCATGCTCGGCGCATAGTCGTCGACCCAGTCGACGACCGACTGCCTGGCCATGGCGACGAAGGAAGCGGTTCTCATCAGGGTGCACCACGAAGCGCCGCGCGCGCGAACGCCCTATCATCCCTCGCCAACCGGAGCGACGGCTCCGGCCCCACTGCAGGAGACAGCCACATGATCGCTCGTCGTTTCGCCCTTGCCACTCTCGTTGCCGCCGGCGCGATCGCCGTCGCAGGCTGCGGCATGATGGATCGCGACAAAGGCGGTGCCGGCGTGATGTCGATACCGCTCTCGGGCCAGAACGAAGTGCCACCGAACACGAGCACCGGTTCGGGCACGGCCCGTGTCGAGCTCGACGGCAACGTGATCAAGTGGAACGTGACGTACTCGGGGACGACCGGCCCGGTCACCGCCGGCCACTTCCACGGTCCCGCTGCTGCGGGCTCGAACGCCGGCGTCGTCGTTCCGTTCGCCGGCCCGCTCGCGAGCCCGATCATCGGCCAGGCGACGCTCACGCCGGCGCAGGTCGACCAGGTCAAGCAAGGCCTCTGGTACGTCAACCTGCACACCGCCGCCCATCCCGGCGGCGAGTTGCGCGGCCAGGTCAAGTGACGACAGGGCGGCTCCGGCCGCCCTTCTTCATCGTCCCCTCGCCTTCTCTTCTTCGCGGAGCCGCAGCACGCGACGCTGCACCTTGCCGGTCGTCGTCATCGGCAGCGCGTCGATGAACTCGATCTCCTTCGGGTATTCGTAGGGAGCGAGCTTGCCACGGACGTGCGCCTGCAGCTCGTGCACGAGCTCGGCGGAAGCGAGATGGCCGGGGGCGACGACGACGAACGCCTTGACGAGCGCGCCGCGCTCGGCGTCGGGCTTCGGCACGACGGCGGCGTTGGCGACCGCGGGATGCTTGACGAGGCAGTTCTCGACCTCGCTCGGGCCGATGCGGTAGCCGGCAGCCTTGAAGACGTCGTCGCTGCGGCCCTGGTACCAGAGGTACCCGTCGTCGTCCATGACCGCGGTGTCGCCGGTGCGGCACCAGCTGTCGTCGACGTCGCCGGTGAATTTCGACCGCGTCGCGTCGTCGCGCTTCCAGTAGCCGAGGAAGAAGATCGGATCGCGCTCGCCGTGGACGTCGCGGCGGTGCAGCGCGACGTCGCCGGGCGTGCCGCGCGGACACTCGTTGCCGGCGTCGTCGACGACGGCAACGCGGTGGCCCGGATACGGCCGACCCATGCTGCCCGGCCGCGCCGGCCAGTGGATCGCGCAGTTGCCGACGATGTAGTTGATCTCGGTCTGGCCGAACATCTCGTTCGGGACGACGCCGAGCGCGTCGCGGCACCACGCAAAGACGGCGTCGCCGACCGCTTCGCCCGCGCTCATGATCGCGCGCAGCTGCAGCGCGTAGCGCTCGCGCGGCGCCGGCACCGCCTTCATCATCGCCTTCAGCGCGGTCGGAAAGAGGAACGTGTGCGTGACGCGATGGCGCTCGAGCACCTCGAACGCGAGCTCGGGAGCGAACCGCCGCTGCAGCGCGACGATCTCGCGGCCGAAGTAGAGCGTCGGCAAGAGCGCGTCCATCAGGCCGCCGGTCCACGCCCAGTCCGCCGGCGACCAGAAGACCGCGTCGTCCTGCGGAAACCAGTTCTGGCTGCAGACAAAGCCCGGCAGGTTGCCGATCAGCGCACGGTGCGGAATCAGCGTTCCCTTCGGCGGCCCGGTCGTCCCGCTCGTGTAGATCAGCACGGCCGGGTCGTCGGCGCTCGTCTGCTCGGCGACGAACGGCGTTCGCTCGCCGCGGACCAGGTCGCGCCAGTCGACGTCGCCCTGCCCGGCGGCGGTGCCGGCGGCGACGACGGTCGCGAGGCCGGGACAGAGCGGCCGCGCCGCAAGCACGTTGGCGATGCCGCTTTCGTCGACGATCGCGAGGCGGGCTTCGCTGTCGCGGATGCGGTACTCGAGCGCGTCGGGCCCGAACAGCATCGACAGCGGCATCGCGACCGCGCCGAGGCGATAGAGCGCGACGTGCGCGACCGCGGTCTCGAAGCGCTGCGGCAGCACGAGCGCGACGCGATCGCCGCGCGCGACGCCGAGCATGCGCAGCGCCGCCGCGAGGCGGTCGGCGGCGGCGTCGATCTCGCCGTAGGTGAAGTCGCTGCGGATGCCGTTCTCGTCCTCGAAGCGGATCGCGACCGCATCGGGCTTGAGCCGTGCCCAGCGCGTGCAGCAGACGTCGGCGATGTTGAAGTCGCGCGGAACGTCCCAGCGAAAGCCGGCGTAGAGCTCCGCGTAGCGGTCGACCGTCACGCTCACGCGCCGTCCCGGTACGCATCCAGCGCTGGACCGGCGATGCGACAGATTCGCCAGTCGGGCATCACCGTCGCGCCCATCCGTTCGTAGAAGCGGATCGCTCCCGAGTTCCAGTCGAGAACGCTCCACTCGAAGCGGCCGTAGCCGCGCTGCGCCGCGACGCGCGCGAGGTGCTCGAGCAGCGCCTGGCCGATGCCGCTGCCGCGCTGTTCGGGCTCGACGAAGAGATCCTCGAGCCAGAGACCCGGCTTGGCGAGAAAGGTCGAGAAGCTGACGAAGAAGAGCGCGAAGCCGACGACGCGTCCCGATCGCTCCGCGACGATCGCCTCGACGACCGGCTTCGGCCCGAACAGATGGACGGCGAGCTTGTCGGCCGTCACCTCGAGCAGATGGGTGAGCTTCTCGAACTCGGCGAGTCCGCGGATCAGCGCGACGATGGCGTCGACGTCGCGCCGCTCGGCGGCGCGCAGCGAGAAGTCGGCGGTGCGGGTGGTCATGGCTGCGATTCTGCCCGCGTGCCGCGCGCGTCCTCGCCGCGCCGGCGCCTCGCCTACAGTCGGGGCGTGACCAGCGAACCCTACCGACCACGCCGCCGCGCGCAGAGCCGATTCGTCAGCGCGCGGGGCCTGCGCCAGCACGTTCTCGTCTGGGGCGACGCCGGCCTCGACCGCGCCGACCGGCCGCCGCTCGTGCTTCTGCACGGCTGGATGGACGTCGCGGCGTCGTTCCAGTTCGTCGTCGACGCCTTCGCCGAGGACCGCCATGTCGTCGCGCTCGACTGGCGCGGCTTCGGCGCGAGCGAGACGCCGCAGGCCGATACCTATTTCTTCGCCGAGTACCTCGGCGACCTCGAGATCGTCCTCGACGCTTTGTTCGGCGTCGACCGTTCGGCCGTCGACCTCGCCGGCCACAGCATGGGCGGCAACGTCGCGATGCTCTATGCGGGCGTGCGTCCCGGCCGCGTCCGCCGGCTCGTCAATCTCGAAGGCTTCGGCATGCCGCGCTCGAAGCCGGAGCACGCGCCGGGGCGAATCGCGAAGTGGCTCGACGCGCTGAAGACACCTCAGCAGCTGCGGCCGTACCCCGACCTCGACGCGGTCGCGAAGCGGCTGACGAAGACGAACCCGCTGCTCCGCCCGGACCGCGCGCTCTGGCTCGCATCGCAATGGTCGCGGCCGATCTCGGGCGATCCGTCGGGAGCGCGCGAGCTGCTCGCCGACCCCAACCACAAGCGCTCGAGCCCGATCATCGCGCAGGTCGACGAGTGGCTCGAGTGCTGGAAGCGGATCACCGCGCCGGTGCTGTGGATCGAAGGCGACCGAACCGACATCTCGGTCTGGTGGGGCGACCGCTACAGCAAGCCCGAGTTCCACCGCCGTCTCGATCTCGTCGCCGACGTCGAGCGCCACGTCGTCGGGCCGGCGGGCCACATGCTGCACCACGACCGCCCCGAGGACATCGCCGAGCGGATCGAGGCGTTCCTGTCAGAATCGCGCCCTCGCCGCAGCGCCCCGCCTGTCTAGAAGACCACCATGGACGTCGAACACATCAATGCCATCGGCAACCGGATCGCCGACCTGACCCGGCGGACCGTCGACCTTCGGGGGTATCTTTGACTACGACCGCAAGTCGCTCCGCCTGAACGAGGTCAACGCCGCCCTCGAGAACCCGAACGTCTGGAACGAGCCGAAGCGCGCGCAGGAGCTCGGCCGCGAGAAGCGACTGCTCGACGACGTCGTCTCGACGATCGACCACCTGACCGCGGGCCTTGCCGACAACAGCGAGCTCTACGAGCTGTCGAAGGACGAAGGCGACGACACGAGCCTGCTCTCGATCGACGCCGACGCCTCGCGGCTCGAGGCGCGGATCGCCGAGCTCGAGTTCCGCCGGATGTTCAACAATCCGGCCGACCCGAGCAACTGCTTCATCGACATCCAGGCCGGCGCCGGCGGCACCGAGGCGTGTGACTGGGCGGCGATGCTGCTGCGCCAGTACCTGAAGTACTGCGAGAAGAAGGGCTTCAAGACCGAGGTCCTCGAGCAGACCGAGGGCGACGTCGCCGGCATCCGCAGCGCGACGATCAAGGTCGAGGGCGAGTACGCGTTCGGGCTGCTGCGCACCGAGACCGGC
>DATJIM010000390.1:0-2368 GCA_035493195.1 Caldimonas sp.
GGTCGACGGCGGTGCCGCCGTCGACACGCTGCTCGACGAGCTGCTCGTCGCGCAGCACAGCGGCAGCTGGCAGGCCGACGCCGACAGCGAAGCACGCCGGCGCGCGCTGCTGCCGCAGAGCGCGCCGCTGCCGTGGGACGAGCTGATGCACGACCCCGGGTACCAGCGCTCGCTCGAGCGCCTGCCGTAACGGTTCTCGCCGACGCGAGCGCGGCGGTCACCGACCGCAGCGCTCGTCGGGTCAGATCCCCTGCGTCTCCTGCGCCGTCGTCTCGAACGGCAGCTTGACCTGGGCGAGATCCTTCTTCGTCTCGACCATCACGAGCGGACCGTCGTCGATCGCGGTGACGGCGACGATCTCGCGCGGAACGCGAGGCGACGTCGGCAGCGCCGCGATCGCCGCTTGCGCGGCCGCGATCTTGCTCGCGTCCGAGTTCACCCATTGCAGGCCCGCCGACTCGGCGACCGCGGCGAGCGAGTCGATCGGCAACGCGTAGGGCTCGGCGCGCGGCGCCGCGGTCGCAACGCGGCCCGGTGCTTCACTGCGCACCGCCTCGACCTCGGCGGAACGCGCGGCGCCAGCCGCAGCCGAGCGCCAGTCGCCGGCGCTCTCGAAGCCGCCGCTGACGACGCCCGGCGTCGGCTGCACGGCTTGCGCAGCGACGCGCTCGTCGCGCGCAGTGCGGTCGTCACGTGCAGTGCGGTCGTCGCGCGCCGGGCGCTCTTCGCCTGGGCTGGCGTCGGTCATTGCCGCTTCGCTTTCGGCAAAGCGCCCGCCCTCGCGCGGTCCGCGGCCACGGTCGCGCCCACGACGGCGTCCACCGTCCGCGCGCGGCTCGCCTTCGCCGCCGTCGCCTTCGCGCGCTGCGCGCGGCGAACGGTCGTCGTCGGCGGCGCGCATGCGGTCGTCTTCGCTCGCAGCAACCCCTTCGGTTGCCGAAGCAGCGACGCGCGGCTCATCGTCCGCGGCAGCGACGTCGTGCTCGCCGCCGGCGAGCTCGTCGCGGTTGCGATCGCGGCCGCGACCGCCACGGCGGCGGCGGCGGCCGCCTTGGCGCTCGCCTGCTGCCGTCGCGTCGTCGCCTTGCGGCAAGGTGTCGGCAAACGCCGGCGGCATCGCCTGCGGTTCGGCGGCGGTCTCGGCGACCGGCGCTTCGCTGCGCGGCGTTGCGGGCCGCGCCTCGCGACGCGCTTCGCCGCGTGGCTCACCGCGTGACTCACCGCGCTGCTCGGCGCGTGGCTCACCGCGCTGCTCGCCACGCGCTTCGGAACGATTGCGCTCACCACGCTCGGCGCGTTCGCCGCGTTCGCCGCGTTCGCCGCGCTCACCGCGGCCACCGCGGCTGTCGCGGGCTTCGCCAGCGCTGCGCGCTTCCGAGCCGCCCGCGTCGCGCGTGGCGTCGCCGGTGCGTTCGCGGCGACCACGCCCCTCGCCGGTCGCTTGCGCGCGCTCGCCCGAGCGCTCGCCGCGTCGGCCATCGCGACCGCCGCGGCCACCGCGGCCGCCACGCTCGCCGCGATCACCGCGATCACCGCGATCCCGACGCGCGTCGCCGCCGGTCGTCGCGGGCGCCGGGAGCGCCGCGACCGGCGCCCGCGGCGATTGCTCCTCGGCCGGGCCGAAGAAGCTCTTCACCCATGCGAAGAATCCCTTGCCGGCGGCGGGCGCTGCCGCGGGTGCGGCGGCCACCGGCGGACGCGCCCCGGCAGCGACCGGCTCGACGGGTTGCGGCCGCTCGACGCGTTGCGGCGCCGGCGTCTCGGGCAGGATGCCCTTGATGACCGGCTCCTGCTTGGCCTTCGTCTTCTCGCGCCGCGTGATGCCGACTTCGTCCTCGGCATCGTCGACCATCGTGTAGCTCGCCTGCAGGTTCTCGAGGCGCGGGTCGTCGTGGCGCATCCGCTCGAGCCGGTAGTTCGGCGTCTCGAGGTTCTTGTTCGGCACCAGCAGCACGGTGACGCGCTGCTTGAGCTCGATCTTGGTGATCTCGGTGCGCTTCTCATTGAGAAGGAACGACGTCACCTCGACCGGCACCTGCACGTGCACGGCGGCGGTGTTGTCCTTCATCGACTCTTCCTGGACCATGCGCAGGATCTGCAGCGCCGAGCTCTCGGTGTCGCGGATGTGGCCGGTGCCGTTGCAGCGCGGGCAGGTGATGTGGCTGCCTTCCGAGAGGGCAGGGCGCAGCCGCTGCCGGCTCATCTCGAGCAGGCCGAACTTCGAGATCGACGAGAACTGGACGCGCGCCCGATCGGAGCGCAGAGCATCGCGCAGGCGCGACTCGACCTCGCGCCGGTTCTTCGACTCCTCCATGTCGATGAAGTCGACGACGATCAGGCCGCCGAGGTCGCGCAGCCGCATCTGGCG
>DATJIM010000391.1:0-7263 GCA_035493195.1 Caldimonas sp.
TGACCGGAATGCCGATCGCGCGCTGCACGATGCCGGAGTAGAAGTCGACGTTCGGGTAGAGCTTGCGGGCGACGAAATACTCGTCCTCGAGCGCGATCTTCTCGAGCGCCATCGCCAGCTTGAAGATCGGGTCGTCGTGCAGGCCGAGCGTGTCGAGCACCTCGTGGCACGTCTCGCGCATCAGCTTGGCGCGCGGGTCGTAGTTCTTGTAGACGCGGTGGCCGAAGCCCATCAGCTTGATTCCCGAGTTCTTGTCCTTGACCTGCTTGATGAAGTCGCCGATCTTCTCGACGCCGCCCATGCGCTGGACATCCTCGAGCATGTTCAGCGCCGCCTCGTTGGCGCCCCCATGCGCCGGACCCCACAGACAGGCGACGCCGGCGGCGATCGCCGCGAACGGGTTCGTTCCCGACGAGCCGCACAGGCGCACGGTCGACGTCGACGCGTTCTGCTCGTGGTCGGCGTGCAGGATGAAGATGCGGTCGAGCGCGCGCACGAGCACCTCGTTCGGCACGTACTCCTCGCACGGCGTCGCGAACATCATGCGCATGAAGTTGCTCGCGTACGAGAGGTCGTTCTTCGGGTACATGTACGGCTGGCCCATGTTGTACTTGTAGGCCATCGCCACCAGCGTCGGCATCTTGGCGATCAGCCGGATCGCCGCGATCTCGCGGTGCTTCGCGTTGTGGACGTCGGTGCTGTCGTGATAGAAGGCCGAGAGCGCGCCGACCAGGCCAGTGAGGATCGCCATCGGGTGCGCGTCGCGCCGGAAGCCGCGCAGGAAGAACTGCATCTGCTCGTTGACCATCGTATGGATGGTGACGAGCCGCGTGAACTCGGTCTTCTGGCTCGCGTTGGGCAATTCGCCCTTGAGCAGCAGGTAGCACGTCTCGAGGTAGTCGCACTGCACCGCGATCTGCTCGATCGGATAGCCGCGGTAGAGCAGCTCGCCCTTGTCGCCGTCGATGTAGGTGATCGTCGAGTCGCACGACGCCGTCGACAGAAAGCCCGGGTCGTAGGTGAACTTGCCGGTCTGCGCGTAGAGCTTGCGGATGTCGATCACGTCGGGCCCGATCGTGCCCTTGTAGAGCGGCAGATCCATGCTCGGGCTGCCGTCCGAGAACGTGAGGGTGGCTTTGACGTCGGACGGGGTCATGGCGTGGTCCTCAAGGAAGGCGGAAGAGTTCGCTGCGCTTCAGCGCGCGGCGCGCACGGCCGCGACGACGCGGCGCACGTCGGGACGGTCGAGCTGGGGCGGCGGCTCCCGGCGACCGAGAAAGACGTCGAGCAGGTCGTTGTCGGCGAGCTCCATCAGCAGCGCGAGCGCGGCGGCGTCGTCCTCGTTCACCGGCTCGGCGCGCGCGAAGAAGCGCTCGAGCAGGAGGTCGTTCTCGAGCAAGCCGCGACGGCAGCGCCAGCGGAGCTTGCCGAGCGCGTGCGCATCGAGCGGGCGCGCCGCGCTGCCGGCTTCGGCGATAGAGGCGTGCATCAGACTGCGCGCCTCACCATCAGCTCCTTGATCTTGCCGATGGCGCGCGTCGGGTTGAGCTGCTTCGGGCAGACGTCGACGCAGTTCATGATCGTGTGGCAGCGAAAGAGCCGATACGGATCCTCGAGGTTGTCGAGGCGTTCGCTGGTCGCGTCGTCGCGGCTGTCGGCGATGAAGCGATACGCCTGCAGCAGCCCCGCGGGGCCGACGAACTTGTCGGGGTTCCACCAGAAGCTCGGGCACGACGTCGAGCAGCTCGCGCACAGGATGCACTCGTAGAGTCCGTTCAGTTCCTCGCGCTCTTCCGGCGTCTGCAGCCGCTCCTTCTCGGGCGGCCGCGAGTCGTTGACGAGGTATGGCTTGATCGAGTGGTACTGCTTGAAGAACTGCGTCATGTCGACGATGAGGTCGCGGATGACGGGCAGCCCCGGCAGTGGCTTGAGGACGATCGGGTCCTTGAGCGTGCGCATGTTGGTCAGGCACGCGAGGCCGTTCTTGCCGTTGATGTTCATCGCATCCGAGCCGCAGACGCCCTCGCGGCACGAGCGGCGAAAGCTGAGGCTCGGGTCCATCGCCTTCAGCTTCATCAGCGCGTCGAGCAGCATCCGCTCGCTGCCGTCGAGCTCGACGGTCATCGTCTGGAGCGTTGGCGCGGCGCCGTTGTCGGGGTCGTAGCGGTAGATGCGAAACGTCCGCGTCGTCTTCTGAGACGCCGGCGGCGTCGCGCCGTCCGGGTCGGACGCGTCGGCGGCGCGGGTGTGGAGTTCCTTTTCCATGTCAGAAGGTACGCACCTTGGGTGGGATGGACTCGACCGTGAGCGGCTTCAGGTGGACGGGCTTGTACTCGAGCCGGTTGCCTTCGCTGAACCACAGCGTGTGCTTCATCCACTCGGCGTCGTTGCGGCCGTTCGGCGCGACCGGGTCGTCGATCGGGCGCTCGTAGTCGTAGACGGTGTGGGCGCCGCGGCATTCGTGACGCGCCGCCGCCGAGACCATCGTCGCGAGCGCCGACTCCATCAGGTTGTCGACCTCGAGCGCCTCGACGCGCGCGGTGTTGAAGATGCGCGACTTGTCGGCGAGGTGCATGGACCAGCTGCGCTCGACGAGCTGCTGCACCTTGCCGACGCCTTCGTCCAGCGACGCCTGGGTACGAAAGACGCCGGCGTGCTGCTGCATCGTCCGTCGCAGATCGTTGGCGACCGCCTGAGAGTACTCGCCACCGGTGCTCGCCTCGAGCCGCGCGAGCCGCGCCGCGGTGAAGTCGGACGCCTTGGCCGGCAGCGCCCGGTGCGCTTGCGCCCCGAGGTCGCTCGCGACGATGTGGTTGCCCGCGGCGCGCCCGAACACGAGCAGGTCGAGCAGCGAGTTGGTGCCGAGCCGGTTGGCGCCGTGGACGCTGACGCACGAGCACTCGCCGACGGCGTAGAGGCCCGGAACGGCCGCGTTCGGATTGCCGTCCTTCGGCGCGACGACCTGGCCGTGGATGTTGGTCGGCACGCCACCCATCTGGTAGTGGATCGTCGGCACCACCGGGATCGGCTCGCGCGTGATGTCGACGTTGGCGAAGTTGTGGCCGATCTCGTAGACGCTCGGCAGCCGCTTCATGATCGTCTCGGCGCCGAGGTGCGTCATGTCGAGGACGATGTAGTCCTTGTGCGGACCGCAGCCGCGGCCTTCCTTGATCTCCTGGTCCATGCAGCGCGAGACGAAGTCGCGCGGCGCGAGATCCTTCAGCGTCGGCGCGTAGCGCTCCATGAAGCGCTCGCCGTTGCTGTTGCGCAGGATCGCGCCTTCGCCGCGGCAGCCCTCGGTGAGCAGCACCCCGGCGCCGTAGACCCCCGTCGGGTGGAACTGCCAGAACTCCATGTCCTCGAGCGGCAACCCGGCGCGCGCCGCCATGCCGAGGCCGTCGCCGGTGTTGATGAACGCGTTCGTCGACGCCGCGAAGATGCGGCCGGCGCCGCCGGTCGCGAGCAGCACAGCCTTGGCCTGCAGGACGTGCAGCTCGCCGGTCTCCATCTCGAGCGCGGTGACGCCGACGACGGCGCCCTCGGCATCGCGAATGAGATCGAGCGCCATCCACTCGACGAAGAAGTTGGTCCGTGCATGCACGTTCTGCTGGTAGAGCGTGTGCAGCATCGCGTGGCCGGTGCGGTCGGCGGCAGCGCACGCGCGCTGCACCGGCTTCTCGCCGTAGTTCGCGGTGTGGCCGCCGAACGGGCGCTGGTAGATCGTGCCGTCGGCGTTGCGGTCGAACGGCATGCCGTAGTGCTCGAGCTCGTAGACGACGTTGGCCGCCTCGCGGCACATGAACTCGATCGCGTCCTGGTCGCCGAGCCAGTCCGAGCCCTTGACGGTGTCGTAGAAGTGGTAGTGCCAGTTGTCCTCGCTCATGTTGCCGAGCGAAGCGCCGATGCCGCCCTGCGCGGCGACCGTATGCGAGCGGGTCGGGAAGACCTTGGTCAGCACGGCGACGTTGAGGCCGGCACGCGCGAGCTGCAGCGACGCCTGCATCCCCGAGCCGCCCGCGCCGACGATGACGACGTCGAACCGGCGCGTCGCGACGCTCGAGGTGTGGACGGCAGCTGCGTCCATCTCAGAGTCTCCAGAGCACCTGGATCGCCCAGCCGGCGCAGCCGACGAGCCAGGCGATGGTGAAGATGTCGAGCGCGAGGCGCAGGCCGACCGGCTTGATGTAGTCCATCCAGATGTCGCGCATGCCGACCCAGACGTGATAGAGGAGCGCCACGACCGTGATGAAGGTGAGGACCTTCATCCACTGCCTGGCGAAGATCGCCGACCAGCGCGTGTAGTCGAGCGGCCCGGGCAGCAGGATCTGGACGACGACCGCGATCGTGAACAGCGCCATCAGCAGCGACGTCACGCGCTGCGCGAGCCAGTCGCGCAGGCCGTAGTGCGCGCCGACGACGAGACGCCGGGAACCGAACGACGTGCTCATCTCGGCCGCCTCAGAGAAAGAGCTTCGCGCCGACCGCGAACGCGACGATGGTGCCGAGCGCGAGCGCGGTCAGCGCCGAGATGCGGCCGAACTCGAGCCCGACGTCGTGCGTCGCGTCCATCCAGAGATGGCGAAGGCCGGCGCAGAAGTGGATCAGGTAGGCCCAGAGCAGTGCGAACGCGACCAGCTTCAGGAACCAGCCCGGAAGCATCCAGGCACCGGTCGAAAACGCAGCGGTGAACTGCTCGTACGAGACTTCGGACGTGACGCTGGTGTCGAACAGCCAGATCGCGAACGGCAGCAGCAGGAACATCGCCGCGCCGCTGATCCGGTGCAGGATCGAGATCCACCCCGCCGCCGGCAGACGGTACGTCGTGAGGTCCGAAACGTGGATGTTGCGATAGACCGGCAGCCGCTTGAGTGGTTGTTCTTTGAGTGAGGTGGCCATGTCGGTCCTGAGGTGAGAGCGCGGCGGACAGCCCATCGATTTTATTGCTTTGCAGCAGACTTTACCGCGCGACCGCTTCGCCGCTCGCGCGCTGCGCGCGAACGCCCGCAGCGATCGGACGGCGCGGCCGGCTGGCCTACACTGCAAGGTTCCTCGCGCGCGCTCGGCCGCGCCGTGCAAGCTGCCATCGCCCATTCGCTCGGAGTACGCACCATGAAGTCCCCCGTCCGCGTCGCGATCACCGGCGCCGCCGGCCAGATCGGTTATGCCCTGCTCTTTCGCATCGCGTCGGGCGAGATGCTCGGCAAGGACCAGCCGGTCGTCCTTCAGCTGCTCGAGATCCCCGACGAGAAGGCGCAGAAGGCGCTCAAGGGCGTGATGATGGAGCTCGACGACTGCGCGTTCCCGCTGCTCGCCGGCATGAGCGCGCACGGCGATCCGAACACCGCGTTCAAGGACGCCGACTACGCGCTGCTCGTCGGCGCGCGCCCGCGCGGGCCGGGAATGGAGCGCAAGGACCTGCTGTCGGCAAACGCTCAGATCTTCACCGCGCAGGGCAAGGCGCTGAACGCGGCCGCATCGCGCAACGTCAAGGTGCTCGTCGTCGGCAACCCGGCGAACACGAACGCGTGGATCGCGATGAAGAGCGCGCCCGACCTGCCGCGTCGCAACTTCACCGCGATGCTGCGCCTCGATCACAACCGCGCCGCGAGCCAGCTCGCCGCCAAGATCGCCAAGCCCGTCGCGGCGATCGAGAAGGTCGCCGTCTGGGGCAACCACTCGCCGACGATGTATGCCGACTACCGCTTCGCGACGGTCGACGGCAAGTCGGTCAAGGAGATGATCCACGACGACGCCTGGAACCGCGACGTCTTCCTGCCGACGGTCGGCAAGCGCGGCGCGGCGATCATCGAGGCGCGCGGCCTGTCGTCGGCGGCGTCGGCGGCGAACGCCGCGATCGACCACGTGCGCGACTGGGTGCTCGGCACGAACGGGCGCTGGGTGACGATGGGAATTCCTTCCGACGGCCAGTACGGCATTCCGAAAGACACGATGTTCGGCTACCCGGTGACGACCTCGGGCGGCGAGTACAAGGTCATCGAGGGCCTGCCGATCGACGTCTTCAGCCAGCAGCGCATCGACGCGACGCTGAAGGAGCTGCAGGAGGAGCAGGACGGCGTCAAGGCCTTGGTCTGAGTCGTCACGCGCCGCGCCGCGTGACGGAGTTCCCGCACCCGCGGTAACGGCCGGTAAGGCAGCCGCCTCGCCCGCCGCGCTGCACGACAATCGCCGCGCACGAATTCCCGCTGAAAGGCCGATGCCATGTCCAAGCCGTTTCGCTGCGCGTCGATCGTCGCCGCGCTGATCGTCTCCTCCCTCGCCGCCGCGCCGGCGCTCGCCGCCGACCGCATCAAGCAGCCTGCCAAGTCGGCCGCCAAGCCGGCTCCCGCCAAGCCTGCGTTCACCGTCGCCGACGCGACGCCGGACCAGGTGAAGGCCGCCGAGCTCGTCTTCTACGGCTCGTACGACTGCGAGTTCAATCAGAACGTGAGCGTCGGGCAGAGCACGAAGTACCCGGCCTACGCCGACGTCAAGTTCGGCCACGGCACGTGGCTGATGAAGCCGGTGCTGTCGTCGACCGGAGCGATCCGCCTCGAGGACGTTCGCGGCCAGACGCTGATGGTGCAGATCGCGAGCAAGTCGATGCTGCTCGATGTCAAGGCGGGCAAGCGTCTGGTCGACGAGTGCCTCAGCCCGAAGCAGCACGAGGTGGTCGACGCGGCCAGGGCCGCGAAGGCCGCTGCCGAGGCCGCGCCGACGAAGGCAGTGGTCGAGGCCGGCACCGCCGCGGGCACGGGAGCGACGTCGTCGATGAAGTGACGCGCAGCGTCGCCCGACGCTGCCCCGCCGGGGCAAAGCGAAGACCGCCGACTCGGCGGTCTTCTTCTTTCGGCTGCCGCGACCGCGTGCACCGCGCTCGATAATCGACGCATGACGCGCCCGTTCAACTTCAGCCCCGGTCCGGCCGCCCTCCCCGAGCCCGTTCTGCGCCGCGCCGCCGAAGAGATGCTCGACTGGCACGGCAGCGGCGTGTCGGTGATGGAGATGAGCCACCGCGGCAAGGAGTTCATGTCGATCTACGCGGCGACGCTCGCCGCGCTGCGCGCGCTGCTCGCCGTCCCCGACAACTACAAGATCCTCTTCCTGCAGGGCGGCGCGATCGGCGAGAACGCGATCGTGCCGATGAACCTGCTGCGCGGCAGGACGCGCGCCGACTACGTCAACACCGGCGACTGGTCGAAGCGCTCGATCGCGGAAGCCGCTCGCTTCTGCACCGTCAACGTCGCGGCGAGCGCCGAGGGCAAC
>DATJIM010000392.1:0-17694 GCA_035493195.1 Caldimonas sp.
CGCCGCAGGCCGCGGCGCAGGCCGAGGCTCATCGCGCCAGCGCCGGCGCACCGCTCTCGCCGACGTACGCCTCCGGATCGAGGCGTCGCATCTCGGCCTCGATCCAGCGCTCGACCTCGCGCATCAGCTCGTCGGCGGCGCGACCAGTGGAATCGAGCGGCGTGCCGATCGAGTTGTCGATCACGCCCGGGCGGAGCAGGAAGCTCTTGCGCGGCCAGCAGCGCGCCGACGTCACCGCGATCGGCACCACCGGGCGGCCGGTCTCGACGGCGAGGCGCGTGCCGCCGTGCTTGTAGGTGCCCTGGCTGCCGCGCGGCGTGCGCGTCCCTTCCGGGAACATGATCACCCAGTTGCCCTGCGCCATGTAGCGGCGGCCCTGCTCGGCGACCTTCGCCCACGCCTCGGCGCGCTTGCTGCGGTCGATGTGGATGAGGTCCATCCGCGCCATCGTCCAGCCGAAGAACGGCACGTAGAGCAGCTCGCGCTTGAAGACGTAGCACAGCGGCCGCGGCATCAGCGTCGGGAACGCGAACGTTTCCCACGTCGACTGGTGCTTGGGCAGCAGGATGACCGAGGTCCCGGGCAGGCGATCGAAGCCGTGCACCCGCGCGCGGACGCCGCAGATCGCGCGCGCACCCCAGATCGCCATGCGCAGCCAGACGATGACGAACCAGTACAGCCGTTCGCCGCGCACGAAGATCGACACGACGAGACAGAGGATCGCCCACGGAATGACCGTGACGACCATGTAGACGACGAAGATCGCCGAGCGAATGGCGGCGATCGTCTTCGTCATCGGTCGAACGGCAGGAAGACCGAGTCGGACGTGTCGGTGTCGCCGCGCGCCAGCCGCTCGCGCTGGATCAGCTGCTGCGCGAACGACGCCAGGTCGGCGTGGAAGACGGCGTGCGGCACCGTGGTCTTGATCGCGCGCAGCGCCGCGTCGTCGAGGAGCGCGCCTTTGCCGGTGCGGACGAGGTGCGGCGCGCAGCCGGCGGCGGCCGCCGCCTCGAGGTCGCGCAGCGAGTCGCCGACGGAGTACGTCTCGCGCAGCGCGACGCCGTAGCGCTCGCCGATCGCCGTCAGCATGCCGGCGCGGGGCTTCCGGCACGCGCAGCCGTCGTCGGGGCCGTGCGGGCAGAAGAAGACCGCATCGATGCGGCCGCCGACCTCGGCGAGGGCGCGGTTCATCTTGGCGTGGATCGCGTTCAGCGTCGCGAGGTCGAAGAGGCGGCGCGCGATCCCCGACTGGTTGGTCGCGACGACGGTGTGCCAGCCGGCGTGGTTGAGCCGCGCGATGGCCTCGAGCGAGCCGGCGATCGGCACCCACTCGTCGGGCGACTTGACGAAGTCGTCGCGGTCCTCGTTGATCGTGCCGTCGCGGTCGAGGATGATGAGCTTCATCTTCAGTTCGCCATCTTCTCGAGCTCAGCGACCTGGTTCATGTATGCACGCGCATGCTGCAGCAGCGTGATGCGGTTATCGCGTAGCCGCGCATCATCGGCATTGACCATGACCCGGTCGAAGAACGCGCGAACCGGCGCGTGCAGCGGCGAGAGCGCAGCAAGCGACTCGGCGTAGCGGCCCTGCTCGCGTAGCTCGAGGGCCTTCGTCCCGGTGGCGCGCAGCGCTTCGTGCAACGCGCGCTCTTCATCCTGTGCGAAGAGCGCCGGGTCGGCCTGCTGCTTGAGATCGCGCGGCGAGAAGCCGAACGGGACCTCGAATCCCGATTTGCGCAGGATGTTGGTGATCCGTTTGTTCGCCGCTGCGAGCTCGCGCCCTTCTTCGGACGACATGAAACGGTCGGCCGCGCGCGCAATCGGCATCAGCTCCGCGAGGATCGTTCCACCACCAGCCGGGGCGAGCACGGCATCGACGGCCCGCGGAGCGAGGCCTTGATCTGCGAAGTACCCCTTGGCACGATCGACCACGAAATTGACAGGGTCGGCGCACGTCGTCCGTGAGAGCTCGCCCGGCAGCGTGGTGATGGCGATCTTGAAGAGGTCCATGAGCGAGAGCGGCAGGTTGCGCTCGACGAGAAGTCGCACGATCCCGAGCGCAGCGCGGCGCAGTGCGAACGGATCCTTGTCGCCGGTCGGACGCTCGCCTGCGGCGAACAGGCCGGCGACCGTCTCGACTTTGTCGGCGAGCGCGACCGCGACGCCGACGTCGCTCCTCGGCAGCACGTCGCCGGAGAAGCGCGGCCGGTAATGGTCCTCGATCGCCCAGGCGACGGTCTCTCCCTCGCCTTCGGCATCCGAGTAATAGCGGCCCATCGTGCCTTGCAGCTCGGGGAACTCACCGACCATGTCGGTCAGGAGGTCGGCCTTCGCGAGCAGGGCGGCCCGCTCCGCGAGCCTGCGGTCGGCGCCGATTCTTTCCGCGATCCAGCCCGCCATTCGCTGCAGGCGGCGCGCGCGGTCGCCCTGGCTGCCGAGCTTGCGGTGATAGACCACCGCATCGAGTCCTGGAACGCGCGACGCGAGCGTGCGTTTCCTGTCTTGGTCGAAGAAGAACTTCGCATCGGCGAGGCGTGGCCGCACGACGCGCTCGTTGCCGGTGACGACGCTCGCGGGGTCGGCGGGACGGATGTTGCTGACGACGAGGAAGCGGCTCGTCAGACGCCCTTCGCCGTCGAGCAGCGGGAAGTACTTCTGGTTCGCCTTCATCGTCAGGACGAGGCACTCCGGCGGCACGGCGAGGAACGCGTCGTCGAAGCGGCACGTCAGCACGTTCGGCCGCTCGACGAGGGCGGTGACTTCGTCGCGCAGCGCGTCGTCGTCGATCGGCGTCAGGCTCTCGCGTCGCGCCGCGGCGAGAAGCTGCGCGTCGATCTCGGCGCGGCGCGCGTCGAAGCTCGCGATCACCGCGCCCTCGTCGCGCAGCTGCGCTGCATAGCTCGATGCGTTGCGCAGCTCGATCGTCGGCGCCGCCGCCTCGAAGCGGTGGCCCTGCGTCGTTCGGCCGGCGTCGAGGCCGAGCGCGTGCACCGCAACGACGTCGCCGCCGTGCAACGCGACGAGGCGGTGCGCGGGGCGGACGAAGCTCACCGTCGTCCAGCCGTCGGCGAGCTGGTACTGCATCGCCTTCGGAATCGGCAGCGCGACGAGCGCGGCGTCGAGCGCGCGTTGCAGTCCTTCGGCGAGCATCGCGCCCGGCTCGACGGTGTCGAGGAAGAGCATCTCGCTCTTGCCGTCGACGCGGCGCTCGAGCTTCGCGACCGCGTCGGCGCCGGCGCCGAGCGCGGCGAGCTTCTTCGTGAGGGCAGCCGTCGGAGCGCCGGCGGACGTCAGGCCGACCGCGACGGGCATCAGCTTTTGCGTCACCTCGCGATCGGCCGCGCGCTCGGACACGCCATCGACGACGACGGCGAGGCGCCGCGGCGTCGCGTATTCGCTTCGCTTCGCTGCGGCGGCGACGAGACCTTCCTTTTCGAGACGACCGACGAGGGCGTCGGCGAACGCGGCGCTCAGCGTCTTCAGCGCCTTCGGCGGCAGCTCCTCGACGAGCAGCTCGACCAGGAGTGGGCGCACCGCGGTCATTGGAGCACCCTCGGCCTGCGGGCGGTTCCGCCGAGCGGGACCGAGCGCCACCTTCGGAGCGGCCGTGCAGTGGCGCTCATGCCGCGCGCTTTTGCACGAGCTGCGCGATCGTCTCGTCGGCCCAGGCGCGCGGCGCGAGCGGAAAGCCGAGCCGCTCGCGGCTCGCGAGATAGCTCTGCGCGACGCTCCTCGCGAGGTTGCGGATGCGGCCGATGTACGCCGCGCGCTCGGTGACGCTGATCGCACCGCGCGCGTCGAGCAGGTTGAAGCTGTGCGCCGCCTTCAGCACCTGCTCGTAGGCGGGCAGCGCGAGCCGCTCGGCCATCAGCGCCTGGGCCTGCCGCTCGTGCGCAGCGAACGCGCCGAGCAGGAACTCGACGTCGCTCTTCTCGAAGTTGTACGTGCTCTGCTCGACCTCGTTCTGGTGGTAGACGTCGCCGTACTTGAGCTCACCGGTCCACTGCAGGTCGTAGACGTTCTCGACGCCCTGCAGGTACATCGCGAGGCGCTCGAGGCCGTACGTGATCTCGCCGGTGATCGGCCGGCAGTCGATGCCGCCGACCTGCTGGAAGTAGGTGAACTGCGTCACCTCCATGCCGTTCAGCCAGACCTCCCAGCCGAGGCCCCAGGCGCCGAGCGTCGGGTTCTCCCAGTCGTCCTCGACGAAGCGGACGTCGTTGGTCGTGAGGTCGAAGCCGAGCGCGGCGAGCGAGCCGAGGTAGAGCTCGAGGATGTCGGGCGGCGCCGGCTTGAGGACGACCTGGTACTGGTAGTAGTGCTGCAGCCGGTTCGGGTTCTCGCCGTAGCGGCCGTCCTTCGGCCGCCGGCTCGGCTGCACGTACGCGGCCTTCCACGGCTCGGGGCCGAGCGCGCGCAGGAACGTCGCGGTGTGGCTGGTGCCGGCGCCGACCTCCATGTCGTACGGCTGCAGCAGCGCGCAGCCGCGCTCGCCCCAGTACGACTGCAGGCGCAGGATCAATTGCTGGAAGGAGAGCATCGGGCGCCCGTTCTTGGTCGGCGGATCGGCGGCTCGCGCGGGCCGCGCGACGGCCGCGATTCTAAGGAAGCACCACGGGCGCTTCGACGGGCGGCGACGGCGGCGCCGCATCGCGCGGACGGCGAACGGCGAAGAGCAGCGCGAGCGCGGCCAGCGCGAGCGGCCAGAGGCCGAGGTGCCCGGCCCAGACCGCGAACGGCGTCAGTCCCTGGCGGCCTTCGACGCTGCCTTCGAGGATGCCGACCGTGAACGGCGGCAGCGAGTGCGTGACGGCGCCGCGGTGGTCGATGACGACCGTCGCACCCGTATTGGTCGCGCGGATCATCGGGCGCTGCAGCTCGAGCGAGCGCATCCGCGAGATGCGCAGGTGCTGCTCGACCGCGATCGTCTTGCCGAACCAGCCGATGTTGCTGATGTTGGCCAGGATCGTCGGCGCCGCCGACTCGGGGACGAAGCGCGCCGCGAGCTCCTCGCCGAACAGGTCCTCGTAGCAGATGTTCGGCGCGACGCGCTCGCCGCCGACGTCGAACGACGGCGCTGCGAGCGGGCCGCGCTCGAAGTCGCCGAGCGGGATGTTCATCATCTCGGTGAACCAGTGAAAGCCGTTCGGCACGAACTCGCCGAACGGCACCAGGTGGTGCTTGTCGTAGCGATAGAAGCCCTCGGGCAGGACGCTCGACTCGGCCGAGATGCCGATCGCCGAGTTGGTGTAGCCGTGCGCCGCGTCGCCGAGCGGGATGCCGAGGATGGCAGCGCGGCCCGGCACACGGAAGCGCTCGAGCAGGCCGTGCCACCAAGCCTCGTCGAGCTCGTCGGGCATCACCGGAATCACGGTCTCCGGCCCGACGACGAGCTCGCCGCGCGCCGCCTGGATCTGCTGCGCCGTCGCCGCGAGCCCTTCGGCGAGGTACGCCGGCTCGAACTTCTCCTGCTGCGGCACGTTGCCCTGGAGCAGCGAGACGGTGAGCGTTCGCGTCGGCGACGAGAAGTCGACGCTGCCGAGCAGCGCGCCGGCGATGAGCGCGACCGCGAGCGCGGCCGCCGGCGCGATCCAGTTGCGCGCGCGGCGCAGGTCGGCGAAGCCGAAGCGCGCAGCGAGCCCGGCGGCGAGCGCACCGATGCCGTAGACGCCGAGCCACGGCGCGAATCCGGCGAGCGGCGAGTCGACGTGCGCGTAGCCGGTCGCGGCCCACGGAAAGCCGGTGAAGAGGATGGCGCGCGCAAGCTCGGCGAGCAGCCAGGCGGCGGCGAAGCAGACCGCCGAGCGCGCCGGCGAGCGCGGGCGAAGCTTCGCGACGATCGCCATCGCGGCGGCGAAGTAGAGCGCGAGGAACGCGGCGAGGGCGAGCACCGCGAGCGCGGCGAGCGGCGCAGCGAGCCCGCCGTAGCGGTGCATGCTGACGAACAGCCACCACGTCGCGGCGCAGATCCACGCCGTGGCGAACGCGAAGCCGAGCGCCGCGGCGCGACGCAGCGAGCGAGCGCGGCCGACGCGCCAGGCGAGCAGCGCGATCGCGACCAGCTGCAGCGGCCAGAGGTCGCTGGCGACGAACGCGACCGTCTGCAGCGCCCCGAGCACCGCGATCGCCGCGAGCTCGATCGCCGGGCGGCGATGCCAGGCGACGGGCGCGGCGGCAGACGCTTGCGCTTCGGGAGCGGCGCTCAAGCTCCGTCGGAGCCGAGGGCTTCCTCGGCTGCGCGGGTCACCTTGAACCAGCGGACGGCGCCGCCGCGCGCGAGCATGACAGCGAAGACGAGGCCGCCGATCGTGAGGGACTCGCCGCGCCGCGGCACGCGGCCGAGCTCGTGCGCGACCAGGCCGCCGATCGTGTCGAACTCCTCGGTCGGCAGGAAGACGTCGAATGCCTCGTTGACGGCGTCGACGGTCGCGTCGCCGGCAACGCGCTGGCTGCCGTCGGCGAGCGTGTAGATGCTCGTGTCGTCGCCGTCGCGCTCGTCGAACTCGTCCTCGATCTCGCCGACGATCTCCTCGAGGACGTCCTCGAGCGTCAGCAGCCCGGCGTTGTGGCCGAACTCGTCGACGACGATCGCGATGTGGTTGCGGTTGGTGCGGAAGTCGCGCAGCAGCTCGTTGAGCCCCTTCGACTCGGGAACGAAGAACGCGGGCCTCAGAAGCGTGCGCAGGCTGAGCGTCGGTGAGCGCTGCAGCTTCAGCAGATCCTTGGCCATCAGGACGCCGATGATGTTGTCGCGCCGCTCCTCGAAGACCGGAAAACGCGAGTGCCCGGTGTGGATGATGACGTGCAGCATCTCCTCGTACGGAGCGTCGATGTCGAGCAGGTCCATGTGGCGGCTCGGCACCATGACGTCGCCGGCGGTCATGTCGGCCATCCGCAGGACGCCCTCGAGCATCATCCGCGACTCGGGCTCGATCAGCTCCTTCTGCTCGGCGTCCGCGAGCCGCTCCATGAGCTGGTCGCGCGAGTCGGGACCGCGGGCGACGAAATCGAGCAGCTTCTTCAGCAGGGGACGCTTCTCGGCCGGCGCGGCGGACTTGTCGGCGCCTCGCGTGGCGCGGGCGGCGGGAAGATCGGACATCGGAGACGGGCGCGGCCTTGGTGGCCGAACGGCAGGTTCCAAAGCTTACCCCATGGCACTTCGCGCGCCCGCGCCGGCCGGTTCCCTTGAACGCGCGCCGGTCGTCCCAATGTGGCACGCTCGCGTCCGGCGCCGCCGGCCGGCGGCCGTTTGTCCAACCCTAGGTGAGCCCATGGCCTTGATTCCCGCGACCATCCTGACCGGCTTCCTCGGCTCGGGCAAGACGACGCTCCTGAAGCGTGTGCTCACCGAGGCGCACGGCCAGAAGATCGCCGTGATCGAGAACGAGTTCGGCGAGGAGAACATCGACAACGAGATCCTCGTCCAGGACGCGAAGGAGCAGATCATCCAGCTCAACAACGGCTGCGTCTGCTGCACGATCCGCGAGGACCTGCGCACCACCCTTTCCACCCTCGCCGAGAAGAAGCGCAAGGGCGAGCTCGACTTCGAGCGCGTCGTCATCGAGACGACCGGCCTCGCCGACCCCGGCCCCGTCGCGCAGACGTTCTTCATGGACGACGAGATCGCCGAAACCTACCTGCTCGACTCGATCCTCACGCTCGTCGACGCCAAGCACGCCGACCAGCAGCTCGACACCCGCCAGGAAGCGCGCCGCCAGGTCGGCTTCGCCGACCAGATCTTCATCAGCAAGACCGACCTCGTCGACGACGAGACGGTCGAGGCGCTGATCCACCGCGTCAAGCACATGAACCCGCGCGCGCCGCAGACGAAGGTCAACTTCGGCGAGGTGCCGCTGAAGGACGTCTTCGATCTCAAGGGCTTCAACCTCAACGCCAAGCTCGACATCGACCCCGACTTCCTGAAGGCCGACGAGCACGACCACGATCACCCTCATCACGACCACGACCACGACCACGAGCACGAGCACGGCGAGCACTGCGACCACCCGCACCACCACGCCCACGACGATGACGTCAAGTCGTTCGTCTTCCGCGCCGACAAGGCGTTCGACGCCGGCAAGCTCGAGGACTTCCTCGGCGCGATCGTCCAGGTCTACGGGCCGAAGATGCTGCGCTACAAGGGCGTGCTGCACATGAAGGGCGCCGATCGCAAGGTCATCTTCCAGGGCGTCCACCAGCTGATGGGCTCCGACCTCGGGCCGAAGTGGGCGCCGGGCGAGAAGAAGGTCAGCAAGATCGTCTTCATCGGCATCGACCTGCCCCGAGAC
The DNA here is from genome assembly GCA_035493195.1 of Caldimonas sp. Lineage (GTDB taxonomy): Bacteria > Pseudomonadota > Gammaproteobacteria > Burkholderiales > Burkholderiaceae_C > Schlegelella_A. The sequence continues at coordinate 8,288 of DATJIM010000392.1, forward strand.
ATCCTGAAGCAGGGCCTCGAGCAGTGCCTCGTCTGAGCCGGCGAACGGGACCCTGAACGGGGTCTCGATCGCGCGGACAGCGTGACTACAATCCGCGGCGCCTGAAACCGGGCCCGCCCGCGCGATGCGCCTCGCATGCGAGGCGCGCGGTGCCGTTGCGAGGAGATTCCGTGAAGAAGCCAGCCGCCAAGAAGACGTCGAAGAAGCCCGCCGCCAAGGCCGCGCGCGCGCGGCCGGCGGCCAAACCCGCACCGCGCCGCGCCGCGCCGGCCAAGGGCAAGGCGACGCCAGCGAAGAAGAAGCCCGCGCCGGCCAGGAAGGTCGTCGCGAAGAAGGCTCCGCCGCGCAAGGCTCCGGCCAAGAAGGCGGCGCCGCCGAAGAAGTCCGTGCCCGCCAGGGGCAAGGCCGCTCCGGTCGCGACCAAGACAAAGCTGCCGGCGGCGAAGTGGCCGAGCCCGGCGCCGAAGCCGGTTGCCGCCAAGCCGCAGGCGAGCGCGCCAACGGCACCGGCAGCCGCGCCGGGCGCGCCCGTTGCCACGGGGAGCGACTTCGTTCCGCGCAAGCCTGGAAGAGGCACCCCGAAGTATTTCGTCGCCCCTGTGCAAGCCCCGCTGCCGCCGCCGACCTCGAGATTCGCCGATCGCTTCGCGCCGCCGCGGCCTCCGACCCGACAGATGAACAAGACAGAGCACGACACGCCGCGACAACAGCACAAGGCCGACCCGAAGCTGGCCAACGCATGGAAGACCAAGACCGGCCGCGAACTCACCGACGACGAGCTGCTCGCGATGCCCGAGTCCGAGTACATGAACGACAAGCAGCTCGAGTTCTTCCGCATGAAGCTGCAGGCTCTCAAGGACGACCTGCTGAGCAACGCCGGCGAGACGACCGAGCACCTGCGCGAGGACACGACGATCGTCCCCGATCCCGCCGACCGCGCGACGATCGAGGAGGAGCACGCCCTCGAGCTGCGCACGCGCGACCGAGAGCGCAAGCTCCTCAAGAAGATCTCGCAGTCGCTTGCCCGCATCGAGTCGGGGGAGTACGGTTTCTGTGACGAAACCGGCGAACCCATCGGCCTGGGGCGCTTGATCGCCCGGCCCACCGCTACACTGTCGCTCGAGGCGCAGCAGCGGCGCGAATTGAAACAGAAGATGTTCGGCGACTAGTCGGCGTCGCCGATGCCGCGCCGGGTCCGGTCACGAGCCGGCCACGGCCGATCCGCTAGGACTTGTTCTCAGGATGGCGGAACCCAAAGACACGACGAGCTTCTTTCGCAAGGTGGTCAAGTTCGTGGCCAATCCGGCGACGGAGTGGACCGACCTCGACGCCCAGAACGACGAAGCGCGCGAGAACGATTACGCCAAGGGCGAGCTCAAGGCGATGATCGAGCGCAAGCGCCGCAACGACTTCGTGCGCAAGCGCGAGTTCGACATGCTGCGCAAGGTCCGCCGCGAGGGGCTGTCGGGCGAGCAGCTCGCCGCTCTTGGCGGCTCGTCGCGGATCGACGACTCCGAGCCGCGCACCGCCGAGACGCCTGCCCGCCATGACGCCGGCGTCAAGGCCAAGATCGACGAGATCGAGCAGCAGATGGTCGGCGACGGCTACTCGAACACGAGAGCGCGCGCGCCCGAGTTCTACAACGCGCCGACGCAGCCCGCGCCGCTCGACGTCTCGAAGCTGAAGCCGGCGGCGGTCCGTTCGCAGCTCGGCGGCCGGGTCGAGGATTTCGCCCCTGCCGCGGCGCCCGCGGCCCGCGCTCCGGCGCCGGCCCCGGCGCCTGCTCCTGTGGCAGCGCCCGCCGCCGCTGCGGCGCGTCCGCCCGCCGCGCCGGCGATCCGCCTCGACATGCCGCAGGCCGAGGAGTTCAGCCAGGCGTTCGCGATCGCCAACAGCGAGGTCAGCCACGACCCCGAGCTCGACGAGGCGGTGATCGCCTTTGCCAACGCCGACTTCGAGCTCTGCGAGCAGTCGCTCTCGGGGCTCACCGGCCCCGGCGGCACGCGCGCGCAGCACGCCGAGACGTGGCTGGTGTTGTTCGACCTCTACCGCGCGACCGGCCAGCAGAACAAGTTCGAGAGTCTCGCGCTCGACTACGCGCAGCAGTTCGGCTGGTCGGCACCGCAATGGTTCTCGATGCCCAAGATGGTCGCCGAGGCGGCGAGCGACGAGCGGCCGAGCAGCACCCGCATCGACGGCCAGGTCGGGTGGGTCTGCCCGCATTACCTCGACGCCGAGGCCGTCGCGCGGCTCGGCTCGCTGGCGCTGCAGATGCCGCTGCCGTGGGTGTTCGACTGGGGCCCGCTGCAATCGATCGACGTCGAGGCGGCGAGCAGGCTCTCCGAGCTCTTCCGCAGCTGGATGCCGCAGGACCTCGACATGCGCTGGCTCGCCGGCGAGCGTCTGTTCGCGGTTCTCGCGGAGGCCGCGCCAACCGGCGCGCGCGATTCCGACCCCGCGTATTGGCAGCTGCGACTCGACGCGCTGCGCATGAGCAACCGGCCCGACCACTTCGACGAGGCGGCGATCGACTACTGCGTGACCTACGAGGTGTCGCCGCCGTCGTGGGAACCGGCGCGCTGCATCGTCCGGATCACGGGCTCGACGCAGCCGACGACGCAGCCGCCGCTGTCGACGGTCGTGAGCGACGTCTCGACGTCGTTCCTCGAGTCGCAGATCACCGACGCGCCGCAGCTGGTCGAGGTCGGCACGGTCGAGCTCTCCGGACAACTGATCGGCGACATCGGCAACACCCTGAAGAAGATGGACAGCGAGCTCGGCACCGCCAAGATCGTCAACGTCTCGTGCGCGCGGCTTATCCGCGTCGACTTCATCGCCGCCGGCGACCTGCTCAACTGGGTGCTGGCGCGGCGCGCCGAGAACCGCGCCGTGAGCTTCGTCGAGGCGCACCGGATGGTCGCGCTGTTCTTCGGCGCGATGGGAATCAACGAGCACGCGAAGGTGAAGGTCAGGACCGTCTGACTTTTGCCGGGGGACTGTCCCCGGGCGGAGCGGTCCGAACACGCTTCGGTGAATACCTACGACGCAGGCCGGGCGCCGACGGAGCGGCTATGCGCAGGAGCAATCACTATGCGGAAGTCGCCTCGTCCGCTCGGCCGGTGGTGTCGCCGGTGCGCGCGACTGGAGACGCGCGAGGGCGCGGCGGCATGCCGGGACGGACGGCAACGAAAAAGAGGCCGGGAGGTCCCACGCCAGTCCTAGAAGATGCTTGCCCATGCTGAATGGCCGGTGTCCAGGTCGGGCCAACATTAACGCCGCATGCGTTCGACGACCGCAAGATCACCAGCCGGCCTGGTGTAGGACCATGCAGCAAATGCGGCCCCAGATTGGCCGACGGAAAACGGCGCCCGTGGGCCGCCGGTCCGCAGTCGCCGCTCGACAGAGAGCGCTCTCCTAAACTCGTCTGCCATGATCAACTGCCCGCAGTGCAACGAGGAGAATCCTCCGAAGTTCCGCCTGTGCGGCTACTGCGGAGCGCCCCTCGTTGCCGCGCCGACGCCGCTGCCGGTGCGCGAAGTGCGGCGCACCGTCACGCTCCTCTTTTGCGACCTGAAGGATTCCACCGCTCTCGGCGAGCGCCTGGACCCGGAGGCGTTGCACGAGGTGAAAGAGCGCTACTTCGCGACCATGGCCGCCGAAATCACGAAGCACGGCGGAAAGATCGAGAAGTACATCGGCGACGCCATCATGGCGGTGTTCGGCGTGCCGCTTCCGCACGAAGACGATGCGCTACGCGCGGTGCGTGCCGCGGCGGGAATGCAGGCGGCCCTGCGCACAGTCAACGAGGACCTCTCGAGCCGTTACGGCGTCGTGCTCGCGAATCGCACCGGCGTCAACACCGGCGAGGTCCTGGCCAACGACGACCCGACCGCCGACCAGAAGCTCGCCACGGGAGATGCCGTCAACGTCACCGCCAGACTCGAGCAGTCGGCGCCCGCGAACGAAATCTATCTCGGCGAAACCACCTACCGACTGGTGCGCGATGCGGTCGAGGTGGAGAGCGTCGAACCGCTCGAGCTGAAGGGCAAGAGCGGGCGGGTCGCCGCGTTCAGGCTGGTGTCTGCGGTAGGGCTGGACGGCTACGTACGGCGCCACGACTCTGCGCTGGTCGGTCGCGACGAGGAGCTCGCGGCGATCGACGAAGCGCTTCGGGAAGTCGTCGACGCCCGATCCATCCGCATGATCACGATCGTCGGCGACGCGGGAATGGGAAAGACGCGGTTGGCCCAGGAAGTGATCGCCAGGTCGGGTGGCAAAGCGCAGGTCGTGCGCGGGCGGTGCCTGGCGTACGGAGACGGCATCACCTTCTGGCCCCTGCGCGAGATGGTCGGCGAAGCGGCAGAGATCCGCTTCGATGACAAGCCCGAGGACGGCCGCGCGAAGCTGGCGGCGCTCGTCGGCGATCAGGACGTCGCCGACCGCCTCGCCGCTGCCGTCGGATTGAGCCACGCCACCTTTCCCCTGCACGAGATCAACTGGGCCGCGCGCAAGTTCTTCGAGTCACGCGCGGGCGAGGGCCCCCTGATCGCCCTCATCGACGACATCCACTGGGCCGAGTCCGCGTTCCTCGACCTGCTGCTCCATGTGCTCGACACGTCGGAGCTCGCTCCGATCCTGCTGTTGTGCACGTCACGGCACGACCTGCTCGAGAAGCGCCCGGAGTGGGGCGAGCGAGCGTCGGCCATCCGGCTGGTGCTTCGGCCGCTGGACGATGCTGCGGCGACGAAGGTGGCGCTCAACCTTCTCGGCGCCACCGGTCTGCCGAGCGACGTCGTGGCCCGGATCGTCGAGGCCGCCGAGGGCAACCCGCTATACGTCGAGCAAATGCTTTCGATGCTCGTCGACAGCGGCGCCTTGCGGCAGGAAGACGGCCACTGGATCCGAGCGGAGAACTACGGCGAGATCGCCATCCCGCCGACGATCAAGGCGCTGATCGAAGGGCGTCTCGGACAGTTGCGTCGCGAGGAGCGTGCCGCGATCGAACCGGCGTCCGTGATCGGCATGCAGTTCGCTGCGCCGGCGGTGACGTCGCTGGTCTCGGAGCCGGTGCGTTCAGCGATCGAGGGCCATCTGCTTGCGCTGACGCGAAAGCGCCTTGTGCACTCCATCGCCTCGATGGATGCGGACGCGCTGTATCGCTTCCACCACCATCTCGTTCGCGACACCGTGTACGGCGGCCTGCTGAAGCGCGCGCGCGCCAACCTGCACGTCGACTTCGTCCGCTGGGCCGACCAGGTGAACGCGGAGCGGGGGCGCGCGCTCGAGTTCGAGGCGATCCTCGGCTACCACCTCGAACAGGCACACACGTATCTGCGCGAGCTGGGAACGCTGGACCAGAAGGGCCGCGAAATCGGCGCCGACGGCGCCCGCCGCCTCGCGTCGGCCGCACGCCGCGCGTTCGCGCGCGGCGACGCGAAGGCGGCCGGCAACCTGTTCCAACGCGCCGTCGCGTTGCTGCCGTCCGACGAGCCGGCGCGCTTGCCGCTGCTTCCCGAGCTCGGCGAAGTCCTGCTCGAGCTCGGACAGTTCGCCGAAGCGAGAACCGTGGTCGAGGAAGCGCTCGCCACCGCGAAGTCGGTCGGCAACAAACGCGTCGAGGCGTCCGCCCTGCTCGCCCGCATGCTGGTTCGCCTGCACAGCGGCGAGTCGGGCAACTGGAGCGACGGCGCCGTGGAGCTGACGACGACCGTCATTCCGCTGCTCGAGGAGCAAAGCGCCCACGCCGAGCTCGGCAAGGCGTGGCGGCTGGTCGCCATGGTCCAGCAGATCGCAGGCCGACTGGGAGAGGCGAGCGAGACGATCTCGAAGGTCATTCATCACGCACGCCTCGGCGGCGACGAGCGCCTGGTCGCACGCAGCGCACTCGGCATGACGCTCAGCGCGGTCTACGGCCCTACCCCTGCCGTCCAAGCGATCGCGCAATGCGAGGCGCTCATCGCCAGCGGTCTGGCCGATCGCCAGGTGCAGAACCTCATCATCGGCAAGGTCGCCCTCCTGCACGCCATGGTCGGCGACTTCGACACCGCGCGGAGGAATGCGACGTCCGCGCGCGTGGTGCTTCGCGACCTCAGCCAGGGGGTGCGTGCCGCGGCGTCGTCGCTCGACGTCGCCGAGGTGGAGCTGCTCGCCGGCGATCCGGCAGCGGCAGAGCGCGAGCTCCGTGCCGACTGCGAGATGCTGCAGCAGCTTGGCGAGAAGTTCTTTCTTAGCACGATGGCCAATGCGCTCGCGCGAGCGGTTCTCGAGCAGGGGAGAGACGAGGAGGCCATGGCTTGGACGAAGACTGCCGAGGCGTCGGTGGCCGACGACGACGTCGAGGCCCAGGCGGAGTGGCGGTGCATTCGCGCGCTCATCCTGGCCCGCAGAGGAGAGCTCGCGGAAGCCGAAGCCCTCGCGCGTGCGGGGCGCGAGCTCGCGTTCCAGACGGAGGCGCCCGCCATGCGCGCGTCGACGCTGTCCGACCTCGCGGATGTTCTGTCTCGCGCCGGGCGCGTCGAAGAAGCGAGGAGCGCCTACGGCGACGCGATCGCGATCTACACCGCCAAGGGCAACGTCACGTCCCTCCGCCGCGCCGAGCACCTCTTGCTCGCGATCCAGTAAAAGCGAAAGGGGCCCGCAGGCCCCTTTCGCGATTGGCGTTCTGGATCTCACCAGGAGTAGACGCCGTTCTCGCGAGCGTCGATGAAGAAGGTGACGACGCCCGAAACCCACTCGTTCTTCTTGCCCTTCTGCAGCGAGATGAAGGTTCGCCGGATGCAGCGCATCACGGTCGGATCCGACGTGTCGACCGAGCCGCAGTCTTTCACGGCCACCTTCACGCCATCCGCGCCCGTGTAGTAGATCGTGGAGTGCAACGCGTTCCCCGACGAGGCGAACGTCTTGTAGTCGCGGGTCAGCTCGATGTGGAGGATGAAGTTGTTCGGATCGGCGAGCGTGCTGCCTTGCCAGAACGGCGCGTCGGCCGGGTTGGTGAAGATGTGGAGCTCGCTTCCCAGGCAGATCTTGAACGACGGAGAACACGACTCGTTCTGCGTCAGCTCGTCGACCGACGACTTCAGGCCGTGCAGGTACGTGCCAAACTCGTCCTTGGGGATCTTGAGGACGGAGCTGTACGTGCCTCCGGTCGTGGTGTCGGTTCTTTGCCGCTTGATCGTCCCGCCGAATCGCGTCGAGATCGGGACCTGGAGTCCGGCCACGTTGACGTCGTCGTAGTTGCTGAACGTGGTCGTGTCGGCGTGGACAGTCGTTCCGTTGGGGAAGCCCGTAAAGACAGGCGTTGCGTAGATCGTCGCGTTGCCGACGCTCGGCGTCGTGAACTGCACTGTGAAGTTGAAATCTCCGGGCGGCAGATTCGCGATCTGGAACCGCGCGTTGATCGGCGCGGTCGGACTGCCTTGCGTGCACGAGCCCGTGCACCCCAGCACGTCTGAAAGTTGAACGGTGGTGCCGACGCCCTGAACGTCGACATAGAACTCGTTGACGATGGTCGTCGTTCCGTTGTTGGTGACCTTGAGGTTGTAGTTCGCGTACCCGCACCCGTCCACGGCCGGAATCGACAGATCGCACGCGCCCGCCGAGCCATCGCTGCGAAATACGGGGCCGTCGGCTTGGCTGATCGCAATGGTCACGTTGGGCGGCGGCACCACGTCATTCAAGAGGGTTGCCAACGGGTAGGGAGTCGCCTTGACTCCGGTCTGCGCCGAAGGTGTCGTCGTCGACGCGGTGGTTGCTCCGACTCCGAATGCGTAGACCGTGAGCGGACCCGACGTCGGAGTGAAGAACGAAACCGAGGCCTTCGCGCTTCCCTTGTTGGCGAGTTGCGTGATCGAGAAGATGAACCCCGGCTGCGCCGTCGTCTCGGAGGGCAGCGCAATGACGCTCGGGTTCACCGTGCACGTCGCCGAGCTCGTGGGCGCCAGCGTGCATGGCGGGTTCGCCGAGGTCGCTGCGGCGCCTTCGCCCGTGTTCACGTACAGGAGGATGTTGTTGACGGTGTTCGGACCGTTGTTGGTCAGCACGAGGTCGAACGTCGCGTAGTTGCCGCCGCCGCGGTTCACAGCCGTCGCCGGGTTCTGAGCGATCGTCAGGCTCAGGTTCGAGTCGCCCGCGACTGCCGATGTGCCAGCCAACGTCAACACTAGCGCCGCGAAGGTCGCTGCAACCCAGCGCGACAGGCTGGATCCGTCGCGAGCGAACGCTGCCAAACTCTTCATGCTGACCTCCGGTAGTTCGGGTGGGCTGCCACAGCTCCGCTGCAGGGCATTCAAGGAAGACGACCGGCGTTCGAGCCGATCGTCTCTGCGGGGCTGAGCAGGGGGTGCTTCAAGGCTCGCCGGACTGTACGGGCACGCAGGCACGTGCGTTCGCAATCCCGACCGCCGCGACCCCCTTAAACGCGGGGGTCGACCCACCATCCGTCCACAAGTCTGAGGAGACCCTGACCCGCTGGTCGCTGCGATCGAGACAAACCCTGCCCTCGATGCGTCGTGCGGAGGCTCCGCTTGAGTTCGAACACCGCCGCCACAATCTGCCCACGATGGATGCATATCACGGCACCACGATCGTCAGCGTGCGCCGCGACGGCAAGGTGGCGCTCGGCGGCGACGGCCAAGTGACGCTCGGCAACATCGTCGCCAAGTCGACCGCGCGCAAGGTCCGCCGCCTCTACCACGACAAGGTGCTCGCCGGCTTCGCGGGCGCGACCGCCGACGCGTTCACGCTCTTCGAGCGTTTCGAGGCCAAGCTCGAGAAACACCAAGGCCATCTCGTTCGCTCCGCGATCGAGCTGACGAAGGACTGGCGCACCGACCGCGTGCTGCGCCGCCTCGAGGCGATGCTCGCCATCGCCGACCGCGAAACCTCGCTCATCGTCAGCGGCAACGGCGACGTCCTCGAGCCCGAGCACGGCATCGTCGCGATCGGCTCCGGCGGATCGTTCGCGAGCGCAGCGGCGCGCGCCTTGCTGCAGGAGACCGCGCTCTCGCCGCGCGACATCGTCAAGCGCTCGCTCGAGATCGCCGGCGACCTGTGCATCTACACCAACCAGAACCACACGATCGAGACGCTCGACTGATGGACGCTCCACGCAAGTCGAGCATGACGCCGAAGGAGATCGTCTCCGAGCTCGACCGCCACATCGTCGGCCAGTCAGGCGCGAAGCGCGCGGTCGCCATCGCATTGCGCAACCGCTGGCGGCGCCAGCAGGTCGACGAGGGCATGCGCGCCGAGATCACACCGAAGAACATCCTGATGATCGGCCCGACCGGCGTCGGCAAGACCGAGATCGCGCGCCGTCTCGCGCGGCTCGCCGATGCGCCCTTCATCAAGGTCGAGGCGACGAAGTTCACCGAGGTCGGCTACGTCGGCAAGGACGTCGACTCGATCGT
>DATJIM010000393.1:0-6520 GCA_035493195.1 Caldimonas sp.
GTCGCCGACGCGTTCTGCGCGTCGCGGCTCGAAGGCGCCGGCGCGCGCAACTTCGGCACCCTGCCGCGCGGCGTCGACTGCGCCGCGATCGTCGAACGCGCGATGCCGCACGCGTGAGCCGGCCGGGCGGCTATCCTCTCGACTGCAACGAGGGGTGGCAGCGATGCGCGCGTGGACCGTGGATGCCGACGACATTCGCGTCGCCGAGGACTTCGACGAGGCGCTGCTGCACCGCACCCCCGAGATCGACGCGTTCCTGACGCCCGATCGCGACGACAAGTTCATCGTCATCGGCACCAAGGGCTTCGGCAAGACGCTCCTGCTGAAGGCCAAGCGCGTGCTCTACCAGCGCAGCGGCCAGGCGACCTGCCTGCCGAACGGCAACCTGCTCGACAAGCCGATCGGCGACAAGATCTTCGGCCGCGAGTCGATCGCGCTCTTCTCGGCGTCGCCGCTGCCGTGGTCGAAGGTGTGGCTGTCGGCGATCGCGATGGCGGCGCTCAAGCACGCCGGCGCGACCGATGGCCTGAAGGTCGGCGCACGCACGAACTCGCTGATCGCCGATGCGCAGCTGCACGGCGTCATCGACCACTTCGTGCGCCTGCTCGACTTCTCGCCGAGCGAGCTGCAGCGCTGCGCGACCGAGACCGACGGCCACCTGGTGCCGCGCCTGCGCGCGCTGAATTCGCCGCTCGCGATCTTCATCGACGGCATCGACGAGTATTTCAACAAGCACGTCGAGGACACGCCGGCGAACGCCAGCGTCACCGGCGAGGTATCGCCGAACGTCTGGTTCTTCGCCCAGCTCGGCCTCGTCGAGGTCGCCTACCAGCTGCGCCGCATCAACCATCACCTGAAGATCTTCGCGGCGATCCGCAAGGAGGCGTACGCGCGGCTGCCGGAGCGCACCGCGATGGTCCAGCAGTACCGCGGCAGCGCCGTCGACATCGTCTACGCGCCCGAGAGTCTGCGCGAGATCTTCGTCAACAACGTCCGCCTGGTGAAGCCCGACCGGATGGTCAAGCCCGAGCTCGCCAAGACCAAGCCGCTCGAGGCGTTCCTCGGCCGCACCAGCGTCGTCGACACGTCGACGCACGAGGAGGAGGACGCCTTCGAGTACATCTGCCGGCACACGCTGCTGCGTCCGCGCGACCTGATGACGATCGGCGAGCGGCTGACGGCGCTCAGGCCCGACGAGCGCCGCAACGAATACCGGTTGAAGGATGCCGTCAACCAGGCGGCAAGCGAGATCGCGCACGAATACCTCGCCGAGATCGCTCCGTACGTCGGCGACCTCGACGCCGAGCGGCTGTTCGAGCGTCTGCCCGGACACGTCGTCACGCGCGCCGAGCTGGAGTCGATCCTCGAGAGCTACGACGGCGACGAAGGACGCGATCCGTTCAGCAGCCTCTACCGCGTGGGGCTCCTCGGCTACGTGCAGCACGACCGCGTTCGCGGCGGCTGGCGGCAGCGGTTCCTCCGCCCCGGCGAGGCGACGCTCGACACCAACGGCGCGCTGCCGCGCTCGACGCACTATCTCGTCCACCCGGTGCTGTTCGACGTCATCGCGCGCAGCCACCCCGCGTTCCTGCAGCGCATCGACCGCACCAACGTCGTCGGCTACGACCGGCCGTGGCGCGAGACGGCGAGCGCCGACCGCACCGTCAACGTCCGCCAGTGCTGCGTGCTGAAGGCCGACATCCAGTCGTTCTCTTCGCTGATGCGCGCCGGCGCCGACGCCCCGGTGCGCGCCGCGCTCGAGGACGCAGTGCATCGCTGGGCGCCGGTCGCCGCGATCACCGAGGTCCGCGCCGGCGACGCCGTCGTGATCGCGGCCGACGACCCGGTCGCGCTCGCGCAGACCGCGCGCCACCTGATGGACGACGTCTACCAGGCACCGGGGCAGCCGCGGCTCCGGATCGCGCTGCACTACGGCGAGGTGCAGACGCGCCAGGGCGACGCCGACGTCGTCCCCGAGATCGCCGGGGGTGACGCGCTGCTCTGCGCGGCGCGGGTCGAGCCGATCGTCGAGCCGGGACAGATCTGGGTCACCGAGGCGTTTCGCCAGCAGTTCCTCGAGCGGCCGTCGCTCTGGCGGACGTCGCCGCTCGAGCCGCCGAGCGGCGAGGAGATGTTCAACGTCAAGAAAACGGGCTCGAGCGAGCCGGACGCATGGGTCCGGCTCTATCGGCTCGAGACCTGAGCGAACGCGCTACGCCGAGCGCGGATGCGCCGGGCGGTGGTCGTCGGCGGAATCGTGCAGCGAGCTCGGCGCATCGGGATGCGCGTTCGCCGAGATGCCGATGCCGAGGCGATCGACGAGCTCGCCGCCGAGCCAGCCGGTCACGAGCGCGATCGCGGCACCGCAGAACGAGAGGAGCCACGCCCACGTCGGCGGCTGCGCGACCTGCCCCGAGCGCAACCACAGGCTGAGCGCGAAGAGGACGAGGACGACGACGTTGCCGCTGCCGTGCCAGCCGCCGATCTTCTTGGCACGCGTGCCCGAAGGGATCGCGATCCAGTCGATCAGGCCGAACGGCGCCGCGAGCAGGCCGCCGACGATGCCCGAGGCGATCAGCGCATACGCCACGGTGGCCGCGTACGCCGCGCCCGATGCGAGATGGATGATGTCGAAGACAACCGACGTCGCGAGCAGCCCGAGCGGGAAGACGATGAGCATCTGGTGCACCGGGTGTCCGAACAACTTGACCCTGCTTTCCATGTCGATCTCCGGAGTGATCCAATGCGACATCGGGCAAACGGAGTGCCCGAACGATCCGATCGAAGCACCGCACAGGAGACGACATGACCACTCGCAGAGCCATCCTTCACTGGGTCCCCGCCGCCGGCGTCGCGCTGGTCGCCGGCCGCGCGCACGCGCAGGCCGGCAAACCCGTCGACGAGAAGGAGCCGCAGGCGGTCTCACTCGGCTACGTCAGCGACGCCACGCGCGTCGACAAGGCGAAGTTCCCGAAGTTCGCTGCCGGCCAGCACTGCGCGGTCTGCCAGTTCTACACGGCAGCAGCGACGGCGCCGACCGGGCCGTGCACGATCTTCGGCGGCCGCGCCGTCGCGGGCCCCGGCTGGTGCAGCGCCTTCGTGAAGAAGGCCTGAGCGTCGCCGGCTATTGCCGGATGCCCTCGACCTGGACGAGCAGCGGAATCTCGTCCGGTGTCACCTGCGCGAGGGCGCCGAGCCCGTACTGGCTGCGCTGGATCTTGCCTTCGAAGTCGCCGCCGCACACCTCGCGCTTGAGCATCGAGTTCTCGTAGCAGTTGAAGCGGGTCGCCTTCAGTGCGACCGGCTGCGACTTGCCGTTGAGCGTGAGCGTTCCCGACACCGATGCGAGCTTGTCGCCGTCGAAGACGAACGTGTCGGCGGTGAAGTGCGCCGTCGGGTTCGCCGCGACGTTGAACATGCGATCGCCGCGCAGGAAGTTCTGCAGGCTCGCCGTCGCGGTGGCGATGGTGCCCAGGTCGATGGTGATGTCGGCCTTGCCCGACTTCGCCGCGCGGTCGAGCGTCACGGTGCTGCTTGGCTTGACCTGCAGGCGGCCTCGCTGCGTCGACGTGCCCATGTGCAGGGCCTCGAAGGTGATGACGCTGTGGTCGGGATCGAGAGCGAACGTCACCGGCTCGGCCGACGCCGCAAAGGCAGCGGCGCACAAGGTCGTGGCGAGAAAGGCTTTCGGCATGGGGTCGGTCTCCGTGGAGTGGTGGGTGGTGCTGGCACGGGGCCAGCCTGTGAATGCCAGTCCGCCTAGAGCGGGTTCAATCCCGTGAACACCAGCTTGAAGCGGACGCGGACGTCGTTGGCGACGAGCGACACGTCGGTCCACTCGTTCTCGCCGATCTTGTAGTCGAGCCGCTTGACGACGAACTCGCCGGTCGCGGTCGACTGCGCTCCGTTCTGCGCGATCGTGACGGGGACGACGATGTCGTGCGCGGTCCCTTTCAGCTCGAAGCGGCCCTTCGCCTGGAAGCGGCCGCCGCCGAGCGCCGAGATCGCGCTCGACTGGAACGTCGCGCGCGGGAACTTGCCGGCGTTGAACCACGGCGCGCGTGGCAGCTCGACGTCGGTTTCGGCAAAGCCCACTGTCGCGCTCGCGGTGTCGACCGAGACCGTCACCGAGCCGCCCTGCGGCGCCTTCGGGTCGAGAACGAGCTGGACGTCGAAGCGGCGAAACTTGCCATCGACCGGGACGCCGCTCTGCTTGAGCTGGAACGCGATCTCGCTTTGCGCGGCGACGAGCTTGGCCGGCGCCGGCGACTGCGCGTGCGCCACGCTCGCGATCAGCAGCGCAGCAGCGAAGGAGCTCGCCCTCGATCGTGCGAACCTCCTCATGCGCGCCTCCGCGTCGGCCACCACGGCCACATCCGCGCCATCAGGTGGTCGCGGTCGACGAACTGGTGCTTGAACGCGGCAGCGACGTGCAGGCACACGATCGCCGCGAGCAAGTACGACGCGACCTCGTGCAGCGGCGCCAACACCTCCTCGGCGAGCAGCTTGTCGCGCGGCACGAAGTCGGGAAGCGGGAGGACGCCGAACCAGACGACCGGCACGCCCAGCGCCGACGTGGTCGCCCAGCCGAGCAGCGGAACGAGGAAGAAGAGCGCGTAGAAGACGAGGTGCGTGCCGCGGTACGCCTGCTGCTGCCACGGCGGCGTGTGCGCCGGCAACGGCGGCGGCGGATGGCCGGCGGCTCGCCACAGGAGCCGCGTCGCCGACAGCGCCAGGACGCACATGCCGAGCCACTTGTGCCAGTTGAAGAGGCGCAGCCGCTGCGGCGAGAGGGGCAGGTCGACCATGGTGAGGCCGATCAGGAACGTGCAGACGATGGCCACCGCGAGCAGCCAGTGCATCGCGACCGCGACTTTTCCGTACGAGCCGGCGAGATCGGGAACAGTCGCTGCGTCGTCCATGTGGCGAAGAAGTGCCGCGGTGCGGCGCCGTCGCGCGCGATTCTAGACAGCGCACCGACAATCGTCGTCAGATGCGCCGGCGACGACCGCCGTTCCCGCCGGCCGCCGACGAGGAGCCTGCCATGCCGACGTTTCATCTCCTGCCGAGCGCGCCGAAGCCGGTCGCAGCGTACAGCCACGCCGTCGAGGCGGGCGGATTCGTCTTCGTCACCGGCCAGCTGGCGACCGATCCCGACGACGACGCGCGGCCGATGCCCGCGGGCGTCGAGGCGCAGACCGCGAAGGTGATGGACAACCTCCGCCGCGTCCTCGAAGGCCTCGGCCTCGGCTTCGCCGACGTCGTCTCGGCGCGCGTCTTCCTGACCGACTTCGACCGCGACTACGCGACGATGAACGCGTGCTACGCGCGCCACTTCGCCGCCGCCAGGCTGCCGGCGCGGACGACGGTCGGGGTGACGCGGCTCGCCCGCGGCGGCCTGGTCGAGATCGACATGATCGCGGCGCGCCGCTGAGCGCCGCGCGCGCGCCGCCTGGAAAGGTCGCTGCGCACGGGCGTGAACTTCGGCGCACGTTCGATGCGCCGGCGCCGACCGGCGATTTCGCCGGCGCGAGGAGCACGCATCATGGCGGCCGATGTCGATCTCGATCACGATGCGCATGACCAAGATCGCGCTCTACCGTGCGAGCCTGCTGGCCGACAACCTCGGCATTCGTCTCTGCCTCGCCGCGCTCCTCGTCATGCCGTCGGCGTTCGTCTTCCTGCTGCCGATGCTCACGCTCTTGGGCGCCCCCGACGATGCGCTCCTTCCCGCCGGCCTGATCCGCAACGGCGGCGGCTGGATCGCGCTCTCGCTCGCGCTCGGTGTCGGCTTCAGCGGCGCGTGGCTGCGCATCGTCCTCGCCGGACCTCCTCTCGTGCGCCGGCCGGGGCTGCGGCTGTTCGTCCTGGCGGCGCTCGCGCTCGGCATCGCGGCGATCGCGATCGACCTGCTCGCGCTGCTCGCGTCGTCGTCGCGCGACGAAGGCGGCTGGCTGCTCTTCGCGGCGCTGCTCGTCAGCTCCTTCCTGCTCGCCGGAACGATCGGCCAGCCGCAGCCCGAAAAGCTGCACCGGCTCTGAGCGATCAGCAACCGACCGCGACCAGCGACGCGGTCGCGGGATTCCTGCCCGGCTTCGCGCGCGACGACAGCAGCACCGCTTCGACGTCGCTGTTGCTGCCACCGATGCGGACGATGAAGTCGGGCTTGCCGTCGCCGTCGAGATCGGCGATCGCCTCGATCGTCGAGTCCCAGCCGAACTCGCCGAGGACGTACTCGCGGGCCTCGCCGTCGACCTCGATGACGTAGTGCGCCCCGCCGTACGGCGTCCCCGTGGCCGTGCGCGCGCCGTTGTGGACCGTGAATGCGAACGGCTTGTCGCCGAGCTGCAGCTCGTAGCGCCGGTCGAGCTCGGGACGAATCGCGGTGGTGCCGTTGCGGAAGACGTACGCGGGCGCGGTGCGTTCGGCGAACGTGGCGCCTTCGATGCGGAGATAGAGCTCGTTCTCCGGCGCGGTGCTGGATTCGAGAATCGTGCCGCCACGCGCGGCAGCGACCTGC
>DATJIM010000394.1:0-2453 GCA_035493195.1 Caldimonas sp.
TCGCGCTCGACGACGACGCGCCGCGGCGAGGCGCCGCGCACGGTCGCATAGCGGACCGGGAACGCGAACGTGCCCGGGTGGCCGATGTCGCCGACGACGCGCGGGAAGCGCGTGTCGAGCATGAGGACGCCGAGCGTCGGGTTCACGAGGAGGGCGGGTGATGGGCGAACGACGTTCGCAGCGCGGGCGATTATCGGCCGCCCCCAGCGGACGCCGGATCCTCTGGGGCAACAACCGATGCCTGCGGCGGCAGTCACCCCCTATCCTCCGCCGGTCGTCGTCCCACGCGGAGATCCCATGATCCGATTCGACCGTCTCCCCTCGCTCGTCGCCGGCCTCGGCGCGGCGGCTGCGTTCTCGTTCGCCGGCGCCGCGGCGGCGCAGACCAAGTGGGATCTGCCGGCCGCGTATCCCGCCAACAACTTCCACACCGAGAACCTGCAGCAGTTCGCCGACGACGTCGACAAGGCGACCGGCGGCAAGCTGAAGATCACCGTGCACGCGAACGCGTCGCTCTTCAAGGCGCCCGAGATCAAGCGCGCCGTGCAGGGCGGCCAGGCGCAGATCGGCGAAATCCTGCTCGTCAACTACCAGAACGAGTGGCAACCGTATGGCATCGACGGCATCCCGTTCCTCGCCGACAGCTACGCGTCGTCGATGAAGCTCTACCGCGCGTCGAAGCCGGCGCTCGAGAAGAAGCTCGGCGAGCAGGGGATGATGCTGCTCTACACGGTGCCGTGGCCGCCGCAGGGCATCTACGTCAACAAGCCCATCAACTCCGCGGCCGACCTGAAGGGCGTCAAGTGGCGCGCCTACAGCCCGGCGACGGCACGGGTCGCCGAGCTCGTCGGCGCGCAGCCGGTGACGGTGCAGGCGGCGGAGCTTTCGCAGGCGATGGCGACCGGCGTCATCGAGAGCTACATGTCGTCGGGCTCGACCGGCTACGACACCAAGACCTACGAGCACATCAAATACTGGTACGACACGCAAGCGTGGCTGCCGAAGAACGCCGTGATCGTCAACAAGGCGGCGTTCGACGCGCTCGACAAGGCGACGCAGGCGGCGGTGCTGAAGGCCGGTGCCGACGCCGAGACGCGCGGCTGGGCGCTCTCGCAGAAGAAGAACGGCGAATACATCGATTTGCTGAAGAAGAACGGCATGCAGATCCTGCCGCCCTCGGCGCAGCTCAAGGCCGACATGAAGAAGGTCGGCGACACGATGCTCAAGGAGTGGCTGGAGAAGGCCGGCCCCGAAGGGCAGGCGATCGTCGACGCCTACCGCAAGCTCTAGGCCGAACGCGGTGCCCGGCTCGGCGCCACCGCCGCGCGGCCCGATCGGGCGCTCGCTCGACGGCCTCTACGACGCCGCCGCCGCGCTCGCCGCGGTCGCGATGGTGCTGCTGCTGGCGATGGTGCTGCTCTCGATCGTCTCGCGGCAGGTCGGCTTCAACGTCCCCGGCATCGACGCCTACGCCGGCTATCTGATGGCCGCCGCCGGCTTCCTCGCGCTCGCGCACACGCTCAAGCGCGGCGAGCACATCCGCGTCACCCTGCTCCTCGGCGCGTTGCAGGGCACGAAGCGCCGCGCGGTCGAGATCTGGGCGCTGGCTGCGGCGACGTTGCTGGCGGCGCTGTTCGCGTTCTATAGCTGCAAGCTCGCCTGGCAATCGCACGCGTTCAACGACGTCTCGACGAGCAACGACGCGACGCCGCTCTGGCTGCCGGAGCTCGCGATGGCCGTCGGCACGGTCGTGCTCGCGATCGCGTTCGTCGACGAACTCGTCCTCGAGATCCGTGGCCGGCGCGTCGTGCCGGTGAGCGACGAGGCGACGCGCAATGAGTGACGCCGCGATCACGGCGCTGCTCATCGCGTCGCTCTTTCTCATCCTCGCGAGCGGCGTCTGGATCGGGCTGACGCTCTCGGGCGTCGCCTGGATCGGCATGCAGCTGTTCAGCTCGCGCCCCGCCGGCGACGCGATGGCGGTGACGATCTGGGGCTCGGCGTCGAGCTGGACGCTGACCGCGCTGCCGCTCTTCATCTGGATGGGCGAGATCCTCTTTCGCACCCGCCTCAGCCAGGACATGTTCCGCGGACTGGCGCCCTGGATGCAGCGCCTGCCCGGCCGATTGCTGCACACCAACGTCGTCGGCTGCGCGATCTTCGCCGCGGTCTCGGGGTCGAGCGCGGCGACCTGCGCGACGATCGGCAAGATGAGCCTGCCGGAGCTCGCGCGGCGCGGCTATCCCGACATGATGTCGGTCGGCTCGCTCGCCGGCGCCGGCACGCTCGGCCTGCTGATCCCGCCGTCGATCATCATGATCGTCTACGGCGTCACCGCCGACGTCTCGATCTCGAAGCTCTTCATCGCCGGCGTCATCCCGGGCGTCGTGCTGGCCGGCATCTTCTCGCTCTACATCGCCGGCTGGTCGCTGAAGAACGCCCACCTGATTCCG
>DATJIM010000395.1:0-4367 GCA_035493195.1 Caldimonas sp.
GTCAGCGGCACGCGCGAGCCGGAGACGCTCGGTCGCAGCAGCAGCGACATCGTCGTCATCGACCGCGCGACGATCCGCACGACGACCGCGGATTCGGTCGAAGACCTCATCCGCCGCGTCGCCGGGATGCAGGTCGTTCGCAACGGCGGCCCGGGACAGAACTCCGGCTTCTTCATCCGCGGCGCGAGCACCAACAGCACCGTCGTTCTCGTCGACGGCGTTCGCGTCGGCTCGGCGACGCTCGGGCAGGCCCAGTTCGAGGCGCTGAGCCTCGCGCAGATCGACCGCATCGAGGTGTTGCGCGGCCCGGCGTCGAGTCTCTACGGCGCCGACGCGGTCGGTGGCGTCGTCCAGATCTTCACGCAACGCGGCAGCGGTGCGCCGCGCTGGAGCGGCGGCGCCGAGCTCGGCGGCTACGACTCAGCGCGCGGCGACGTCGCAGCGAGCGGGGCGATCGATGCGTGGGACTACGCGCTCTCACTCGGCATCGAGAAGAGCGCCGGCGTGTCGGCGGTCGCGCCCAACGACCAGTTCGGCAACTTCAACCCCGACCGCGACGGCTTTCGCCGCAAGTCGGGCAACGTCGACGTCGGCTTCGCGCCGGCGACAGGACACCGGATCGGCGTGCACGTCCTCGAGACCAAGTTGAACGCGCAGTACGACGCCAGCGAGTTCGGGCCGCCGCCGGACTTCGTGCAGGACGCGACACCCGACTTCCGCAACCACCTGACGACGCGTGTCGCGTCGATCGACTACCGCGGGTCGCCGCTGCGCGCCTGGACGACGACGCTGCTGCTGTCGCGCGTGGTCGACGACCTGACGAGCGGCGGCAACTTCCTGAGCCGGTTCGTGACGACGCGAGAGCAGGCGACGTGGCAGAACGCCATCGCGGTCGCGGCCGACCACCAACTGCTCGTAGCCTTCGAGCACCAGGTCGAGCGTGCGACGGCGGACGTGTTCGCTGCCGAGCAGGTCCGTCGCAACAACGCCGCCGTCGTCGGGTACTCGGGCACCGTCGGCAGTGCGTCGGTGCAGGCGGACGTGCGCCACGACGACAACTCTGCCTACGGCGCGAACACGACCGGCCGCGCCGGCGTCTCGTTCGAAGTCGCGCGCGGCGTCAAGCTGCGTGCGCTCGCCGGCACGACGTTTCGCGCGCCGACGTTCAACGACCTCGCGTTTCCGAACTTCGGCGTGCCGACGATTCGGCCCGAGCGCGGCGAAAGCGTCGAGGCGGGCGCGGCGTGGCAGGGACAGGATGCGAGCGTGAGCGTGACCGTCTACCGCAACAACGTGCGCGACCTGATCGGCTTCGAGCCCGACCCGGCGAAGTGCCCGGATCCGTCGTTCACGTCCGGCTGCGCGGCCAACACCAGCCGCGCACGCCTGCAGGGCGCGACGATCGCGGCGACTGCGCGCTGGCTCGGCGTCGACCTGCGCGGCAACGTCGATTTCCTCGACGCGACCGACGCCGACACCGGCGTTCGCCTGCCGCGCCGCGCCGCGCACCAGGAAAGCGTCGGCGCCGACACGACGCGCGGCGCGTGGCGCTTCGGCGCGGCGATGCTCTTCGTCGGCTCGCGGCCCGACAGCGGCGTCGTCCTCGGCGGTTACGCGCTCGTCGACCTGCGCGTCGCCTGGCAGCCCCAGAAGACGTGGCGGCTCGAAGCGAAGCTCAACAACGCGCTCGATCGCCATGTCGAGCCGGCGCGCGACTACCAGGGCCTCGGCCGCCAGGCGTGGCTCGGCGTCAGGGTCGACACCGCAGGGCTGTAGCGATGCGCGCGACGCACGTGCTGATCGTCGTCGCTGCAGCGGCGGCGATCGCGTGTGCGGTCGGCGTGCTCGCCGGCTCGGCGGGATTCGGAGTCGCGTCGAGCGACATCGTCTGGTCGATCCGGGTGCCGCGTGTTCTCGCCGGTTTCGGCGCCGGCGCTGCGCTCGCGCTCGCCGGCGCGCTGATGCAGCTGCTGACGCGCAATGCGCTCGCCGACCCCTACGTCCTCGGCGTTGCCGGCGGCGCTTCGGTCGGCGCACTCGGCGCGATGCTCGTCGCGGGCGCCGCGGCAGCGACGCTCTCGGAGTGGGGCGTCGCCGCCGGCGCGGCGATCGGCGCGATCGCGGCGTCGCTGCTTCTCTTCGGTCTGCTCTGGCGTCGCCTCGCGAGCACCGCGATCGTTCCGTCGGGCGAAGCAGCGACCGCGCTGCTGCTCGTCGGCGTGATGATCGGCGCCGGCTGTTCGGCGATCGTCTCGCTGATCCTGACGCTCGCCGACGAAGGCCAGTTGCGAGGCATGGTGTTCTGGCTGCTCGGCGACTTGAACGGCGCGTCGCACTGGGAGATCGTCTGGATCGCAGTCGCCGTTGCGCTCGCGATCGTCTGGCCGCGCGCGCGCGAGCTCGACTGGCTGGCGCGCGGCGATGCCTGGGCGGCGACGCTGGGGGTCGCGGTCGGGCCGCGGCGACGCGCCGTCCTGCTCGCGGCCGCGATCGCGACCGGCGCTGCGGTCGCCACCGCGGGGGCGATCGGCTTCGTCGGCCTTGTCGTCCCGCATGCGCTGCGTCGGCTCGGCGTGCGCGCTGCGCCGCTGCTGCTGCCGGCGAGCGCAGTCGCCGGCGGCGCGTTCGTCGTCGCCGTCGACGCTGCGGCGCGGACGATCGTCGCGCCGTTGCAGCTTCCGGTCGGCGTCCTCGCGGCGGCGATCGGCGTGCCGACGTTCATCGCCATGCTCCTGCAGCGACCGGCGGCGACGCGATGAGCGAAGCGCTGCTCTCGTCGAACGGGCTTGCACTGCGCGCCGGCGGCAGCATGCGCGGCCGCGTCCTCATCGGTCGGCTCGACATCCTGGTCGAAGCGGGCGAGCGCTGGGTCGTCGTCGGGCCGAACGGCGCCGGCAAGTCTTCGCTGCTTGCTGCACTCGCGGGCGTCTTTCCGCTCGCCGCCGGACGCGTTCGCGTCGACGGCGTCGACCTCGCTGCGTGGCAACCGTCGCTGCTTGCCGCGCGCCGCGCCTGGAGCCCGCAGTTCTGGTCCGACCCGTTTCCGGCGACGGTGCGCGAGACCGCGGCGCTCGCGCGTCGGCGCGGCTTCGGCGTGCGGTCGGTGCTCGACGACGGAGTGCGCGTCGACGACGAGGTCGAGCGCGTCCTCGACCGCTTGCAGCTCGCGCCGCTCGCCGCGAGCGACGTGCAGACTCTCTCGGGCGGCGAGCGCCAGCGCGTCGCGATCGCGACCGCGTTGCTGCAGGGCGCGCCGCTCCTCCTCCTCGACGAACCGGCGTCGCACCTCGACCTCGCGCACGAGCGGCTGCTCGTCGACGTCCTGCGCGCGCACGCTGCCGCTGGCGGCGCCGTCGTCGCCAGCCTGCACGACCTCGACCTCGCGTGGGACCTCGCGAGCCACGTCGTCCTCCTCGACGGCGCCGGCGGCGCGATCGCGGGAGCGCGCGACGACGTCCTCGTCGCCGATCGGCTCGGCCTGCTCTTCGGCGTCGCGATCCGCGCGCTCGTCGTCGACGGTGCGACACGCTTCGTCGTCGCCGACGACGCATCGTCGATCGCATCCGGAGCGCAGCGATGACGCGCGCCGTTCGGTCCGCGCCGTGTCGCCGCTGGGCGATCGGCGCGCTCGCCTCGTGCGCGCTTGCAGCGGCGAACGGCGCCGGCGCCCTGACCGCGATCGACGATGCCGGCCGCAGCGTCGTCGTCGACCGACCCCCGACGCGCGTTGTCACGCTCGCGCCGAGTCTCACCGAGCTCGTCTTCGCTGCGGGGGCCGGTGCCTCGCTGGTCGGCGTCTCGGCGTTGAGCGACCATCCTTCCGAGGCGCGCGCGATCGCGCGCATCGGCGATGCGGGGCGCATCGACGTCGAGCGCGTGCTGGCCTTGAAGCCCGACCTCGTCCTCGTCTGGCAGCGCGGCAACGTCGGCCGCGAGATCGAGCAGCTCGAGCGCGCCGGAGTGCGCCTCTTCCAGCTCGCGCCGCAGCGCCTCGACGACGTCGCGCGCGCGATCGAGCGGCTCGGCGTGCTGCTCGGCCACCAACGCGAGTCCGCGCAGCGCGCCGGCGAGCTGCGCGCCGCGCTCGCGCGCTTGCGCAGCGCGCACGCGAGCGCGCCGCCGGTCCGCGTCTTCTATCAGGTGTGGCAACAGCCGCTGATGACGGTCAACCGCCGGCAGATCATCGACGAGGTCCTCGGCGTCTGCGCGGGCCAGAACGTCTTCGCCGACCTCGCCCCGCTGGTGCCGACGGTGTCGACCGAGGCTGTCGTCGCTGCCGATCCCGAGGCGATCCTGACCGCCAGCGAGCAGGGCGGCGTCGCGGCATGGAAGCGAGAACCGGACAATCCCGCGTTCGCGATCTGGCG
>DATJIM010000396.1:0-2098 GCA_035493195.1 Caldimonas sp.
CGTCGCATCCGGGATGTAGAGCGCGCTCGCTGCGAGCAACGCCGAGCGCAGGGCGTGGCTGTTCGCGATCCCGGGCACCGGCGCGCCTTCGCGCACCGCGATGGCGGTCTCGACCCGGCCGATCGGCCGCGCGGAGCCGGCACGCAACGCGCCGCTCGCGACGAGCGCCGCGACCATCGCAGCGGTCGCGACGAAGACGTCGCACGGCGCGCCGGCGGCGAGCTCGTCGCGCATCGCGCCGACGGCGCCGAACTGCGCCTCGACGCGAACCCGAGCGCTCGTCTCGAAGCCCGGTTGCAGCGCCAGAACGAGGCCCTTGACCGCGCCTGCGCAAAGGAGGTGAAGCTCGGCGGCCATCGCGGGCTCGCCCTGGCACGCGGCGTTCACTGCTCGGGTTTCGCGCCCGAGACCTTGACGATGCGCGCCCACTTGACGATGTCGTCGTTCAGATACTTCGTGAACTCGGCGACGCTCATCGTCATCGGCACCGCGCCCTGGACGCGCCACGCCTTGACGACGTCGGGCTGGCCGACGATCTTGCCGACCTCGGCGTTGAGGCGCGAGACGATCTGCGCCGGCGTGTTCTTCGGCGCCATCAGCCCGAGCCAGATCGTCGCTTCGTAGCCGGGGACGCCGGCCTCGGCGATGGTCGGCACGTCGGGCATCACCTCGGAGCGCGTCTTGCCCGTCGTGCCGAGCGCCTTCACCTTGCCCTGGCGAACGTGCTCGGTCATCGTCGTCACGGCGTCGAACATCAGGTCGACCTGGCCGCCGAGGACGTCGGTGCGCGCGCCCGAGCTGCCTTTGTACGGGATGTGCAGGATCGAGACGCCTGCCAGCGCCTTGAACAGCTCGCCGGCCATGTGGTATGGCGTCCCCGGTCCCGACGACGCGTACGTCATCGCACCCGGCTTCGCCTTCGCTGCGGCGATCAGCTCGTGGACGGTGGAGACCGGCAGCGAGCTGCGCGCGACGAGCACGAGGTCCGACGAATTGATCGGCGCGATCGGTGCGAAGTCGCGCATCAGCTGGAAGGGCTTGTTGGCGATCAGCGACTCGTTGACCGTGTGCGTGTTCGACATCAGCAGCAGCGTGTAGCCGTCGGGCGCGCTCTTCGCGACCGCGTCGGTGCCGATGATCGATCCCGCGCCGGGACGGTCGTCGACGATGAACGTCTGTCCCATCGATTGCTGCAGCCGCTCGGCGAGAAAGCGCGCGTAGACGTCGGCGGGGCCGCCGGCGGCGAACGGCACGATGATCCTGACCGGCTTCGACGGATACGCGTCCTGTGCGACGGCAGGCGTCGCGGCGGCGGCGACGGCGAGGGCGCAGACGAACGCGCGCGACGCTCGGGCAAACGAAGTGAGGGTGATCATCGACGCTCCAGTTCGATCGGCGATGCTAATGTCGGCGAAACGAAGGAGTTTTTGCATGCGCGTTTGCCTGACCACGTTCCGCACCCTGTTGCTCGCTTCGCTCCTCGCCGCCGCGTCGGCAGCGCACGCGCAAGCCTGGCCAGATCGGCCGATCACGATGATCGTTCCGTTCCCGCCCGGCGGCGTCGCCGACACGGTCGCCCGGCCCGTGGCCGAAGCGCTCGGGCGCGAGCTGAAGCAATCGGTCGTCGTCGAGAACCGCGCCGGCGCCGGCGGTGCCCTCGGCATCGGCGTCGCCGCGCGCGCAGCGCCCGACGGCTACACCGTTCTCATGAGCCTGTCGTCGATCTCGATCCTGCCCGAGGCCGACAAGATCCTCGATCGCAAGCCCGCCTACCAGCTCTCGCAGTTCAAGCCGATCGCGCGCTTCACCGCCGACCCGACGGTGTTCGTGGTGCGCGCCGATGCGCCCTGGCACACCCTGAAGGAATTCGTCGACGACGCCCGCAGCAAGCCCGGCGCCTACAACTACGGCAGCTCCGGCAACTACGGCACCATGCACGTGCCGATGGAGATGCTGAAGAGCGAGGCCGGCTTTCGGATGACCCACATCCCGTTCACCGGCGCGGGGCCAGCGGTGGTGGCGCTGCTCGGTGGCCAGGTCGACGCGATCGCGAGCGGGCCCGCCACCGTCGTCCAGCAGATCAACGCCGGCAAGCTGC
>DATJIM010000397.1:0-2218 GCA_035493195.1 Caldimonas sp.
CGCGCGTCCAGCGTCGCAGCGGGCACTCGATGACGTTGGCGACGCCGGCGACGCGCTCGACGAGCGGCGCGAACGCCGGCTCGACGACCCAGTCGACGCGCGCGCCGGGGTGCGCCGCGCGGATGTCGGCGACGACCGGCAGCGTGTGGACGACGTCGCCGAGCGACGACAGCTTGACGATCAGGACGCGCATCGACGCGGCTGCACCGCTCAGTGCGCCGCGCGCGCGACCTCGGCGTCGGGCTTGACCGCACGCAGCGCCGCCATGCAGTCGGCTTCGATGCGCGCCAACGCCTCGGGAGTCGTGCCCTCGAAGCGGAGCACGAGCACCGGCGTCGTGTTCGATGCGCGAACGAGCCCGAAGCCGTCGTCGTACTCGACGCGCACGCCGTCGATCGTCACGACCTCCTTCGCGCCGGGGAAGGTCGCCTCGGCCCGCAGCCGCGCGACGACCTCGGCCGGCTCGCCCTCGGCGCAGCCGACGTTGAGCTCGGGAGTCGAGAAGCTCGTCGGCAGCGCGTCGAGCACCGCGCTCGGATCGGCGCTCGCGCTGACGATCTCGAGCAGCCGCGCCGCCGTGTACGTGCCGTCGTCGAAGCCGTACCAGCGCTCGCCGAAGAAGATGTGACCGCTCATCTCGCCGGCGAGCGGCGCGCCGACCTCGCGCATCTTCGCCTTGATCAGCGAGTGGCCGGTCTTCCACATCATCGGCACGCCGCCGGCGTCGCGGATCAGCGGCGCCACCTTCTGCGAGCACTTGACGTCGTAGACGATCGTCGCGCCGCGCTCGCGCTGCAGCACGTCGCGCGCGAACAGCATCAGCTGGCGATCGGGGAAGACGATCTGCCCGCTCTTCGTGACGACCCCGAGACGGTCGCCGTCGCCGTCGAGCGCGAGGCCGAGCTCGGCGTCGCCACGCGCGACGACGCGAACGAGCTCGGCGAGGTTCTCGGGCTTGCTCGGGTCGGGATGGTGGTTCGGGAACTCGCCGTCGACCTCCGAATAGAGCTCGTCGACGGTGCAGCCGAGCGCGCGCAGGATCCCCGGCGCCGAAGCGCCGGCGATGCCGTTCCCGCAATCGACCGCGATCGTCATCGGCCGCGCGAGCTTGCAGTCGGAGACGATGCGCGCGCGGTACTCGGCGACGATGTCCAGCGCCGCGATTCGACCGGAGCCGTCGACGTGGTCGTCGGCTGTCATGCGTCGGCGAAGGCGCTGGATCGCCTCGCCGTGGATCGCCCGACCGGCGAGGACCATCTTGAAGCCGTTGTCGTTCTTCGGGTTGTGGCTGCCGGTGACCTGGATGCCGCTCGTGCAGCGGTGCGCGCCGCGCGTCGCTGCAACGTAGTAGAGCATCGGCGTCGTCACCGCGCCGATGTCGACGACGTCGAGCCCGGTCGCAGCGAGACCGCGCATAAGCGCGGCGGCGAGCGCCGGCGACGAAATCCGGCCGTCGCGGCCGACGGCGACCGCGCGATCGCCGGCGGCGAGCACCTCGCTGCCGAACGCGCGGCCGAGCTGCTCGGCGAAGCGCTCGTCGATCGTCCGGCCGACGACGCCGCGGATGTCGTAGGCCT
This sequence comes from Caldimonas sp., assembly GCA_035493195.1. Lineage (GTDB taxonomy): Bacteria > Pseudomonadota > Gammaproteobacteria > Burkholderiales > Burkholderiaceae_C > Schlegelella_A. The sequence goes on from DATJIM010000397.1 coordinate 1,578, forward strand.
TGAAGACCGAAGCGTCGACGTGCATGGGCGGGCTCGAGTGCGGGCGATTGTAGGGACGCCCGTCTCGGCAGACGCCCGGCGAGCTCAAGTCGGCGCCGCCGCGGCCGATATCCGCCGACGAACCCCACTGGAAGCACCGTGCGCATCGCCCGTCTCGTCACCGTCGTCGCCCTCGCCGCCCTCGCCGCGACGGCGTGCAAGAAGAGCGAGCCGCCGCCGGCCAAGTCGACTGGCGCCAAGCCGCAGGCACAGGCGCAGACCAAGAAGTCGGCAGCGACGCGCGAGCGACGCGAGTACACCGAGATGCCGACCGGGACGCAGTCGTATTCGCACACCGTGGAGCAGGCGATCGCCGGCGAGGCGCTGCGCGGCGGCCCGAACGGCGAGCCACGCATCTTCGAAAGCCCCGAAGAGATGGCCGAGCTGATGCGCGGCCGCTCGCCGAAGACGATGAACGCGCAGTTCCGCTACTACCTCGTGAGCGTGGCAATGGTGCCGGCCAAGGGCGACTGCAGGACGCCGCTGCTCGCGGTCAACGTCGCGGTCGAGAACCTGCACGGCACGCCGACGGCGGCGATCTACGGCGAGTTCACGTTCACGCAGGTCGTCGGCGGCGACGGCTCGGCGCTCGCCGAGACGGT
>DATJIM010000398.1:0-4065 GCA_035493195.1 Caldimonas sp.
GCACGCACGGCGTCGTCACGCCGAACATCGTGAGGCCGAGCGCCGGCCGCGTCTCGCCCGATGGCTGCGGCGGGTGGGCGATCATGCCGGCGAGCGCGTTGGCGGCGTTGGCCAGCACCTGCTCGCTGATGCGGTTGATGCCCTGCACGTCGGTGACCGAATACATCATGCAGATGTCGCTCGGTCCCACGTAGGGCCGCGTGTCGCCGCTCGCCATCGTCGAGACCATGACCTTGGGAACGCCGACCGGCAACGCGCGCATGCCGCTGGTCGCGAGCGAGGTGCCGCCCGATCCGCCGGCACCGATCAGGCCGCCGAGGTCGCCGCGCGTCTGGACGAAGCGCGCGAACGCGAGCGCCATCGCCGTCACGGCGCTGCCGCGATCGCCGCTGAAGACCGCGCGCTCGCCGTCGGGATGGTGGCGCGCGACCTCGCGCGGATGCACCGACGCCGTCGACGTCTTGCCGGACGTCGCGAGGTCGACCGTGACGACGCGCAGCCCCCGACGTTCGAGCTGCTGGCGCAGGAACTGCAGCTCGCGGCCCTTGGTGTCGAAGGTGCCGACGACGTACGCAGCGCGGCCGCCCGTCGCCGCGACGCGGAGGTCGAACACCTGCGCCGTGCCGCTGCTCGCAGTCGCCGATGACGATGCCGGCGCAGTCGGCCGGCCGACGCTTGAAGGCGCGGCATCGGCCGGCGCGGCCGGCGCCGCTGCGCGCGGGATGTCGGCGACGCGGCCTGCGGTGCCGGCGGCGTTCCAGCGATTGAAGCCGCGCACCGACGCCGGCGCCAGGTCGCCGAGGGTCGGTGCGCCGTCGCCGTGCGCGCGGCGCACGGTCAGGACCTGGGTCGCCGCTTCCTCGCTCGCCAGCGTCGTCGCGGCGGCCTCGCCGGCGTCGCCGCTTGCGCGCAGGCCGAGCAGGCGCTCCTGCAGCTCGCGGTCGGCGCCGAGTTCGCTCGCCGCCATCTCGCGCGCGATGCGGCCGTTGACCATCACGCCGATGCGATCGGCGACGTCGATCGCGACGCCGAGGTTCTGCTCGATCAGCAGCACCGCGATCTCGCGCTCGGCGGCGAGCCCGCGCAGCGCATCGACGACCTGCTCGACGATGATCGGCGCCAGACCCTCGGTCGGCTCGTCCATGACCAGGAGCTTGGGGGCGAGCAGCAGCGCGCGGCCGATCGCGAGCATCTGCGACTCGCCGCCCGAGAGCTCGGCGCCGCCGTGACCGCGCCGCTCGGCGAGGCGCGGGAACAGCTCGTAGATGCGCGCGGTTTCGCGGCGGTCGCGGGCGACGAGGCGAAGCGTCTCGTCGACGCTGAGCGAAGGCCAGACCCGCCGGCCCTGCGGCACGTACGCGATGCCGCGCCGCGTGATCCGGTGCGGCGCGAGGCCGCGGATCTCCTCGCCGCGCAGCCGGATGCTGCCGCTCGCCGGCACCAGGCCGGTGATCGCATTGCACAGCGTCGTCTTGCCCATGCCGTTGCGGCCGACGATCGCGAGCACGCCGCGCTCGAGCAGCAGGTCGATTCCCTGCAGCACGTGGGCGTGCCCGTAGTGGACGTCGAGGCCGGCGATCTCGAGCATCGGCGCTCCCGGGCGCGACGCCTCGCGGGTCGAGCGCGGCGCCATCAATGCCGCCCTCCCATGTAGATGTCCTGCACCTCGCGGTCGTTCTCGATCTCCTCGGGCGTGCCCGTCTTGAGCACCCGGCCGTTGTGCATCACGGTGACACGCGTCGCCGCGCGCATCGCGATCTCGAGGTCGTGCTCGATGAGCAAAAAGCTCATGTGCGCCGGCAGCGACGCGAGCAGCGCGACCAGCTCGCGGCGCTCGGCGGGCGAGAGTCCGGCCGCGGGCTCGTCGAACAGGATCATGCGCGGCGCGCCGGCGAGCGCCATCCCGATCTCGAGCTGGCGCTGCTGGCCGTGCGCGAGGTTGGCGACGCGCTCGTCGGCGATGTGCGAAAGGCGCGCGCGCTCGAGCAGGTCGCGCGTTGCGACGGTCGCCGGATGGCGCGGGCCGGGACGGCGGAAGCTGAAGCGGCCGCTCGCGACGCCGCGCACCGCAAGGAACAGGTTGTCGCGCACCGTCAGGTCGCGAAAGAGGAGCGAAGACTGATAGGTGCGCCTCAAACCCTTGCGAATGCGCTCGTGCGGCGGCAGCGCCGTGATGTCTTCGCCGAAGAAGAGGATCCGCCCGGCGGTGGGCGGAAAGTCGCCGGTGATGGCGTTGAAGAGCGTCGTCTTGCCGGCGCCGTTGGAGCCGAGGATCGCGGCCTTCTCGCCGGCGGCGACCGAGAGCGTGACGTCGTCGACCGCGCGCAGCGCGCCGAACGTGCGCGACACGCTGTCGAGTTGCAGCGCATCGCCCGAGAGCAGCGAGCTGCCCTGGGCGGGCTGCGCACCCGGCCACGCCCGCGCGGCGGAGCCGCGCGGGTGCAGCGACGTGATCGACGCCATCGCCGCCTTCTTACTTGCGACAGTCGGGGACGTCGCGCGAGCCGAGGCCCATCTTCTTGAAGTCGGCTTCGGAAAGGCCGAGCGTCTGCGACACGTTCGGCACCGTCTTCACGACCTTGTTGTAGAACGAGCCGTCCGGCGCCTTCGTCACCTCGGTGATGTACGTCGTGCCGACGCCGTTGCGGTTGTTGTCGATCTTGACCTCGCCCGCCGGGCCCTTGAAGTTCGTCTTCTGCAGCGCCGCGCGGTACGCCTTCTGGCCGTTCGACAGGTCGCCCTTCACCGCATCGAGCGCCTCGAGCGTGGCACGCGTGTTGATGTAGTACAGGTACGCGAACAGCGACGGGCTCGGGAAGCCGTCCTTGAACTGCGCCTTGTAGTCGGCGACGAACTTCTTCCACTCGGGCGTGTCGATCGAGTCGGCCATCGGCCCCGCCGAGGCGGTGCCGAGCAGCGACTCGCGGCGCTTGCCCTTGTAGTTGAGCACCGTCTGGTCGACCGTGATCGAGCCGCCGACCATCGGCTTGTTGCCGCCGGCCTGCTCGTACTGGTTGAGGAAGTTCACCGCGTCGCTGCCGCCGAGGACGACGACGACCGCGTCGATGTCCTTCGGGATCTTCGCGACGACGGAGGCGTAGTCCTTGGTGCCGAGCGGCACCCACGCCTTGTCGACGACCTTGCCGCCCTTGGCGCAGTAGCTCGCCATGAAGCCCTGCACCTGCGAGTACGGGAAGCCGTAGTCCTCGGCGACGAGGAAGACCTTCTTGTAGCCCTTGGCGAGCGCATGCTCGCCGAGGCCGACCATCCACTGCGCGCCTTCGGTGTTGAAGCGGTAGAAGTTCGGCGACGGATCGACGAGCGTGGCCGCCTGCGCGCCCGACGAGCCGTTGATGAACGTGACCTCGGGATGCGACTTGGCGTAGTTCTTGACCGCGATGCCTTCGTCGCCCGACAGCGGCCCGATCATGATCTGGACCTTGTCCTGCTCGACCGCCTTGCGCGTCGCCGCAACCGCCTTGTCGGGAGTCGCGTCGGACGACAGCTTGATGAACTCGATCTTCTTGCCGCCGGCCATGCCATTCTTTTCCTTGAGCGCCATGTCGGCGCCGCGGAAGCCGTCCTGCCCCGGCACCGCGAACGGCCCTTCGAGGTTGGTCAGCAGGCCGATCTTGAGCGTCTCCTGGCTCCACGCCGAGCCCATCAGGGCCGCCATGGCGGCCGCACCGACGACGCTGCGCAGCCAGATCCTTCTTTTCGTCTCTCTCACAGTTGCCTCCTTGTTTGCTGGGGGGTCTGGGTCTTGACCAGGCTGGAGCGAAGCTTCGCCCACAACCCGAGCAGACCGTCGGGGGAAAACAAAACGATGGCGAGGAACCCCGCGCCGATCACGAGGTTGAAGCGTTCGCGAACGAAGAGGTCGATCGCGAAGTTCTGCAGCAGCACGTAGACGATCGCACCGACGAACGCGCCGATCGGGTGCTTCATGCCGCCGAGCACGGCGATGATCAGGATCGAGATCATCGCGCTCAGGTTGACGGTGCCGGGCGAGATGCGGCCGTTGTACCAGGCCATCAGCACGCCGCCGACCGCGGCGAGCAGGCC